>NZ_JBEZCZ010000014.1:108124-145187 GCF_040647875.1 Micromonospora sp. NPDC049230
GGCTCAGCGCGGTAGCCCGGCTCCGCCCGGTAGTCCGGCTCAGCGCGGTAGCCCGGCTCCGCCCGGTAGTCCGGCTCAGCGCGGTAGCCCGGCTCCGCCCGGTAGTCCGGCTCAGCGCGGTAGCCCGGCTCGGCCCGGTAGTCCGGCTCGACGCGATAGGCCGGCTCGGCCCGGTACGCGGGCTCGGCCCGGTACGCCGGTTCCGACCGGTACGCCGGCTCGGCCCCGTAGCCGGGATCCGACCGGTACGCCGGCTCGGCCCGGTAGGCGGGGTCGACGCGGTAGGTCCCCTCGGCCCGGTAGGCGGGGTCCGCGCCGTACGACAACTCGGCCGGATGCCCGACGGCGGGTGCCCGCCCGGCGTACCCGTTCGGGGCCGCGCGTCGTGGCAGCGGGTCCGGCGGCGTCTCGTCGGCCCGCCGCTCCGGCTCGGTCTGCTCCGCGCCGCGACCGCCCAGCCGGGCGCGGTCCAACAACGCGCGCCACCGCGGCGCTGGTTCGGCCGGCCGGCCCCAGCCGGTCTCACTGCCCTCCACGGCCCGCCCTCCCAGCGCCATCGATCTCCGTCTGACAGGCTACGAAGCAAACCCTATTCGGACCACACCTCAGAACGCACACCAGCCGACGCAGATCACGACGAGGTGGGCGTCGGCGGGTCGACGGCGGTGGTGTCCGGCGAGGTGGTGACGCCCGGCGGCGCTGTCTCGGTGGCTTCCGCCGACGCCGGCGTGGGTAACGGGGTCGTCACGACCGGTGCGGGTTCCGACGATTCGCCCATCGACGCCGAGGGCGCCGGTGGGTCCGGTGCCGGCTCGGACCGCCCCGGCGGAGTCGGCTCGGCGCTCGGGCCGGTGTCGGCCGGCGGGCGTACCACGTCCCGCTGCTCGGGCAGGGGCGGCAGGAAGACAGTGCGGTCCAACCGGTACACCTCGGGGGCGGGGTCGACCGCCCGCACGTCCGGGCGGGCCGCCATGACCCGCAACACCACGGGTGCCGCGCGGACCACCGCCGCGTAGACGCAGGCGCAGCCGGTGCGGTACGCGGCCGCCTCGGCGGTCGCCACCTCGGCGCCGCTGGCGTAACGGGCCCGCAGCTCTTGCTGGTCCACACCCTCGCCGTCGACCGCGGCGGCCCGGGCCCGGTAGTCGGCGGCTTCGGTGTCCTTGCGGGCCGCCACCTGGTCCATCCCGGCGACCACGTCGTCCGGCAGCCGCAGCGCGGGAATCCTGACGATCTCGGTCTGTCGCCCGGGCAGCGGGACCCGCCCGAAGACCGCCGAGACCGGCACGTCGCCGAGCACCGTCGCCAGGCGCTGCGGCGGCAGGTACGCGACGAGCGTGACAAGCGCGTAGGTCCCGTCCTCGGCGGCCGCTGTCGACTCGGACAGCGCGGCCAGGTCGGCGGCGGCGGAACGCAGGTATCCGGGCACGGAGTCGCCGTCGGAGACGCCGACCCGGGTCACCTCGCCCACCGTCCGGTCGCCGACCGGAGTCTCGTCGGCGGCCCAGAGCGCGGTCCCCAGCACCGCCGCCGCGGACAACGCGGCCGCCCAGGTGAGCACCCCGGACCGCGCCGACCGGTCACCCAGCCGAGCCACGGCCCGGGTCAGCGGCGGCAGCAACCGCTGGTCCAGCTGCCGCAGCAGGTTGCCGGCGCGCACGGGCGGGATCCCCTCGTCGGATCGGTGTCGGGCGGTCGCCGCTCAGTCACGCAGGATCTGGAGCGCGCGGTCCAGATCGTCAGGGTAGTCGCTGACGAACCGGACCTCGTCCCCCGTTCGGGGGTGCAGGAAGCTCAGTTCGCGGGCGTGCAGCCACTGTCGGGCCAGGCCGAGACGGGCCGAGAGGGTGGGATCGGCACCGTAGGTCAGGTCACCCACGCACGGGTGCCGCATGGTGGAGAAGTGCACCCGGATCTGGTGGGTCCGGCCGGTCTCCAGTCGGACGTCGACCAGGCTGGCCGCCGGGAACGCCTCCAGCGTGTCGTAGTGGGTGATGCTCGGCTTGCCGCCGGAGACCACCGCCCAGCGGTAGTCGTGGGTGGGGTGCCTGTCGATCGGCGCGTCGACGGTGCCGCGCAGCGGGTCCAGGTGACCCTGCACCACCGCGTGGTAGCCCTTGTCCACCTCGCGGTACTTGAAGGCCCGCTTCAACGCCGTGTACGCCTGCTCGCTCTTGGCCACCACCATGATCCCGGTGGTGCCCACGTCGAGTCGGTGCACCACGCCCTGCCGTTCGGCGGCGCCACTGGTGGAGATGCGGTGCCCGATCGCGGCGAGCGCGCCGATCACCGTCGGGCCGGTCCATCCGGGGCTGGGATGTGCGGCGACACCCACCGGCTTGTCCACCACCACGATGTCGTCGTCGGCGTAGACCACCCGCAGGCCGGGCACCGCCTGCGGCACCACGGTCGGGGGTGCGACAGGGGCGGGCAGCGTCACCTCCAGCCAGGAGCCGGCCTTGACCTTGTGCGAGTTGGCCCGGGAGGTGCCGTCGACAAGCGCGTCCCCGGCGTCGACAAGGGCCGCGGCGGCGGTGCGGGAGAGCCCGAACAGTCGGGACACCGCCTGGTCCAGGCGCATCCCGTCGAGGCCGTCCGGGACGGGGAGGGAACGGTGGTCGCCGCCAGCGGCGAACGCGGAGGTCATGCCCGCTCCCGCTGGTCGGCGCCCGGCACGGCGTCCGTCTCTGTCGGGTCGCCGTCGCGGCCGGCCCGCCCGCCGTCACGCTGACGGCCGGTCAGCTCCAGCAGCACGGCCAGCAGCACACCGCAGACCAGCGAGCTGTCGGCCAGGTTGAACACCGGCCAGACCTGGCCGTACGGGTCGAACAGGCTGATCATGTCGACCACGTGGCCGTGGAAGGGCGCGGGGGCCCGGAAGATCCGGTCGACGAGGTTGCCCAGCGCGCCGCCCAACACCAGGCCGAGGCAGATCGCCCAGGGCAGTGAGCGCAGCCGCAGGGCCATCCAGACGATCCAGCCGACCACACCGATGGTGATCAGCGGAAAGACCCAGGTGTGGTCGGCGCCGATGCTCCAGGCGGCACCACTGTTGCGGGTCAGACTCAGGTAGACGGCCCCGCCGAGCAGCCGGACCGGTTCCCGGTCGGTCAACGCGGCAAGCGCGAGGTGCTTGGTGACCAGGTCGGCCAGCAGGGCCACCAGTGCGACTCCGGCGAGGATCGCGACGGCCCGGGAACGGCGTGTGCCGCCGCCCGGGTCGGTGCTGCCGGGTTCGGCGGACGGTGCTGCGGTCATGCGCTCCCCATCGAGGTGTCTCGGCGGTGATCGCTCACCGTCTCATCGCCGCCGGGGAACGGACCTCAGCGCCGCTCCTCCAGCTGCTTGCACGTCACACACTGGGTGGCCGACGGGAAGGCGGCGAGGCGCTCGACCGGGATCGGGTTGCCGCACCGCTCGCACCAGCCGTAACCACCCTCGTCGAGACGCTCCAGAGCGCGCTCGACCTGTGTGGTTCGTTCCAGGATGCTGTTGGCGAGAGAGATCTCCTGCTCCCGCTCGAGCGTCTTGGTGCCCGTGTCGGCCTGGTCGTCCCCGGCCGAGTCGGTCAGCCGATCGCGCTGCAGCTCGGTGATCTCGCTCAGCGTCTGATCGTACTCGGCGCGAAGCTCGTCCCGTCGCGCCGCCAGCGCCGCCCGGATCTTCTCGGTCTCCGCCGTGCTGCGGGTGGCCTTCGCCACCGGCTTGCGCCCGGCGGTCCTGGTGTCGGCTGGCTTCGCCATGGGTCGCTCCCTCGGCCGGGGAGCCGCGTGTCCGCGGCGCCTGGTCAGGGGGCGCCAACCACGGCGTCCCCTAGAATTGGACGAAAAGGGGCACACGGCAGCGTTGGCCGCGCACTCCGGAGGTTGGCAAGAATACGGAACGTACAGGCGTCCGACAACGTGCCGCACCGTCGCACCGCTCAACTACCCCTAGCCCTGCCTAACTAGGGCAAAGGGAACGCTAGCAGGTCAACCGACCGCCTCATCCCCGTACTCGCCAAACCATCGGGCCAGGCGACCCCGCCGGCTGACCGCCCGCAGCCGCCGTTCGGCGGCGTCGCGCACCCCTGCGGTCGCCACGATCAGCAGACTGTCGCCGGTCTTCAACCGGGTGCCCGGCGTGGGCACGAAGCCCACCCCGTCGCGCAGCACCAGGGTGACCGACGCGCCCAGCGGGAGTCGCAACTCGTCGACGTGCACGCCCGCCAACCGCGAGCCCGGCGGCACCTCCAACTGCAGCAGGTCCGCCCGCATCCGCTCCAGTGGCGCGGTCTCCAGGTGGATCTCGGTGGCCTCGGCCGGCGCGGTCACCCGCAGCCGGCGGGCGAACGGCCCGAGTGTGCCGGTCTGCACCAGCGTGAAGATCACCACCAGCACGAAGACCACGTCGAAGAGACGTTCCGCCCCGGGCACCCGCTCGGAGAGCGGAATGGTGGCCAGCACGATCGGCACCGCCCCGCGCAGCCCCGCCCAGGACAGGAACGCCTGTTCGCGGAGGCCGACCCGGAACGGCAGCGCCGAGACGGCCACCGACAGCGGGCGGGCCAGCAGCACCAGGGCCAGCCCCGCGACCACCGCCGGCAGCACCGCCGCGTCCAGCCGGCCCGGCGAGACCAGCAGACCGAGCAACACGAACAACCCGATCTGGGCGAGCCACGCCAGCCCGTCGGCGAAGCCCAGGATCGCCTGCCGGTGGGACAACCGGGCGTTGCCCAGCAGCACCCCGGCCACGTAGACGGCGAGGAACCCGGAGGCGTGCAACACCGCCCCCGCGGCGTACGCCAGGACGGTGATGCCCACCGCGGCGATCGGATAGAGCCCGGCCGAGGGCAGCGCGGCCCGGCGCAGCGCCCACGTGCCGGCGACGCCCGCACCAACCCCGACCGCCGCGCCGACACCCAACTCGTAACAGACCAGCCCGACCTCGTACCACCACGGGTGCGACAGGCCCTGGTGCGACAGCAGCACCACCAGCAGCACGACCGGGGCGTCGTTCATGCCCGACTCGGCCTCGAGCGTCGCCACCAGCCGGGGCGGCAGCCGCAGCCGGCGCAGGGTGGCGAAGACGGCCGCCGCGTCGGTGGACGAGAGCACCGCGCCGTAGAGCAGCGCCAACCGCCAGTCCAGCCCCAGCAACAGGTGCACGGCGATGCCGACCACCACGATGCTCACGACCACGCCGAGTGTGGAGAGCGCGGACGCCAGCCCGAGCACCGGACGCAACGTGGTCCACCGGGCGGTCAGACCACCCTCCGCGATGATCACGATCAGCGCGCAGAAGCCGAGGGTACGGGTCAACTCGACGTCGTCGAAGCGGATGCCCAGCCCGCTCTCGCCGATCGCCACGCCCAGCGCCAGGTAGACCAACAGGCTGGGCACACCCAGCCGGGTGGAGAGGCGTACCGCGCCGACGGCCACCAGCAGCACGGCCGCACCCAGCAGCAGCGCGACATCAAACCCGGGCGTCACGGCTGCCCGGCCTGGACGTTCCTCACTCGACGGATCCGTCGCGCAGTCGGCGCAGCACCTCGGGAAGCTCGGGGCTGGGCCGGTCGACGAGGAAGAGCTTGTCCCGACTGGCCGCGCCGAGGCGCAGGGTGACCGCGGACCGCCGGACACCCAGGGCAGCCGCCAGGGCCCGGCGGGCCGCCTCGGTCGCCCGACCGTCGACGGCCGGATCGTGCACCGCGATCACGAGGGCGGGACCGTGCGGACCGTCGAAGCGGCCACCCACCCGGTCGGCGGAGGCGGCGGGCTTCACCCGTACCGCCACGGTGAGCGTGTCCTGTGCGGGCACCGGCACCGCTTCAGGTCGGCCGGACGTCGGCGAGCAGGGCGGTGGCCGGCGCGCAGGAGGCGCACGGGGTGAAGCCGAGCTCGGCGGCCTCGGCGACCGGCAGCGTCTCGGGCACCAAGCCCACCAGATGCGGGCAGTTGGCGAGGTGGTAGCGGGGGTGGCCGTCCACCACCTGGACGGCGTCGGACAGTCGCGCCACCCGGGCCGCCTCGGCGGGGGTGACCAACTGCTCGGCCGGCTCGTCGGTGGCCGGGGCGCCGTCGCCCAGCTCGTCGTCGGTCGGCGTCGCCACCGACGACGCCGGGCTGACCGGCCCGGCCGCAGGGGACGCGTCGTCGACCGGCGGCGCGGGTGGTTGCCGCCACCCGGTGCCGTCGGTCGCCGCCGTCGTGGGCACGTGCTGGACCGGCACTTCCGGCTCGACCAGCGGCGGCCCGTACGCGACACCCGGGGTGGCCTGGCTGGCCGTGCGGGGCGCGTCGGGGTGCCGCCGGCCGGGATCCGCCGTGGCGCGGTTGGCGGCTGCCTGGCGGGCGCCCACCACCAACGCCACGGCGGCCAGCAGACTGGCCGCGATAGAGATGATCAACATAAAGCTGGAGCCACCGGCCAGACCGAGCACCAGGAGCACCACCGCGACGAGGATGAGCAGGAGACTTGCCACTATCACGGCTCACCCCCGCCGCGTCGTACCGTCCAGACAGGGCCGGCGACCGTCACCATTGGCGGTAGGCGATCGCCGGCCGGCGCTCAGCGTCCGGCTTCGAGGGCGCCGGAACGCCCGCCGCCGCCGTACGAACCGGCGAGACCCGCAGCGGCCAGCCCGTTGCCGCCGGCGACCCGGCCTGCCTCGGAGCGGGTCATCTCGGCCTCCAGGCCCTGGCCACGACCGTCGAGGTCGCGCAGCTGGCTCTCCAGGTACGCCTTGAGCCGCGTGCGGTACTCACGCTCGAACTGCTTGAGCTCCTCGATGTGCTTTTGCAGGGCCGTGCGCTTGGCGTCCAGGCCGCCCATGGCCTCCTGGTGCCGCTGGCGGGCGTCCCGCTCCAGGGCGTCGGCCTTCGCGCGAGCCTCGCGGGTCACCTCCTCGGCCTTGCCGCGGGCCTCGGACAGCAGCTGGTCGGCCTCGCGGCGCGCGTCGGACACGTGGTCGTCGGCGGTGCGCTGGGCCATCATCAGCACGCGCAGGGCCTGCTGCTCACCGTCACCGGTGACGCCGCCGGCCGGGCCGCCGGTCGCGCGGACCTGCTCCAGCTCGGCCTGCATCGCGCGGGCGGCCTGCTCGGCCGCCGACTTGTCGCGCTGCACGCGGTCCAGTTGGGCCTTGACGTCGTTGAGCTCCGCCGCCAGTCGGGCGTCGCCGCCGGGGCCGGCGGGGGCGCCGCCACGGCCGCCGCGCTCCACCTGGGCGCGCAGCTCGTTGTTTTCCTCGATGAGACGGGCGAGCTCGCGCTCGACCTCGTCCAGGAAGGCGTCGACCTCCTCCTCGTCATACCCCCGCTTGCCGATCGGCGGCTTTTTGAAGGCGACGTTGTGGACGTCGGCCGGGGTCAGCGGCATCGAAACTCCTCGGGTCAGTTGCGGCCGCGAAAGCGCGTCGGTCATCAGGCAGATGCCGTGATCGACGGCCCTAACACGAACTCCATCAGCACGAACAGGATAACCAGGAGCACAAGGGAGGCCAGGTCGATGCTCACGGTACCAATTCGCAGCGGAGGGATCACACGCCTCAACGCGTTGAGAGGGGGATCAGTGACGCTCCACACGGATTCCAATCCTGCCGATGCGCCACGCCCCGGTTGCCAGCGACGGCCGTACTGCAGGACGGCGCTCAACACGAACCGGGACAGAAGAAGAAGCAGGAAGACATAAAGGATCAGATACAGCACTTGCAGTAAGATCGACAACACGGTCAGCGACGTCCCTCGGGTCGGGCGGGGGTCAACTCAAACTGAAAAAGCCGCCCTCAGCGATCTTGGCCTTGTCCTCAGCGGTGACCTGGACGTTAGCCGGTGAGAGCAGGAACACCCGATTGGTCACGCGCTCGATCGTACCGCGCAGGCCGAACGCCAGACCGGCCGCGAAGTCAACCAGACGGCGGGCGTCGGCCTCATCCATCTCGGTGAGATTGATGATCACCGGGACGCCGTCGCGGAAGTGCTCGCCGATCGTGCGCGCCTCCCGGTAGGTGGTCGGGTGCAGCGTGGTGATCTGGTAGCGCTGCTCCTCCTCGGGAAGGGCGCGTTCCCGCGGCGCGACCTGCGGCGCGAGGGCCAGGTTGTCGCGGGTGTGGTACGACAGCGCGCCGGAGGTCTCGCCCGCCGACGACCGGGTGATCGACCGTACGCTGGACCGCTCGACCCGCTCCGCACGCTCGCCGTCACCACGCTCGGACTCGCTCAACCGCCCGCTCGTCCGCTCGGAGAGTCGACCCCGCTCAGTGGCGCGCGGCCGGGGAGCCGGTGGCTCCTCGGTGTCGTCCTCGTCCTCGTCGGCGAACTCCTCGGCGTACCGGCTCTGCCGGTACCGCGAGTCGCGGTAGCCACCCTTGTCGTAACCACCGTCGTCGTAGGCCCGCTCGTCGTCTTCTTCGACCAGACCGAGCCAGACCCCCGCCTTGCGCAGTGCACCCATCCCGCGCCCTTCCGTCCGCCGTGCGGCACGCGCCCCCGTGCCATGTCGCCCGTCGCGAGTGGACAACCATGCCCATCGGACCGGAACCGCAATCCCCCCAGCACGCGATTCGCGTCGCGTGCCCGACCCCGACCAGGAGCCCCGCTCTCCTGAAAACAACACTGATGTAATTTGCATGTCTCGCGGTCAGGCTACCGCAGCGTGGGACGCATTCCGAGCAACGCGCTACCGACGCGTACATGTGTCGCGCCGTATCGGATCGCGACGTCGAAATCCCCGCTCATCCCCGCGGACAGCCCGGTGGCTCCCGGATGGACCGTCCGAAAGGCGGCGGCCACCTCGGCGAGTCGGGCGAAGGCGCGCTCCGGCTCCCATCCGAGCGGAGCCACCGCCATCAGACCGACCAGACGCAGACCCGGCGCGTCGGCGACCGCCTCGGCCACCGGCTCCAGCCCGGCGCCCGGATCGGCCGAGCCGGGCAGCGCACCGCCCCGGGCCGCGTCGCCGTCGATGCTCACCTGGACCATGGCGTCCAGTGGCACCTCCCGGTCGACTGTCGCGGCCGCCAACGCCCGGGCCAGCCGGACGCTGTCCACCGACTGCACCGCGTCGGCGTAGCGGACCACCGAGCGGGCCTTGTTGCGCTGCAACTGGCCGATGAAGTGCCAGCGGGGACGTACCCCGGCGGCGGCCACCTCGGCGGCCTTACCGGCCGCCTCCTGGTCGCGGTTTTCCCCCACGTCGGTCACCCCGAGCCCGGCCAGCGCCACCACGTCGCTGGCCGGGTAGGTCTTCGTCACGGCGATCATCGTGACCTCGGCGCGGTCCCGACCGGCCTGCGCGCAGGCGTCGGCGATGCGGGACCGGATCTGGGCCAGTCCGGCCGCCAGTTCGGCGTGCCGGTCCGGTCGTAGCGTGGCTGAGCTGTCGGTCATCGGCGGTGCTCAGGACCCGTTCTTGAGGAAGTCGGGGACGTCCACGTCGTCGAAGAGCACGCGGCGCGGCGACTGGGCCGGCGCCGGGTTGCTGACCGGCGGCGGCACCGGGGTGCTCTGCGGGGCCGGCTGGTTGGTGTTGGTCTTGCGGGTCGGCTCGGCAGCCTTGTACGCCGGAGTGCCACCGTCGAAGCCGGCCGCGATGACGGTCACCCGCACCTCGTCGCCGAGCGCGTCGTCGATGACCGCCCCGAAGATGATGTTGGCGTCCGGGTGAGCCGCGTCGGTGACCAGTTGGGCGGCGTCGTTGATCTCGAACAGGCCCAGGTCGGAGCCGCCGGCGATGGAGAGCAGCACGCCCCGCGCGCCGTCCATGCTCTGCTCCAGCAGCGGGCTGGAGATGGCCGCCTCGGCCGCCTCGACCGCGCGGTTCTCCCCGCGGGCACTGCCGATGCCCATCAACGCGCTGCCGGCGCCGCTCATCACGCTCTTGACGTCGGCGAAGTCCAGGTTGATCAGACCCGGGGTGGTGATCAGGTCGGTGATGCCCTGCACACCGGAGAGCAGCACCTGGTCCGCCGTGCGGAACGCGTCCATCATGCTGATGTTGCGGTCGCCCAGGGCCAGCAGCCGGTCGTTCGGGATCACGATCAGCGTGTCGCACTGGTTGCGCAGCTCGTCTATTCCCGTCTCGGCCTGCACCTGGCGGCGCTTGCCCTCGAAGGAGAACGGCCGGGTCACCACGCCGATGGTCAGCGCGCCGAGCTTGCGGGCGATGTTGGCGACCACCGGCGCACCGCCGGTGCCGGTGCCGCCACCCTCACCGCAGGTCACGAAGACCATGTCGGCGCCCTTGAGCACCTCCTCGATCTCGTCGCGGTGGTCCTCGGCGGCGTTCTTGCCGACGTCCGGGTTGGCCCCGGCCCCCAGGCCACGGGTCAGCTCCCGGCCGACGTCGAGCTTGACGTCGGCGTCACTCATCAGCAGCGCCTGGGCATCTGTGTTGATCGCGATGAACTCGACGCCCTTGAGCCCAACCTCGATCATCCGGTTGACGGCGTTGACGCCGCCTCCGCCGATGCCGACGACCTTGATGACCGCCAGGTAGTTGTGCGGAGGTGTCATCTCCGGTCCTTTCCTTCGAGATTGGCTTCGGCCGACCGGGTACGGCGTGGCCAGACCAGCGGCCGACGACAGCTGTCACCAGCGAGAGTCAGGGGTGAACCCTCACCCTCTACTAGAGGCTTACAGTTATGTCAACCACTGAACCTCTTCGGGGCAACGTAAGCGCCACCGCGCGATGAGCCAAGGACCCGCCCGGCGTGTCGCCGGGCCGAGAGCGACGGCTCACCCTCCACGCCGCTCTCCGGTCAGCGGAAGGTCACCACGTCCGGCGCGCTCACGTCGATCCGCGCGGCGTCCTCGCCCAACAGGGCGGTGGCCACCCGGGCCTTGTCCGTACCCCGCGTCGCGTCCCCCCAGACCACCGTCCGATTCCCCTTCAACCGCAGGCTGATCCGAGCCAACCCCTCCACCCGGACGTCCACCAACTCGGCACGCAGCCGCGGGGTCAGCGCGGTGAGGACCTCCAGCGCGGCCCGGGTGCCCGGGTCGTCGGCGGCCGGCCGGATCACCGTCACCTGCGGCAGCTCGGCGGGGCGTCGGTCCACCGTCCGGAACGCCACCCCGCTGCTGTCGATCAGGGCGAACGCCTCCCCCTGCGGCACCGCGGCCACCGGGGTCCGCTCGGTCACCCGCACCACGAGCGCGTCGGGCCAGTCCCGGGAGACAGTGGCCCGCTCCACCGCCGGCAGCGTGCCCACCCGGCGGGCGGCGGCAGCCAGATCCACCCGGGCCAGCGGCACGCCGTCCGGCACCGCGACCGCGTCGTGCACCTGCACCGGGGTGACCAGGTCGGCACCCTCCACACGCACCTCCCGGACCCCGAACAGCCCGGTGCCGAGCACCGTCCAGGCGACGAGCCCGGCCAGCGCGAGCGCCCCGGCGCCCACCGCCCACGGCAGTGCCGCACGCATGCGACGCTGCCGCGCACGAGCCATGAACCGACGGGTCGAGGGCGGTACCGCGTCGCGGCCCGCCCGGACCAGCTGCCACCGCCGCGCCGGGCCACGGCGCGGGGCGCCACCGTCGGCGGCGCGGGTCCGCCCTCGGGCCGGGCCGGGACTCATCCGGCCAGGGGCGCCGCGCCGCCGGGTGCGGCGGTGCCACCGAGAGCCGCTCCGTCGCCGCCGGCCGTGGCCCCTCCCGGCACCGGATCGCCGATCGCCGGGGACGTGGCCACCGGATCGACTGTCGCGGTCGGTGCGGGACCGGCCGCACGGTCACCCAGGGCGGCCAGCAGCTCGTCGCCCATCAGCGAGATCGGCGGGGCGCCCATGGTGACCACCACGTCCCCCGAGCGGGCCCGGCGGGCCACCTCGACGGGTGCCTGCTCCCACGACTCGACGAAGACCTTGCGGTCGGCGGGCAACCCCACCGCCGCGATCAGCGCCGCCGAGCCCTCGCCGGGCTGGCGCAACTCGCCCGGCCCGAAGACCTCCAGCAGCACCACCTCGTCGGCGAGGGCCAGCGCATCGGCGATCTCGGCCTGGTTGTCGCGGGTGCGGTACAGCCGGTACGGCTGGAAGACGACGATCAGCCGGCCGTCCCCGGCGACCTCGCGCAGCGTCTGCATGGCGAGGGTCATCGAGGTCGGGTGGTAGGCGTACTCGTCGTAGACCAACACGCCGTCCGCGACGCCCTTGCGCTCGAAGCGCCGTCGCACGCCGGGGAAGACCGCCAGCGCGGCCTCCGCCGCCTCCAGGGGCAGTTTCAGCAGGTACGCGGTCAGCACCGCGGCGGCGCTGTTCAGCCCCATGTGCCGCCCCGGCACCGGCAACCGGAACTCGCCGAGCGACCGCCCGTCGATCGCGGCCAGGTAGCGCACCCCGCGCGCGGAGGAGACGACGTCGGTCAACCGCAGGTCGGCGTCGGCGGCCTCGCCGTAGGTGAACACCCGCCGCCCCTCGGCGCGCAGGCTCTCGGCCAGCCGTCGACCGCCCGGGTCGTCGGCGCAGGTGATGATGAACCCGTCCGGGTCGGTGAGGCGCGCGAACTCCACGAACGCCGCCTCCAGCGTCGCGTAGTCGCCGTAGGTGTTCAGGTGGTCGGCCTCGACGTTGGTGATGATCGAGACGTACGGGCGGTAGATGAGGAACGAGCGGTCGCTCTCGTCCGCCTCGACCACGAAGTGTTCGCCGGTGCCGTGGTGGGCGCCCGAGCCGACCTCGGAGATCTCCCCGCCGATCACGAAGGACGGGTCCACACCGGCCTGCTGGAGCACCATCGTCACCATCGAGGTGGTGGTGGTCTTGCCGTGCGTGCCGGCGACCGCCACCGCGCGGCGGCCGGTCATCGCCGCGGCCAGGGCCTCCGAGCGGTGCAGCACCCGCAGGCCGCGCCGACGTGCCTCGACCAGCTCCAGGTGGTCCTGTGGGATCGCCGACGAGTAGACGACGGTGTCCACGCCGTCGAGGTTCGTCGCCTCGTGGCTGAGGTGGATGGTGCCGCCGAGCGCCCGCAGGCCCGCCAGCGAGGGCCACTCCCGCAGGTCGCTGCCGGAAACCCGGATGCCGCGGGTGAGCAGCAGTCGGGCCACGCCGAGCATGCCCACCCCACCCACGCCGATCAGGTGGACGGCGCCCAGGTCCTCGGCGGTGAGCGTGCCGGCCGGGGTGAACTGCGCGGTCATCGGGCCACCGCCGCGATGACGAAGGAGCGCAGCGCCTCGTCGCCGTCGCGCCGCCCGTACGCCGCCGCCGCGGCGCCCATCGCGTACAACCGCTGTGGGTCGCGGATGAGGGGGATGACCGTGCGCTCCAGCCAGTCCGGTGTGAGTTCCGCGTCGTCGACGAGCAGCCCACCGCCGGCCTCCACCACGGGCAGCGCGTTGCGCCGCTGCTCCTGGTTGCTGTGCGGGTACGGCACGTAGATCGTGGGCTGCCCGATCGCGGCCACCTCGGCGACGGTCATCGCCCCACCCCGGGCCAGCATCAGGTCGGCGGCGGCGTAGCCCAGCTCCATCTCGGACAGGTAGGGCAACGTCACGTACGGCACCGGCAGGTCGGTGGGGATCGGCACCGGCTCGTTGCGCGCGCCCATCACGTGCAGCACCTGCACGCCGTTGCGGGCCAACTCCTTGGCCGCCCCGGAGACCGCCAGGTTGATCGAGCGGGCGCCCGACGACCCGCCGGAGACGAAGAGCACCGGCAGGTCGGGGCGGAGCCCGAAGTGGGCGCGGGCGGCGTTGCGCAGCGCGTACCGGTCCAGCCCCGCGATGCTGCGGCGCAGCGGCACCCCGACGATCGTGGCGTCGCGCAGCGACTCGGCCTGGCTCGGCTGGTGCGGGAAGCCGACGGCGATGTTCTTGGTGAACTTCATGCCCAGCCGGTTGGCCACGCCCGGCGGCACGTTCACCTCGTGGATCACCATGGGCAGCTCCCGGCGCCAGGCGGCGAGGTAGGCCGGCACCGAGACGTACCCGCCGAAGCCGACGACGACGTCGGCCTTCACCTCGTCGATCACCTTGCCCGCGGCGCGCGCCGCGGTCCACATCCGGCCCGGGGTACGCACCAGGTTCATGTTGACCGACCGGGGCAGCTGGTACGCGGGGATCTGCCGCAGGTCGTAGCCCTGCGGCGGAATCAGGTCGTTCTCCATGCCCTTGGGTGTGCCGAGGCAGGTGATCCGGACGCCCGGGTCGTGTCGGCGCAGGCAGTCGGCGAAGGCGAGCAGCGGGTAGATGTGCCCCCCGGTGCCACCTCCCGCGAGCACCACCGAACGCAGCGGACCCATCAGCGTCTCCTCTCGCTCGCCGTACCCCCGCGGCTGCGGTCCTGGCGGACCCCGCGCGGCGCGGCCTGGTCGTCGTGGCGCCGCTCGCGGGACCGGGGCACGGACCCTCGGCCAGCCGGCGGCGGCGTCGCCGGTCGGCGGCGCCGGCCGGGAAGCGGCGGCAACGGGGCCCAGAGTAGTCGGACCCACCGGGCCGGCGGACGGGCATGCAGTGCTCTGGCCGCATCGGGTTCGGCACGGGCGAAGGACGCCAGCATGCCGATCGCGGCCAACGTCACGACCAGGGCACTTCCGCCGTCGGAGATGAACGGCAGCGGCAGGCCGGTGATCGGCAGCAGCCCGACCACCCCACCGATGTTGATCACGGCCTGGCTGACCAGCCAGGTGGTCACGGCGGCGGCGGCGAGCCGGCGGAACGGATCGTCGACCCGTCGGGCGATCCGCAACCCGGTGTACGCGAGGACGGCGAACAGGCTGAGGATGACGACACACCCGATCACGCCCAACTCCTCGGCGATGATCGCGAAGATGAAGTCGTTGTGCGCCTCGGGCAGCCAGTCCCACTTCAGGCTGCCCTTGCCCAGCCCGACACCGAACCAGCCGCCGTGCTCGATGGCCAGCCGCCCCTGGTAGAACTGGAGGCAGTCGTTGAGTTTGCAGGTTTCCGGGTCCGGCGGGTTGAAGAACATGTCCAGCCGGGCGAGCCGGTAGTTGTCCGCGCCGCGCTCGCCGGAGCCGGCGCCCAGTGAGGCCACCGCGACGAGCAGGCCGACGCCGAGCAGACCGACCACCGTCAGGGCGCCGAAGACCCGCATCCGCACGCCGGCGGCCCAGAGCAGGCCGACCACCAGGGCCAGCAGGCAGAGCATGGTGCCCGTGTCGTTGTAGCCGACCAGCACGAAGAGCAGACCCAGCACCGGAAAGAGCGGGGTGGCCAACTCCCGCCACCAGCCCAGCGCGGCGCCCTTGCGGGCGATGACATGCGAGCCCCACAGCACCAGCGCGAACTTGGCCAGCTCGGAGGGCTGCACCTGGATCCCGCCGACGAACAGCCAGTTCAGCCGGGCCTCGACCGGCCCGAACACGACCGAATTCTGCCGGGTGAGCCGGCCGTAGGCCACCAGCAGGTTGAGCACCAGCAGCAGCGCGATCGAGGTGAACAGCAGCGGCCGGCCCAGCGACCGGTAGGTGCTGGCGGGCAGGCGCTGGCAGGCCCAGAACGCCCCGATGCCCAGCACCGCGAAGATGGCCTGCTTGGTCACCGACGCCGAGGCGTTGCCGTCCTCGGCGAAGTCCTTCACGCTGGTCGCCGAGAAGACCATTGTCAGCCCGATCAGCAGCAGCAGGCCGGCGCTGGACAACAGCAGGTAGTAGGAGGCCAGCGGCCGGTCCAGCAGGCCGCGCAGCGCGGCGAGCCCGCCGGCCGCGTCCAGCCCGCGCAGCGACGCCGGCGATGAAACAGTGCTCTCCGTCTCGCGCACGACCGCGCTCTTGTCGCCCACGGCCGTGCCGGGCTCCGGCCCGCGAGAACCGCTCGCCACCGCGGTACGCGCCGCGCTCGGTGACCGACGCGGCCGGCCCGTCCTGTCCTCGGTGCCTGGTTCCTCCCCCACCCGCACATCATCACCGCTCGGCGCGCCCGACCGGACCACAACCACGTACCGGGCGTGTCGGGCATCCGCCTCATGCCCTTTGGTCACTTCGGGCAGCCGGTCGACGCCGTTGCGTCAGGGCGGGGCGCTGGTGGCATGTCGGACCGCGACGTCAGACGGAGGCAGCACCTTGACCCGCCTCCTTTGCTCTGCACCCGCCGAAGCGACACCCGGGGCTCCAAGTGGCGCATGGGCGGGTGCAGAGCAAAGGAGGGCCCGAGCATCCTCGCGCCGGGCGGGCGCACAGTGCTCGGGCGCACAGTGCTCGCGGCCCTCCCGCACGGGGCGCGGTCAGGTCATGTTGGCGAGGAACTCGCTGTAGAACAGGCCCAGGGCGATGGCCACCCCGATGCCGGCGATGATCCAGAAGCGCACCACGATGTTGACCTCACTCCAGCCGGCCAGCTCGAAGTGGTGCTGGAGGGGCGACATCCGGAACACCCGTTTACCTGTGGTCTTGAAGGAGATGATCTGGATCACCACGGACATCGTGATGATCACGAAGAGCCCACCGATGATCGGCAGCAGCAGGATGGTGCGCGTCGACATCGCCATGCCGGCGATCAGACCGCCCAGCCCCAACGCCCCGGTGTCGCCCATGAAGATCCGCGCCGGCGACGTGTTCCACCAGAGGAAGCCCACACAGGCCCCGGCGGCGGCCCCGGCGATCAGTGCGATCTCCAACGGGTCGCGGACCTCGTAGCAGTACGGCTGCGTGTAGTTCGGGTCGGCGCACCAGTGCCGGTACTGCCAGAACGCGATGAGCGCGTACGAGGCGAGCACCATCACCGACGCCCCGGTGGCCAGACCGTCCAGACCGTCGGTGAGGTTCACGCCGTTCGTCGCGGCCATCACCACGAAGATGAAGATGATCACCGCGCCGACCTTGCTGACCTCCAGGGCGTCGATGTCCCGGATGAAGCTCAGCGTCGTGCTGCCCACCGTCTCGGTGTTGGTCGCCACGCCCGACCCGTTGGTCATCGTGCTCGGGAACCACAGCGCGATCACCCCGAAGACCGCGCCGACCAGGATCTGACCGAGCAGCTTGCCGCGCTTGTTCAGACCGGCGCTGTTGCGCTTGCGCACCTTGAGGAAGTCGTCGAGGAAACCCACAGCGCCGGAGAAGACCATCAGCCCCAGCAGCACCAGCGCGGTGATGGTCGGCTCCACCTGGGCGATCTGCTGGTCCGGCAGGGTGGTCAGGGCGAGGTGCCCGGCCACGTACGCGATCACCGTGGCCAGGATGAAGACCACGCCACCCATCGTGGGCGTGCCCTTCTTGCCCTGGTGCATGGCCGGGCCGTCGGAGCGGATCGGCTGACCGGCCTTGAGCCGGGTGAACACCTTGATCGCGATGGGGGTGCAGAACAGCGAGACGATGAAGGCCACCCCGATGGCGACGATGACCGCCCTCATCGGGTCGGCTCCCCGCCGGTGCCGGCGCGCAGGGCGTCGGCCACCTCCCAGGTCCGGTACCGGGAGCCCTTGACCAGGACGACGTCACCCGGTCGTAGTTCGCCCCGCAGCACCTCGACGGCCGCCGCCTGATCGGTGAGCAGCACCGACTCTCCTCCCCAGTTCGCTACCGCTGTCGCGCCTTCGTGGATCGGCGCGGCCGGCTCGCCCACCACGAGCAGCCGGTCGACGCCCAGCTCGGCCGCGAGTCGGCCGACCTCGGCGTGGCCGTCGTACTCGAACGGACCCAGCTCGGCCATGTAACCAAGCACCGCGACGGTACGCCGTCCCTGGCCGATGCTGGCCAGCGCCCGCACCGCCACCGCCATCGAGGCCGGGTTGGCGTTGTACGAGTCGTCGATGACTGTCACCCCGTCGGGGCGGTCGAAGACGTCCATCCGGCGGGTCGAGACCAGACCCAACTCGCCGAGGGCCGGCGCCAACTCGGCCAGCGGCATGCCCAACTCCCGGGCCACCGCCGCCGCGGCGAGGGTGTTGCCGACCTGGTGCCGCCCGGTCACCCCGAGCCGCACCGGCGCGCGCCCCTCCGGGGTGACAAGGGTGTACGACGCGCGCCCCCGCTCGTCGAGCGTGACGTCCTCGGCGCGCACGTCGGCGTCCGGCGCCTCGCCGTAGCGGACCACCCGGGCCCGCGTCCGGCCCGCCATCGCGTCCACCCGCGGGTCGTCGGCGTTCAGCACGGCCAGCCCGTCCGGTGGCAGCGCCTCGACCAGCTCACCCTTGGCCTGCGCGATGGCCTCCTGCGAGCCGAACTCGCCGATGTGCGACGTGCCGACGTTGAGCACCACGGAGATCCGGGGCGGCACCAGCTCACACAGGTAACGGACGTGCCCGATCCCGCGCGCGCCCTTCTCCATCACCAGGTAGCGGGTGTCCGGCCCGGCCCGCAACGCGGTGTACGGGTGCCCGAGCTCGTTGTTGAACGACCCGGGCGGCGCAACAGTGGCCCCGAGCCGGGTGGTGAGCTGACCGATCAGGTCCTTCGTGGTGGTCTTGCCCGACGAGCCGGTCACGCCGACCACTGTCAACCCGGGCAGCCGGTCCACCGCGGCGCGAGCCAGCCGGCCCATCGCGGTCAGGGCGTCGTCGACAAGCACCATCGGCACCCCGGGCACCTCGCGGCTGCCGAGCACCGCCACCGCCCCGGCCCGGACCGCCGTGGCCGCGTAGTCGTGCCCGTCGACCTTCTCCCCCGGGAAGGCCACGAAGAGCGAACCGGGCCCCACCTTGCGCGAGTCGAACTCCACCGAACCGGTGACGGTGGCGGTCGGGTCGGCGCCCACCAGCCGCCCGTCGACCGCCTCGGCCACCTCGGCCAGGCTCAGCGCGATCACCGCTGACCCGCCAGGTCCCCGAAGCGGGCCCGCAGCGCATCGGCCAGCTCCGTGTTGTCGTCGAACGGAAGCACCTCGCCCGCCACCTCTTGGCCTCGTTCGTGCCCCTTGCCGAGCAGCGCTATCACGTCGCCCGGTTCGGCCAACCGCACCGCCTCGTCGATCGCGGCACGCCGGCCGGACACCTCGATGATCCGGGCGGCAGTGCCGGCCCGGTACGCCCCGGCGAGCACCTCGGCGCGGATCTCCGCCGGGTCCTCGGTACGGGGGTTGTCGTCGGTCACCAGCACCACGTCGGCTCCCTCCGCGGCGGCGGCACCCATCACCGGCCGCTTGCCCCGGTCCCGGTCGCCGCCGGCGCCGATCACGCAGATCAACCGGCCGACGCTCAGCTCACGGAGCGCGGCCAGCGCTGCCACTATCGCGTCCGACTTGTGCGCGTAGTCGACCACCCCGCGCACCGGCCCGACACTGTCGACAAGCTCCAACCGGCCGGGCACGCCACCACAGGCCGCCACGCCGGTCGCCGCGGTCGCCGGGTCCACCCCGGCGCCCACCAGGGCGGCGATGGCCAACAGCGCGTTTGCCACGTTGTGCCGGCCGGGCAGCGCCACGCCGGCGGACAGGACCACGCCGTCCGGGCCGTGGGCGGTGAACCGCTGGGCGTACCCCTCGCCACCCACCCCGTCGGCCCACCAGGTCGCGCCCTGGTCACCGGCCGCCGAGTAGGTGACGGTGGCCGGCTTGTGCAGCGGCAGCAACGCCGGGTCGTCGTGGTTGAGCACCTCGACCGCGCACCGCCCGTCGAAGAGCTGGGCCTTCGCGGCGAAGTAGTCGTCGCTGTCGGCGTGGAAGTCCAGGTGGTCGGAGCCGAAGTTGGTGTAGCCGCCCACGGCGAACCGGACACCACCCACCCGGCCCATCGCCAGCGCGTGGCTGGAGACCTCCATGACCACCGCGGTGACCCCGCGCTCCCGGGCGGTGGCCAGCATGGCGTGCAGGTCGGTCGCCTCGGGAGTGGTGCGCACGCTGTCGATCACCAGGTCACCGAGCCGGGTCTCCACGGTGCCGATCAGCCCGGTGGTGTGCCCGGCGGCCCGCAGCCCCGACTCGACCAGGTACGCGGTGGAGGTCTTTCCGGCGGTGCCGGTCACGCCGATCACGGTGAGCGCGGCGGTCGGGTCGCCGTAGACCGCCGAGGCCAGCTCGCCGAGCACCGCGCGGGGATCGGGCACCACCAGGGCGGGCAGACCGCTCGCCGCCGCCAGCTCGGCGCCGGCCGGGTCGGTCAACAGGGCCACCGCCCCAGCCTCGGCGGCGCCGGCGGCGAACTCCGCGCCGTGCCGGCGCGCACCGGGCAGCGCCGCGTACAGGTCGCCGGGGCGGACCTCCTGGCTGGCGTGGGTGGCCCCGGTGACTGTCACCGCCGCGGCGTCCGCCGGGAGGTCGACGGCGAGCCGGACGGCGAGATCACCGAGCCGGACTCCGGTCACGGTACGTGGACGTGGATTGCCAGGCACGGCGTCAGACCCTACCCGGTCGTCCGGTTCCGGCCGTACAGCCGCCCCGGTGGTTCGTCGGCACCCACCGATGATGTCCCGCCGCCGCTGCTCAGCGCGGATAGACCACGAACTTGGGTGCCGAACCACCGGTGGACGGCGGCACCCGATAGTGACGCAGGGTGAACTGCATCATGTCGCGAAACGCCGGATTGGCGATCGCCGCGCCCCCACCGTCGGGCGCGTACACGAAGACCGCGATCACGTACCGGGGGTTGTCGGCGGGAGCCATGCCGATGAAGGAGGACACCTCGCCGCGCTGCTTCTTGCCGTTCACCAACCGCCAGCCGGTGCCGGTCTTGCCGGCCACCCGGTAGCCGGGGACCGCGGCGGTGGTCCCGGTGGCGTCCTCGACCGTGGTGACCGCCTCCAGCATGGTGCGCAGGGCCGCCGCGTTCTGCGGGCTGAGCACCGACCGGGTCACCGGCGCCGGCGCGGGGGTGCGCTTGCCGTTCGGGCCGATCACCTCCTTGACCAGGTGCGGCTGCACGTAGGTGCCGTTGTTGGCGATGGCGGCGTACGCGGCGGTCATCTGTAGCGGGGTGGCGTCGACGCTGTGCCCGATCGGCACCGACCCGTACGACGACCCGCTCCACTCCTCGGCCGGCAGCAGCCGCCCGGTGGCCTCCCCCGGCATGCCCTCGCCGGTGGGCCGACCCAGCCCGAACCGCTTCTGGTAGTCGATCAGACGGTCCCGGCCGAGTTTGTCGGCGACGGTGATGGCGCCGACGTTCGACGAGTAGGCGAGCATCCCCGGGATGCTCATCCGCTTGCCGCCGGCCGGGTGCGTGTCGGAGAACCAGGTGTCGCCCATCTTGATGCTGTTGGCGATGGGCAGTGTGGTGTCCGGCGTGATCACCCCCTCCTGGAGGGCCGCGCCGTAGGTGATCGCCTTGTGGATCGAGCCGGGATCGACGATGAAGCTGGTCGCCGCGTCCTCCCGCTCGACCGGGTCGCTGTCCGCCGGCTTCGCCGCGCTGTAGGTGGGATCGCTGGCCTGGGCCAGCACCGCGCCGGAGGGGATTTCCATGATCACGGCCGCGCCGGTGCCACCGCGCTGCTTGGCCATGCCCTCGCTGAGGATCTGCTGCGTCCGGAACTGCAGGTCGCCGTCGATGGTGAGGCCCAGTGAGCTGCCCGGCTTGGCGGGAGTGGTCTGGCTGAAGCCACCCGGGATCGGCGCGCCGAGGTCACCGAGGCCGGCCTCGTATCGCCGCTGGCCGTCCTGCCCGGCGAGCACGTCGTTGTAGCGGGCCTCCAGCCCCTCCAGCCCCACCATGTCCTGGCTGGTGAAGCCGATCAGGTTGGCGGCCAGGTCACCACCGGGCACCTCGCGGCGCTCGTCGCGGTGCACCCCGATGCCGCGCAGTTCCAGCGCCTGCACCCGCTTCGCGGTCGGGATCTCCACCCCCCGGGCCAGGTAGGCGAATTTGGAGAGGTTGCCGTTCTCCAGCTTGCGCGGCTTCATCAGCGTGACGAGCTTCGACGCCGGGATGCCGAGCAGCGGGGAGAGCGCCTTCGCGGTGGCCGCCGGGTCCTTCACCTCGGTCGGGTCGGCGAACACGTACCGTGCCTCGACGCTGCGGGCCAGCGGGGCGCCGGTGGTGTCGTAGATCGCACCCCGCGGCGCCGGCAGTTCGACCTTGATGGTGCGGTCGGCGACGCCGCCGCCGGCGTACGCCGGGGCGTCGACCGCCTGAAGGAAGATCAGCCGGATCCCGATGGTCACGAACAACGTCAGGGCCAGCGCGGTGCCCAGCCGCAGCCGCAGCCGCGAGTCGGCAAGCTTCGGCGGGCGTGGTGGCTTGCGCGACGGCCGCCGGGCCGCCGGGCGGTCGGCGCGGCGTGGCGCGCGCGGCGTGGTCCGTCGGCGCGGCGGCGGCTCGTCGACACCCGGACCACGCGGGGTACGCGGCGCGACGGTGCGCACCACCCCGCCGCGTCCGGCGGCCGGGGCGTCGCGCCGGCCGGCCCGGGCGGCGGCCCGGCCACCGTCGAGCACCTGCAACGCCGGCCGGAACGGGTCGCCGGAGCGGGTGCTGCGCGGGGTACGCCGTTGCTCGGCGCCCACACCGCGCGGTGGTGTGCCGCGTTCGTCGCGGACGGTGCGGCCCCGCGGTGTGTACGCGCGGGCCCCGGAGATGCCCCCGATGCCCGGCTCACCGGTGCGCGGCTCGGAGTCGGCGGGGGTGGCGTCACGCGAAGAACCGCGCCGGGTCCCCGTGGGGTCCCGGCGCGGCTCGTCCGACCGTCGTGGCACGGTTCAGCCTCCCGCACCCTGGCTGGTCACCGACGGCTTACCACTCGCCGGCTGCGGCACGCCGATGGTCTTGCCGTCCGGCAGCCGGATGTAGCCCGGCTCACCGGCGTCCACCAGGCCCAGCCGCCGCGCCTCGGCGATCAGGTTGCCCGGTGCCTCGGACTCGGCGATCTGCTTGTCCAGCTGCTGCTTCTCCAGGTCCAGTCGAGCCTGCTGCTGCTGCAACCGCTCCAACCGGAACGCGTTCTCATTGATCTTGGTGTTGACCGCCAGGATGCCCAGCACCCCACCGACCACCAGCACCACGATCAGCGCCGCGAACGGCGCACGCGGCACCGACACCGGCGGTGGCGGCGCCACCCGCAGCCGAGGCGGCCGGGCGCCGCTGACCTTGCCGGCCTTCTCGACCGGTCGCAGTGCGGCGGTGCCCTGGGTGGGGAACTCGCGCGCCCCCCGGGCGCGAGTCTCCCCCTGCCGATTCACTCGATCGATGCGTGGCGTACCGTTTCCGAGGCGCGGAGCCCGCTCCGCCGCGGTCCGGCCCCCCGACCGCGGTGCGCGCTGCCCGCCGCCGGTGACGTCCCGGCGGTCGCGCTTGTCAATGCTCATGTCCCTCCCCCTCAACGTCCGTCCCTCTGCCGTCCCGGTGCCCCTGACCCCCCACGGATCAGGCGGACCCCGTGCCCGGTTGGTGCATTCCCTTCACCCGTCGGCGAGACCGTTCGCGGTCGGTCCGCCCTAGCTCAGTCGCGTTCGGGTCGAGTCTTTCCGCGGCCCGCAGCCGCACCGAGGCGGCCCGCGGGTTCGCGGCGACCTCCGCCTCCGTGGGCAGTTCGGCGCCCCGGCTGAGCAGCCGGAACGTCGGACCGGACCCGGGAAGCTCGACCGGGAGGTCGACCGGGCCCTTGCTGCGGACCCGGTCCGCGAGCGCCACCTTGGTGAGCCGGTCCTCCAACGAGTGGTAGGACAGGACCACCATGCGACCGCCCACGGTCAGTGCGTCGAGTGCGGATGGCAGCGCTGACTCCAGCGCCGCCAGCTCTCTGTTTACCTCGATCCGTAAAGCCTGAAACGTTCTCTTTGCCGGGTGTCCGCCCGTTCGTCGGGCTGCTGCCGGAATGGACTCCCGGACCAGCTCCGCCAACCGCGCGGACGAGGTGATCCGGCCGCGTTCCCGCTCCCGCAGGATCGCCGAGGCGATCCGGCCGGCGAACTTCTCCTCGCCGTAGACCCGCAACACCCGGGCCAGGTCCGGATGCGCGTAGGTGTTGACCACCTCTTCGGCGGTCACCCCCCGGGTCTGGTCCATCCGCATGTCCAGTGGCGCGTCCTGGGCGTACGCGAACCCGCGGTCGGGCGCGTCCAACTGCAACGACGAGACACCCAGGTCGAACAGGATGCCGTCGATGCCCGGATAGCCCAGCCGGTCCAACACGTCGGGCAACTCGTCGTAGACGGCGTGCTCCAGGTGCACCCGATCGGCGAACCGGGCCAGCCGGACCCGCGCGTGAGCGAGCGCCTCGGTGTCCCGGTCCAGGCCGATCAGGACCGTCTCCGGGTGCGCCTCGAGCACCGCCTCCGCGTGCCCGGCCAGGCCGAGCGTCGCGTCGACGTGAACCGTCCGGCCGCCTCGACCCAGCGCGGGGGCCAGCAGCTCAAGACACCGCTCGAGCAGCACCGGCACGTGCGTGCCGCGCAACTCCCCCATGATGACCCCCACTGGTTGAAACGTCCGTTCTCCTCGTGCGCCTGTCGTCGGACGGCGCTGCCGTCGTACCGCCAGATCCCCATCCGCTCCCGCCGGACACCGGACCGTCGCCCGATGACTGGATCGTGCGCCTGGCACCGGGGAAGGGGTGCCAGGAACTCGAAAGCGGCTGGAGATCTCGCAGTACGTCGGGGCGCCGTTCCGCCCTACAGACCGCCGGGCAGCACCCCCTCCGAGATGTCGGCGAAGTCGTCTTCGCTCTCGGCGAGATAGGTCTCCCAGGCGGCCCTGTCCCAGATCTCCACCCGGGTGCTCGCGCCGATGACCACCAACTCGCGTTCCAGCGCGGCGTACGCCCGCAGGTGGGCCGGAATTGTCACCCGCCCCTGCTTGTCCGGAACCTCGTCGTGCGCGCTGGCGAAGAAGACCCGGCTGTAGGCCCGGGCCGCCTTGTGTGTCATCGGCTGCGCGCGCAACTGGTCGGCGATCCGCTGGAACTCAGGGGTCGGGAAGACGTAGAGGCAGCGCTCCTGCCCTTTGGTGACCACGACACCCCCCGCCAGCTCATCCCGAAACTTGGCCGGAAGGATCAACCGGCCCTTTTCGTCAAGGCGTGGAGTGTGGGTGCCGAGAAACACCGGCCCTACCCCCTCGCCCCTGAGCGGCGTTCGCGGCGCCGCTGACCCCCCGGGCCGGTGAGCCCTCCCGGCCTCACCATTGGTCCCCACTCTACTCCACTTCCCTCCACCTGCAACCAGATTCGCCCGCGTGGCGTGTCCAACCCGAGGGCAAAACAGCACGTCAACGGGGGTGGAGCGGAGTGGAGGGCCGCAGCCGCCCACCGGCGTGGTCCGCTTTCCGACATAGATCGACTCCGTCCGGTGGACTCCCTCCCGGCCGCCCGCGCCGCCACCACGGCCGAACGGTTCACCGTCGGCGGCGATCTGGTGGGGCGGGCGGTCCGGTAACCTCGCTCGCGTGACGGACGCGAAAATGCCCCTACGGGCCAAGGTGGCCAGCTCCGTGTCACGGACCGCCGCGGCGCTCTCCCGGGCGGCCGGCCGTGGCGACGGTTCGGTGATCGGCGGGTGGATCGGCCTGAAGATCGACCCGGACCTGCTGGCCCACCTGTCGGCCGGGCGTGCGATAGCGCTCGTCTCCGGCACCAACGGCAAGACCACCACCACCCGGTTGACCTCCGCCGCGGTCGGCGTGCTCGGCCGGGTCGCCACCAACTCGTTCGGCGCCAACATGCCCAGTGGGCACACCTCGGCGCTGGCCAAGGCCGGCAGCACCCCGTACGCGGTGCTCGAGGTCGACGAGCACTACCTCGCCCAGGTGCTGGAGGCGACCGAGCCGCACGTGGTCGCGCTGCTCAACCTCTCCCGCGACCAGCTCGACCGCGCCAAGGAGGTCGCCATGATGGCGCAGCTCTGGCGCGCGGCGCTGGTCCGGCACACGAGCGTCCGGGTGGTGGCCAACGCCGACGACCCGCTGGTGGTCTGGGCGGCCACCCCGCCGGGCGACCCCGCCCGGGGCATCAACCCGCCGCACGTGACCTGGTTCAGCGCCGGCCAGCGCTGGCACGACGACTCGTGGGTCTGCCCGGAGTGCGGCTCCACCATCCAGCGCTCCGGCGAGCAGTGGTGGTGCACCGGCTGTCCGCTGCGCCGGCCGGAGCCGCACTGGGTCGTCGAGGACGAGGGGGTGCTCGACCCCACCGGCGCCTGGCACAAGGTCTCCCTGCAACTGCCCGGCAAGGTCAACCTCGGCAACGCGGCGACAGCGCTGGCGGTGGCCGCCGAGTTCGGCGTCCGCCCGGTCGACGCGGTGTCCCGCCTCGGCATCGTCACCTCGGTGGCCGGCCGCTACGCGCAGGTCGACAAGGACGGGCGCAACATCCGGCTGCTGCTGGCGAAGAACCCGGCCAGTTGGCTGGAGGCGTTCGACATGGCCGACAACGCCCCGACCCTGCTCTCCATCAACGCGCGCGACCCCGACGGCCTCGACACCTCCTGGCTCTACGACGTCGACTTCGCCCCGCTGCGCGGTCGGCAGGTGTTGATCACCGGTGACCGGGCATACGACCTGGCGGTCCGCCTGGACGTCAACGACGTGCCGTTCCAGCACGTCCGCACGTTCGACGACGCACTCCGGTCGGTCCCGCCCGGCCGGCTGGAGGTCATCGCGAACTACACAGCGTTCCAGGACATCCGAGCGGAGTTGGACCGTGTCATCTGAGAGCCTGCGCATCGTCTGGATCTACCCCGACCTGCTGTCCACCTACGGCGACCGGGGCAACGCCCTGATCCTCGCCCGCCGGGCCCGCCAGCGCGGGATGCCGGTCGAGGTGCTGGAGGTCCGCTCCGACCAGCGACTGCCCGCGACCGCCGACATCTACCTGGTCGGCGGCGGTGAGGACGGCCCACAGGCGCTGGGCGCGCAGCGCCTGATCGCCGACGGCGGTCTGCACCGGGCGGTCGCGCAGGGTTCGGTGGTGTTCGGCGTCTGCGCCGGCTACCAGTTGCTCGGCACCTCGTTCTTCGCCAAGGGCGTGCAGTGCCGTGGCCTGGAGCTTCTCGACCTGAAGTCCGACCGGGGCGAGAGCCGGGCCGTGGGCGAGCTGTCCGGTGAGATCGACCCTCGGCTGGGCCTGCCCCCGCTCACCGGTTTCGAGAACCACGGCGGTCGCACCCACCTGGGCCCCGAGGTCTCCCCGCTGGCCCGGGTCACCGCCGGGGTGGGCAACGACGGCGCCACCGAGGGCGCCTGGCGCGGCAAGCTGCTCGGCACCTACTCGCACGGTCCGGCGCTGGCCCGCAACCCGGCCCTGGCCGACCTCCTGCTGCGCTGGGCCACCGGGGCACACCAGCTTCCGCCGTTGGACGACACCTGGCCCGACCGGCTGCGCAACGAGCGCCGCTCTGCGGTGGCCGCCGCCCGGGCATGATCCGTGCCGTCCGTCGGCTGCTGCGGCAGCCGTCGGCCGCCCGGTTCGCCCTGCTCGTGTTGCTGATCGGCGGTTGCGGGCTGCTGCTGCTCCTGGCACCCCGACCGGATCCGAAGCAGCTGCCGCTGCTGGCCGACAGGCTGGGCGACCTCGCCCCGGTGGCGGCGATCCTCGGCGGCGCGCTGCTGCTTGTCGTCCTGGTCCCCCGGACCTTCGTCACGCTCGCGGCGGGCGCGATCTTCGGCCCCCTGGAGGGCGCCGCGTACGCCCTGGGCGCCGCACTGGTGGCCGCGGCGATCGGGTTCACCGTCGGCCGGTTGCTCGGCCGGGAGTTCGTGGCCGTTCGGGTCCGTGGCCGCCTGGCCCGCCTCGACGGCTGGTTCGCCCGGCAGAGCGTGGTCGGTGTGGTCACCGTCCGGCTGCTGCCGATCGCCGGCTTCGGGCTGGTCAGCTACGGCTACGGCACGACCGGCGCCCGGGTGCTGCCGTTCCTGGCCGGCAGCGTGATCGCCTCCGCGCCGACCGCCTTCGGCTACGCGGCGATCGGCGCGTCGGTCAGCTCACCCGGGCACATCAACTGGTACGCCGCCGCCCCCGCCAGCCTGGGCCTGATCGCCAGCCTGGTGCTTGTCCACATGTGGTGGCGCGCCGAACGACAACGCCGCCGGATGCCGGTATGACCGCGCCCGAGCCGACCCACGGCGTCGAGGAGCCGCTCACCGGCGGCTTCGTCGCCGAGGTGGTCCGGGTCGGCGACACGGTACGGCGTACCCCGCCAGCCAACCCGGACTTCATCGGCGCGCTGCTGCGTCACCTGGCCCGGGTGGGCGCGGACCTCGCACCCCATCACCTGGGCGTCGACGACCGCGGCCGGCAGGTGCTCAGCTACGTTCCGGGGCGGGTGCCGTGGCGGGACTCCGAGGATCCCGCGTTCTTCGCCGATCCGGCGCTGGCGCGGCTGGCCAAGCTGATCCGGCGTCTGCACGACGCGTGCGCGGGCACCGACCTGGCCGGCGACGCCGAGACCGTGTGTCACCGCGATCTGTCGCCGAAGAACACTGTGTACCGGGATTTCCCGGCCGGGCCGCTCCCGGTGGTCTTCATCGACTGGGACCTGGCCGCCCCGGGCCGGCGGATCGAGGACGTGGCGTTCGCCGGCTGGCACTGGGCCACACTGGGTGACGGTGCCGATCCCGCCGAGCTGGGTCGGCGTTGTCGCGTCCTCTGTGACACCTACGACGCGGCCGGCCCCGGGCTGCTGCCCCGAGGGGAGCTGACAGAGCTGATGCTCCACCAGATCGAGGGCACCTGGCGGACCATCGACACCAGCCCCCACCCGGCCATGCGCCGCCTCCGCGAGGCAGGAGTAGGCGCGCTGATATCTCACTGGCACGACTGGGTACGTGCGCACCGCGCCGTCGTCCACAGGTCGATCATGGAGTCGTGGCGGTGAACCCCTGGGCAGGGGATGAACCGGCCACCACAAACTCCATGATCGACGCGAGCGGGGCGGGGCGGGGTTACGCCACCACCGAGACCATTCGGCCCTTGACCACGATGACCTTGCGGGGCTCCTTGCCGGCCAGGGTGGCGGCCACCGCCTCCAGGGCCGCCGCGCGGACGGTCTCCTCGCTGGCGTCGGCGGGGACGTCGACGCGGCCACGGACCTTGCCGTTGACCTGCACCGGATAGGTCACCGTCTCGGCCACCAACAGCGCCGGGTCGGCGGTCGGGAAGTCCGCGTACGTCAGCGAGGTGTCGTGGCCCAGCCTGCGCCACAGCTCCTCGGCCAGGTGCGGGGCGAACGGCGCCACCATCAGCACCAGCGGCTCGGCCACCTCGCGGGGCGTCGCCGACAGCCCGGTCAGCCCGTTGGTCAGCTGGATCAGCTTGGCGATCGCGGTGTTGAACCGAATGCCGTCCATGTCGGCACGGACCCCGTCGATCACCGTGTGCAGCAGCCGGCGGGTCGTCGCGTCGGCCGGGTCCTCGGTGATCCGCAGCGCGCCGGTCTGCTCGTCGACGACGGCCCGCCAGACCCGCTGCAGGAACCGGTACGAGCCGACCACCGCCCGGGTCTCCCAGGGGCGGGACACCTCCAGCGGACCCATCGACATCTCGTACACCCGGAAGGTGTCCGCACCGTAGGCGGCGCACATGTCGTCGGGGGTCACCACGTTCTTCAGCGACTTGCCCATCTTGCCGTACTCACGGTTGACCGTCAGGTCGCCCAGGTAGTACGCGCCGTCGCGCTCCATGACCTCCTCGGCCTGCACGTAGCTGCCGCGCGAGTCGGTGTACGCGTACGCCTGGATCATGCCCTGGTTGAACAGCTTGCGGAACGGCTCGAACGACGAGACGTGCCCCAGGTCGAACAGCACCTTGTGCCAGAACCGCGCGTACAGCAGGTGCAGCACGGCGTGCTCGGCGCCGCCGACGTACAGGTCGGTGCCCCCGCAGTCGCCCTCGCCGCGCGGACCCATCCAGTACCGCTCGTTCTCCGCGTCGACGAACCGGTCACCGTTTGTCGGGTCCAGGTAGCGCAGCTCGTACCAGCAGGAGCCGGCCCACTGCGGCATCACGTTGGTCTCGCGGGTGTAGCGCTTCGGCCCGTCGCCCAGGTCCAGCTCGACCTCGACCCAGTCGCGTCGCCGCGACAGGGGGGTCTCCGGGTTGCTGTCGGCGTCGTCCGGGTCGAACGTCTTCGGGGAGAAGTCGTCCACCTCCGGCAGCTCGACGGGCAGCATCTCCTCCGGCAGGGCGATGGCCGCGCCGGTCTCGTCGTAGACGATCGGGAACGGCTCACCCCAGTAGCGCTGCCGGGAGAACAGCCAGTCGCGCAGCCGGTAGGTCACCGCACCGGTGCCGTGCCCGTTCGCCTCCAGCCAGGCGATGATCGCCGCCTTGGCGTCGGCGACCCCCAGGCCGTTCAGGTCCAGGCCGCGCTCGGGCGCGGCGCTGTTGATGGCCGGGCCGTCCCCGGTGTACGCCTTGCCGTCGAAGCCCTCCGCCGGCTGCACGGTGCGCACGATGGGCAGCTCGAAGACCTCGGCGAACGCCCAGTCCCGTTCGTCCTGCGCCGGCACCGCCATGATCGCGCCGGTGCCGTAGCCGGCCAGCACGTAGTCGGCGATGAAGATCGGGATCTGCCCGCCGGTGACCGGGTTGGTGGCGTACGCGCCGATGAAGACGCCGGTCTTCTCCTTGCTGTCGGACTGCCGCTCGACGTCGGTCTTGGCGGCGGCGGCCTTGCGGTACGCCTCGACCGCCGCCTGCGGGCTGGTGTGCCCGCCGGTCCAGGCGTCCCTCGTCCCGTCCGGCCAGGCGCCCGGCGCCAGCGCGTCGACCAGCTCGTGCTCGGGTGCCAGCACCATGTAGGTGGCACCGAAGACGGTGTCCGGTCGGGTCGTGAAAACCCGCACCGGCGCCTGCTCGGTGGGGAAGTCGATGTGCGCGCCCTGCGAGCGCCCGATCCAGTTGCGCTGCATCAGCTTGATCGGCTCGGGCCAGTCCAGGCTGTCCAGGTCGTCCAGCAGCCGGTCACCGTAGGCGGTGATCCGCATCTTCCACTGCTTCAGGTTGCGCTTGAAGACGGGGAAGTTGCCCCGGTCGGAGCGGCCGTCGGCGGTGACCTCCTCGTTGGCCAGCACGGTGCCCAGCCCCGGGCACCAGTTGACCGGCGCCTCCGAGACGTACGCCAGGCGGTGGTCGTCGACGACCTGGCGGCGCTCGGCGACGCTCAGCTCGGCCCAGGCCCGGCCGTCCGGGGTCTGCCGGTTACCGCCCTCGAACTCGGCGATCAGCTCAGCGATCGGGCGGGCCCGGCCGGCGTCGCTGTCGTACCAGGAGTTGAAGATCTGCAGGAAGATCCACTGGGTCCAGCGGTAGAAGTCGGTGTCGATGGTGGCCACCGACCGGCGCTCGTCGTGCGCCAGCCCCAGCCGCCGCAGCTGCGCCTTGTACCGCTCGATGTTCGCCACGGTGGTGGTGCGGGGGTGGGTGCCGGTCTGCACCGCGTACTGCTCGGCGGGCAGGCCGAACGCGTCGAAGCCCATCGCGTGCAGCACGTTGCGACCGGCCATCCGCTGGTAGCGGGCGTAGCAGTCGGTGCCGATGTAGCCCAGCGGGTGGCCGACGTGCAGGCCGGCTCCGGACGGGTAGGGGAACATGTCCAGCACGTACAGCTTGTCCGCGCCGGCGCGGGGGTGGGTCGGGTCGGCCAGCGGGCCGGTCGGGTTCGGTGCGTGGAAGGTGCCCTCGCGCGCCCAGGTGTCCTGCCAACGGATCTCGATCTCGTCGGCCAGGGCCGCGGTGTACCGGAACGGGGGAATGTCGCCCGCCGGTGCGGCTGCCTCACTCATCGTCTCTCCTCGCTTCGCTTCGCTTCGTCTCGGCGGCGCCGGGCCGGGCCGGCGGCGGGCACAAAAATGCCCCTCGCGCAGGAGGGGCCGCCGTGCTGTCGCTGGGATCAGCGCATCAGCACGGCCCGGTAAGAAGCAGGAAGACTCCGGCCATGTTCGGCAGTGTACCCCGCCGACGGTCCGGCCTGCCGGCCCCCGGGGTGGGCCGGGCCGCGTCCCCCGACGTGGCGAATATCGGGGCGTAACCGACGGACCGCCTGCGGGGGTCGGCGATAACGACAAACATGGTTAGCCTGAGAGGCTAGTGAGAATCCTGCGGCAAACGAGGCTCGACGTCGCGAACCCAACGGCGGGTCCAGGTGCTCTCTACAGAGCTGCCGTGACGGCGACGAGGAGGAGGCCCGTGACACAACAGACCTGGGACGAGGTGGGCGGCCTACTGCCGCACGACGAGTTCCGCGCCGCCAGCGAGGCCATCGTGGCCAACATCGAGCAGGTCATCGAGGGTAAGACCGCCACCGTGCGGCTCGCCCTGGCCGTGTTGCTCGCCGAGGGTCACCTCCTGATCGAAGACGTCCCGGGTGTCGGCAAGACCAAGCTGGCCAAGGCCCTCGCGCGGTCCATCGACTGCACCGTACGACGGATCCAGTTCACCCCCGACCTGCTGCCCAGCGACGTCACCGGTGTCAGCGTCTACAACCAGGAGACGCACGACTTCGAGTTCCGCCCCGGTGCCGTCTTCGCCAACCTGGTGGTCGGCGACGAGATCAACCGGGCTTCGCCGAAGACCCAGTCGGCGCTGCTGGAGTGCATGGAGGAGCGGCAGGTCACCGTCGACGGCGTGACCTACCAGTTGCAGACCCCGTTCATGGTGATCGCCACCCAGAACCCGATCGAGATGGAGGGGACCTACCCGCTGCCCGAGGCGCAGCGCGACAGGTTCACCGCCCGCATCGCGATGGGTTACCCGGACTCCCACGCCGAGCTGGCCATGCTCGACGGGCACGGCGCCACCGACCCGCTGAACGAGCTGCGCGCGGTGTCCGACGCGGCCATCGTCCGGCAGCTCATCGCCACCGTCCGGCAGGTGCACGTCGCGGACGCGGTCAAGCAGTACGCGATCGACCTGGTCACCGCCACCCGCGAGGCGCCCGACCTGCGGCTCGGCGCCTCCCCCCGAGCCACCCTGCAACTGCTGCGCACCGCCCGGGCGGTCGCCGCGCTGGAGGGTCGTGACTACGTGCTCCCCGACGACCTACAGGCCCTGGCCGTGCCGGTGCTCGCGCACCGGATCATCCCCACCGCCGACGCGCAGCTGGCCCGGCGCACCACCGACGCGATCGTCTCCGAGTTGGTGCACCGCCTGCCGCTGCCGCACGACCGGCAGCGCAACCCGTACGACACCCGGCCCGCTTCCGGCAACGGCCGCGCGCCCTACGAGCCGCGGAGGCCATGACGTGCGTGCCGGGCTGCGCGGGCTGACCACCCGCGGGCGTTCCTTCCTCGCCGCCGCGGTCGCGGCGGCGATCTCGTCCGGCATCCTCGGCGAGAAGGACCTGCTCCGGGTGGCGGTGCTGCTGGCCATCCTGCCGTTGTTGGCCGCGGCCTACGTCGGGCGCAGCCGCTACAAGCTGGCCTGCAACCGGTCACTGGATCCGCATCGGGTTCCGGTCGGCGCCAACTCCCGCGTGGTGCTGCGCCTACAGAATCTCTCCCGGCTGCCGACCGGCACGCTGCTCCTGGAGGACCGGCTGCCCTACGCCCTGGGCAGCCGGCCCCGGGTGGTGTTGGAGCGGCTCGGCGCGCACCAGGCCAGCTCCGTGGCGTACACCGTGCGCGCCGACGTGCGGGGCCGTTACGACGTGGGTCCGCTGGTGGTCCGGATGACCGACCCGTTCGGCCTGTGCGAGCTCACCCGCTCCTTCCCCAGCACCGACCACCTGACGGTCATCCCGCAGGTCACCCCCCTGCCGTCGGTCCGGCTCCCCGGGGAGTACGCGGGCAGCGGCGACAGCCGGGCCCGGTCCGTGGCGGTGCACGGCGAGGACGACGCGGCGACCCGGGAGTACCGGCGCGGCGACGACCTGCGCCGGGTGCACTGGAAGTCCACCGCCCGCACCGGCGAGCTGATGGTGCGCCGCGAGGAGCAGCCGTGGGAGAGCCGCGCCACCGTCGTTCTGGACACCCGGGCGTACGGCCACCGCGGCGAGGGGCCGACGGCCAGTTTCGAGTGGGCCGTCTCCGCCGCCGCGAGCATCGCCGTCCACCTCCGACAGGCCGGCTACAAGCTGCGCCTGGTCACCGGCTCGGGGGTCGACGTGGACGCGTCCGAGGCCGGCGGTGACGGGGCACTGCTCGACCACCTCGCCGAGGTGCGCCTGGATCAGCGCGCCGAGGTGACAGGTCTCGTGCAGCGGGTCCGCCAGCGCGCCGACGGCGGGCTGATCATCGGGCTGTTCGGCACTGTGAGCGTGGCCGAGGCCGAGCTGCTGGCCGGGCTGCGGGGCAACGGCGCCACCTGCATCGGGTTCCTGCTCAACAGCTCCACCTGGCTCAGCCTGCCGGAGAAGGCCCGGGCCGAGGCGGAGCACGCGCACGGCGCCGCCGTCCTCGCCATGGTGCAGAGTGGCTGGCGCGTCGTCGGTGTCGACCACGGTGCCCGGCTGCCGGTCCTGTGGCCGCAGACCGGCCGGGGCTCCCAGGGCTTCGCCCTGCGCGCCGCGCTGGCCGAGACGGTCGCCGGCGGCGTGCGATGAACGGAAGGGTCCCCTCATGATCGCCAGTCGGAACATCGGCCTGGTGGCGGCCACGGCCACACTGCTGGCCGCCGCGCCACTGTCGGCCATCTTCCAGAGCTGGACATGGCTCGTCGAGTCCGTCATCGCGGTCGCCGTGGTGGCCGGGGCGGCCGCGCTGACCAGGCTCGTCCGGGCGCCACTGTGGGGTCAGGTGCTGGGCATGCTGGCCGGCCTGCTGCTCGCCCTGACCTGGTTGTTCCCCAGCGACCAGGAACTGTTCGCCATCCTGCCCACGCCGAGCACGTTCGCGCACTTCGCCGACCTGTTCACCGGCTCCATGCAGGACATGCGCTCCTACGGGGTCGAGGTCCCGGACACCGACCCGCTGCTGTTCATCGCCGTGCTCGGCGTGGGCGCGGTCGCCGTACTCGTGGATGTCCTGGCGGTGGGGCTGCGCCGGCCCGCGCTGGCGGGGTTGCCGATGCTCGCCATCTACTCGGTGCCGGTCGCCGTCTACGTGAACAGCGTCCCCGCGACGCCGTTCGTGGTGGGCGCCGCCGGTTACCTCTGGCTGCTGGTCACCGACAACGTCGACCGGGTCCGCAGGTTCGGGCGCCGGTTCACCGGCGACGGCCGCGACGTCGACGTGTGGGAGGCCTCACCGTTGGCGTCGGCCGGCCGTCGGCTGGCGGTGCTCGGGGTGGCGGTGGCGGTGGCGCTGCCGCTGGCGGTGCCCGGCCTGAGCGGCGGGCTCCTCGACTCCCTCAGCCGGGGCCCGGGCAACGGCGCCGGCAACGGGTCCGGCTCGGGCGGCACGTCGGGTCGGATCGACCTGTTCGCCTCGCTCGCCGGTCAGCTCAACCAGTCCCAGGTGGCCGACCTGGTCAAGGTCACCACCTCCGAGCCCAGCCCGTTCTACCTGCGCTACGCCGTCGCCGACGAGCTGCGCCAGACTGGTTTCCAGGCGCGCAACCCGACCGGCCGAGCGGTCAACCGGGACCTGCCCGACCCGGCCGAGCGGGCTCGCCCCGGCGTGCAGCAGACCACCTACCGGGCGACCGTCGAGGTCACCAAGAGCCTGAGCATGTCGTTGATGCCGGTCTACGCGGAGCCGGTACGCACCGACGACCTCAGCGGCAACTGGCTCTACGACCCCAACCAGCAGGTCGTCTTCTCCAACCGGGAAAACTCCCGGGGCCGGAAGTACTCCTTCGACTACGTCCGCTCGACGTACACGCCGGCGACGCTGCGGGCCACCCAACCGCTGCCGGCCGACCACCCCGTACGCCGGCAGATGACCGCCACCCCCGGGCCGGTGCCCGAGGTGGAGGAGCTGGTCAAGGGGCTGACCCAGGGCAAGCGCACCGACTACGACCGGGTGTTGGCGATCTACCAGCACTTCTCGGCCGACAACGGGTTCAGCTACCGGCTCAGCACCGAGAGCGGCAGCAGCGGGCAGGACATCGTCAACTTCCTGACCAACAAGGTCGGCTACTGCCAGCAGTACGCGGCCGCGATGGCGTGGCTGGTCCGCTCGGCGGGCATCCCGGCCCGGGTGGCGTTCGGGTTCACCAACGGCAGCAAGCGCGACGGTGGCACCTACACGTTGACCAACCTCAACCTGCACGCCTGGACCGAGGTCTTCTTCGACGGGGTCGGCTGGGTGCCGTTCGACGCCACCCCGACGTACGGGGTGCCGGGGTCCACCCGCTCGGCCTGGGCACCGGACACTGACGCGCCGGAACCAACCACCCCGGGCACCGGCGTCACGGACACCCCGGCGGGCCCCGAGGCGTCGGCCGGTCCGGCCGGGCCCGACAACGCCGACCGGGACATCGACGACGGACTGTCCCTGGGCGGCACCACGCCGGCCGAGCAGCCGCCGGTCTGGCCCTGGTGGGCGGCGGGCCTGCTGGCCCTGCTGGCTCTGCTCGCCATCCCCGCGCTGCGTCGGCTGACGCTGCGCCGCAGACGGGGTGGCCAGCCGGCGAGCGCCGCAGTGGCCGCCACAGCGGCCGTCGACGACGGTGGCGAGCCGGGGACGCGGGTGGTGGTGGTCGGTGTGGACGCCGACCGGGCCCGCGCGGACGCACACGCGGCCTGGGCCGAGTTGCTCGACACGATGGTGGACTTCCGGGTCCCGGTCGACCTGACCGAGACGCCCAGGGCGACCGCGGACCGGCTGGTCCGCGACACCCTCGGCGACGACAGCGCCGCGACCGGGTCGGCACGGCTGCTCGGCCAGGCGGAGGAGCGGGCCCGCTACGCCCGCGACCCGCTGACCGGTGAGCGGCTGGCGCCGGCGCTCCGCGCGGTCCGTGGGGCGCTCGCCGCACAGGCGGACCGACGCACCCGTCTGGTCGCCGCCGTACTGCCACCGTCGGTGCTGCTGCGCTGGCGGACCACCCTGGCGGACACGTCCGGCCGAATGGCGGCGTTGACCGGGCGAGCCCGGTACCGGTTGCTGCGCTGGAACCCTCGACGGCTGTTGGCCGACCGAGCGGCCCGCTAAGCCGGCGCCGGCTTCAGCGCCGGAGTTGCGTTGGCGTCGGGGCTGGGGCCGCCCAGGATCGTGCTCGATCCAGGAACGAGACCCCTCCCGTTACGCGCGATGCCACTACAACCAGGACAACACCGTTGCGTTACGGCCCGGCTTGCCGATCATGGAGTTGTGGTGCCGACTTTGGGGGTTTTACGGGCGTTTTGTTACCCACCACAACTCCAAGATCGGCGAGGCAGTGCTGGTTGACGCAAGATCGAGCACGATCATGCGGTGACACCGATCAACGGAAGAGGGCGCCCC
>NZ_JBEZCZ010000015.1:0-142687 GCF_040647875.1 Micromonospora sp. NPDC049230
TATTGCCACGACACGCCGGCCGGGGTGGCAATAACCTCATGATCAACGCGGCGGGGGCGGGGGTGGGGCGCGGGCGGGCGCGGGGTGGGGGCGGGGGTGGGAGTTAGAGGAGGGGGGTTAGGGCCTTGGCGTAGGTGGGGGGGATGTGGTTGGGGCCGCCTGGGGTGAAGACGTCCGAGTTCGCCACCGCCGACCAGGCTGTCTCCGGGACGGCTTCGACCAGGGCGCGGATCACCGGGGCGTCGCGCCACTGGGCCTGTTCGGCGAGCAGGCCGAGGGCCACCACCGACTCCTCGACCTCGCCCACGCACTCGAACGGTTTGTGCCCGTCCACGCCCAGCAGCTCGCGGTAGCCGGGGATCTGCGACTCGTCGGCGAGCAGGTCGCCGCCGAAGATGCCCACCACCCGCTCACGCGGCATGAAGGGTGCCATGGCCAGGAACACGAACCGGCACTTCGGGCAGTCGCGGCACCAGCGCTCACTCGCGTCGCGCAGCTTGAAGGCGGCATTGCAGCTGGTCACCACGTCGTCGTAGCGGGTGAACTCGGCGAACAGCCGGGCGATGTGCAGCTCGGACAGCGAACGCAGCAGCGAGAAGTACGGGTCGGTCAGGCCGGCGTGCTCGGCCAGCGACGCCCGCAGCAGCCCCTCCGCCTCGACGCCCTTGGACCACTGGTGGTTGATCTCGTGACCGTTCCAGACCAGGTTCGGGTCGGACGCCGAGCGCTCGTTGGACATCACCACCGGGCCGAGCCCGTGCAGGACCGCGGTGGCCACCGCGATCAGCGAGTTGATCGCGGTGACCGGGATGTGCCCGTTCAGCGCGCCGGCCGCGTTCAGGTCGAACAGCACCGGGTCGATCCGCCGGCGGGCGGCCAGCGGGATCAGCCCGGACGCCTCGTTCACCGAGACGATCACGTGGTTCGGGTTGACCGAGAACGGCACCGGGTCCAGCTCGGCGCGGCGCAGCGCCTCCAGGCTGACGATCGAGTCCTTACCGCCGCCGACCGCCGAGAGCGGGCGACGCTCCGAGTCGTCGTACACCCGGGGTGGCTCCGGCGAGCCGGCCGGCACCTCCGGACGCAGCTGCAACACGTGCGGCAGCTGATTGCGGTACGCGTACTCCGCGAGGCCCCTGGTGTAGACGGCCGTGACGTAGTCGACGGTGGCCGCGCCCAGCGGCGCCGGCAGCACGAGCCGGGGCGGCGCGGCGGCCTTGTAGTAACTGACCCCGGCGACCAGGTGCAGCACCTCCAGCACCCGGCCGAGGGTCGCCACCGTCTCGTCCGAGGGCGGCTCCGCCGGCAGCGGGAGGGTGATCACCTCGGTGAACCGCTGCTCACCGGCCGGGCCGGTCAGGGCGTAGTCGAACAACACCTCGCCGGTGGCGAAGTCGATCGAGTAGGACGGGAAGGTGAAGGCGTCCATCCGCCGGAGCTGCTCGTTGGGCACACGCCATACTAGGCCCTGGTTCGTCCGGCCGTGTCCGGACCGGGCCCGCCCTGCCGCCGCCGCGACCCCCGAGGAGAGCCCAGTGCGCCTTTCTGACCTGCGCGGACGTACCGTCGCCGTCTGGGGCACCGGCCGGGAGGGCCGGGCCGCTGTGACGGCGATCGCCGCGCACGGCCCCGCCGAGCTGGTCGCCGTCGACGACAGCGCCAACTTCCTGTCGCTGCCCTGGGACGGCCCGCTGGCCGAGGCGGCCCCGCTGGTCACCGGTGAGGCGGGCTTCGCTCGGCTGGCCGCCGCCGACGTGGTGGTCCGCTCGCCCGGCGTGCCGCAGACCCACCCCTGGCTTGTCGAGCTGCGCCGACGCGGCGTGCCCGTCACCCAGGGCACCGCGCTGTGGATGGCCGACCACGCCGCGCGCACTGTCGGGGTCACCGGCAGCAAGGGCAAGAGCACCACCTCCAGCCTGATCAGCCACCTGCTCACCGCGATGGGCCGCCCGAACGTCTTCGGCGGCAACATCGGGGTGCCGACCCTCGACCTGCCGGATGCGGAGCTGTACGTGCTGGAGCTGTCCAGTTACCAGTGCAGCGACCTCACCGACTCGCCCCGGGTGGCGGTGGTCACCGCGCTCTTCCCCGAGCACCTGGACGCGCACGGCGGGGAGCGGGAGTACTACCGGGACAAGCTCAACCTGCTGGCTCACGACCCGCAGACGATCGTGGTCAACGGTGGCGACCCCCGGCTCGCCGCCGAGCTGGGGGAGTTGCCGGCCGTGCGCGCCGGGCAGCCCGACAGCAGCCACGTCGCGGCCGGCATCGACGGTACGCAGTGGTTCCATCTCGGTGACCAGCCGCTCTTTCCGCGTGCCGTGCTGCCGCTGGTGGGACGGCACAACGAGAGCAACCTGTGCGTCGCGCTCGCCGTGCTCGACGCGCTCGGCATCGACGTGGTGGCGGGCAAGGACCACCTCGCCGTCGCGGTCGCCGAGTTCCAGGGGCTGGCCCACCGGCTCACCGAGATCGCCGACCCGTCCGGGTTGACCTTCGTCGACGACACCCTGGCCACCAGCCCGTACGCGGCCATGCATGCCATCGACGCGTACGACGGACGGCCGTTGACGGTGATCGTCGGGGGCAACGACCGGGGTCTGGACTACAGCCCGCTGGCCGAGCATCTGGCCGAGCGGGAGCTGACCGTGATCGGCATTCCGGACAGCGGGCCGCGCATCGTCGAGGTGCTTGCCGGCCTGCCGAAGGTGCGTACCGAACTGGTCGACGACCTGGTGGACGCGGTCCGGTTGTCCCGCGAGCTGACCCCGGCCGGCGGGGTGGTGCTGCTGTCCCCGGCCGCACCGAGCTACGGCCGGTTCCGCAACTTCGAGCACCGCTCCGAGGTGTTCGCCCAGGCCGTCGCCGAGACCGCAGGCTGAGCCCGACTGTGCCGACACCGCCGGCTCGGTGGGCGTCGCGGGCGGTCAGCGTGCGGGCAGCCGGGAGTGCAGGGCGCGCATCGAGCGGATCGCCGAGCGGATCTCCTGGAGGTAGCGCCCCGGCGTGAGCGTCTGTTCTGGTAGCACCGCCAGGTCGGCCAGCGCCGGGTCCACGCCGACCGTGTCGATGCCACATCCGTACGGCAGGGCCAGGGTACGCAGCGCGTCGCAGTGCTGGAACGGCACGTAGATCGGCGCGGTGACCATCAGGACCTCGTCGCCCGGGGCGAGCCGCGCGTGCTCGGCCCAGAACCGCTGGGTGTCGGCGGTGTGGGCGCGCCGCCGATCCGGCTCGCCCGACGGCGCGGCCAGCACCCGTACCGGTGGCAGGCCCGCCGGCCGGTAGGTCCGCGACGACCAGGAGTGGTGCGGGTGACCGGCGTCGACGCCGGCCCGCTCCGCCGGGGCGGTCACCCCGAACACCCGTCGGACCGCCGAGTCCAGCACGTCCACCTCGGTGTCGTCGGCGGGCAGGCCAGCGCCGGTCAGCGTGCGCCGCTCCCAGTCCGACAGCGGCCGGAAACTACCCAGCACGGCGACCTCGCCGGTCACCCGCAGACCGGCGCGCAGCAGGTGTGCGGCGTAGGCGACCCGGCGCACGCAGGCGTGCCCGAGACCGCCGAGGACAACCAGGTGGGCGTACGTCGGTCGGGTCGGCAGCAGCGGCCGGACCAGGCCGAGCGCGGCCGCCGCGGCGAGCACCAGCTCGGCGGTGTCGGGGTCGAGGTCCGGCTCCCGGGCCTCGGGCCGTTCCCGGCCGCCCCGGAAATCCCAGTGCCTCGCCGAGAACTCGTCGAGAAACCGCAGCACCTCGGTTAGCTCACCGTCGGGCCAGGCGCCGCCGAAACGCGCGACCAGGCCGCGGATCGGGTCCGCGCCGACCCACCGGGCGACGCCGGCCGCCGGGTCGCCCGGCGCACCCACGGGCAGCGGTACGGGCAGCTCGGGCACCGCAGGATCGTACCGGGGAACTGTTGTCGTCCCGTCGTACGCTGGCCTCAGCCGGTGCCCGGGAGGTACGTCGATGTCCGATCTGCTCCGCCGACCCCGCGCCGGCCGGATCGCCGCCGCGGGTGGCTTCGTCCGGCTGCTGGCGCACACCGACCCGGTCGCGCTCGTCGGCATCCTGATCTCGATCTCGCTCTCCGTGACGTTGGACCTGACCAACGCGGCGACCGGGGTGGAGTCCCTGCTCGCCGGGCTGATGGGCACCACCATCTCGCTGCTTGTCGACTCGCTGGCCCGCGCCGAGCGCCGCTTCCACCTGCGCACCCTGCTGGAGGGGCCGCACTGGCTGGTGCACGCGGTGCCGGAGGTGGTCACCGGCACCCGGGAGGCGGTCGAGCGGCATCCCGGCACCCGGGTCGCCGACGAGGCCCGGCGGCGCTTCGAGCGGTTCCGGGCTGACACCGACCAGCTGCGCGTCGGGCGGATCATCCGACCCGGCGGCGACTGCCAGGACCTGCTCGGCGGCACCCGCGAGTGCGTACGGCGACTGGACGCTGTGACAAACGTGATGCCGAGGGCCAGCGGCGAGCTGAGCTGGTGGCGTGGCGAGATCGGCCGGCACTACTGGGCGGCGAACACCGAGGCGTTGGCCCGGGGCGTACGGATCACCCGGGTGTTCCTGCACGCCGGCCTGACCGACGAACTGACCGCGTTGGTGCGGGCCCAACAGCAGGCCGGGGTGCGGGTGGGTCTGCTGCCGTGGGGCGTGGTTGACGCCTCCCGGCACGTCAACCTGACCCTGTGGGACGGCACGGCGTGCTGGGAGGGTCGGATGAGCGCACACGGCGAGATCACCGAGAACCAGTTCTCAGTGAACGCCGGTGACCTGGCCCGGCTGACCGACGTCTTCGAGGTCTGCGTCGAGGCGGCGACCTTCCTCGACTGACGACGACGTCGACCGACCGCGACGGGAGGGCTGGCCACCGATGACCGTGCAAGCAGTACTGCTGGTGACCGCTGTGGTCTGGGCGGTCAGCCTGATCCGGTCGGTGCGGATGCGTGCGCTGGTCTACAGTCTCCCGCTGCCGATGACGCTGGCCCTGGTCGGCACCGGGCACCGGGTGCAGGGCGCGCAACTGCTCGGGGTGCTCGGCCTCAACCTGTTCTTCGTCGTCGTGGCGGTCACGCATCATCGGTGGCGCTGGCCGATTCTGATCGCCGACGCCGCCGGGATCATCGGGTACGTGGCGTTCAGCGCGGGCCTGCTCGCCGTACCGGTGCCCTTCTGGCCCGCGCTGGTCGGCACCGTGCTGCTCTGGACGGTGGCGATGCTGCTGCTGCGCCGACAACACCCCACACCGACAGCGCCGTCGTCGACCGGGCCGCCGGTGGGAGCTGGGCCGCCGTCGTCGGCTGGGCCGCCGGTGGGGGAGTCGGGGCCGCGAACCCGGCTGCCGGCGCCGGTCAAGCTGCTGGTGATCCTGCTGGGTGCGACGCTCACCGGGCTGCTCGGCGAGCTGCTGCGGGCGATGGTGGTGACCTTCCCGTACGCCGGGGTGCTGGTGGCCATCGAAAGCCGCCGCGACCTGGTGACGTTCACCCGGCACTTCGCCCGCAACAGCCTGGCACTCGTCGGCTTCCTGGCGGCGTACCACGTCTGGCAGGACACCTCGACGGCCGCCGCCCTGACGGCCGGCTGGGTGGCTTTCGCGGTGCTGGCGGTGGCGCTGCACGCGGCGACCGCCAGCGGCGCGGCCAGGCGTCGCGTGGCGCTGCCGGCCGCCGGCTGAGCGGACCCACCGGACGCGGCGCGGGGCCTGCGGTCCGGTGGGAGCGTGATCCGCAGATCGTGTCCGACAATGAACGCGTGCCGTGCGCCGGGCGGGCCGGCTCGGCACCGACGCGCCGAGCCGGCCTGTCCTCAGATCGCGAGGGCCCCGCCGTCCACGGGGAGGAGTACGCCGTGGATGTGTGACGCCTCCGCACTGGCGAGGAAGATCACCGCCGCGGCGGTGTCCTGCGCGGTCCCCGTACGCCTGTCCGGGTTGCCCTCGGCGAGCTTCTCCAGGATGGGGCGGAGGTCTTCGTTGCTCTCCGTGATGGTGGGTCCGGGGGCGACGGTGTTCACCCGCACACCGTCAGCGGCCAACTCCGCCGCCCACGACCTCGTCAGTGAGTGCAGGGCCGCCTTGCTGGCGCCGTACAGCGAAGTGAACGTGATGCCGTCCACGCCGCCGATCGAGCCGATGTTGATCACCGAGCCGCCGCCGTGCTCCACCATGCCGGGCACCAGGGCCGCCGTCAGGAGGTACGGGGCCTTGATGTTGACCTCCAGCACCTGGTCGATCTGTTCCTCGCTCGACTCCGTCATGGGGTGCGGCGGCACGAGAAAGGCCGCGTTGTTGACCAGGATGTCGATCGGCCGACCCGCCCGGTCCGTCGCCTCCTGTGCGAGGCGGCGGACCTCGGAGCCGCCCGCAGAGAGGTCTGCCTCGACGAAGTGGGCGATGCCGCCCTCCGCGACGATGCCGTCGACGATCCGAGCACCCTGCTCCGAGCCAAGTCCGGTCACGACGACGATGGCGCCCTCGCGGGCCATCGCCTCCGCCACGCCGCGCCCAATTCCGCTCGTCGAGCCGGTGACCAGTGCAGCACGCCCGTTGAGGCGATTCATGTCAGTACCTCCGGTTGTGGCCGTGATGTCGATGGACGCGGAACGGCTAACCCTCTCGTCGAACCGATCCAAGGTTGCTTGCTCAAGCAAGTGTACGCCGCCGTCGGCGTGATGCCCTTGCCGCGATCGTGCTCGGTTCTGACGCCGCGCACCGGTGATCGCGCCAAATCCAGGAAATAGTCCCGTCGTCGCGGCCGGAGGGCGCGACAACCTGGATCGAGTGCGATCATGGCCGCGCGCGGGGCGCGTCGGCGGTCAGGTGGTGGGGAACAGGCGGGCGTGCAGGGCCGCCGGGTCGGTGACCTCGGGCAGGTCGCGGGCGGCGAGCCAGGCCGCGGCGGCGGCACCGTCGCCGGCGGTACGCACTGGCGCGTCCGGCCACTGCCGGGCGACCTCGGCCCGGACGGCGGTGGCCAGCGGGGTGTCGGCGGTGAGTAGTCCGCCGCCGAGTACGACGGGTGTCGTCGCTTCGGCGGGGCGGATCCGGCCCACGCTCTCGGCGAGGTGGGTCGCGGCCTCGCCGATCAGGGTGAGGGCGACGGGCTCGCCCTGGCCGGCGGCGGTGACGACGAGTGGCGCGAGTTGGGCCAGTTCGACGGGTGCTCGTCGGGTCACGGTCTGGATGACGGCGTCCACTGTGTCTCGGGGGCGGGCGGCGATCTCGGCGGTGCCCACCAGGTTGGTGAGCACGGCCGTGGCCAGTGCCCCGGGCGGGCGTCCGATGTCCAGGTCGGCGAGTAGGAGACGTACCGCCTCGCGACCGAGCCAGAAGCCCGAGCCGGTGTCGCCGAGGAGCCAGCCGTGACCGTCGGCGATCCGGTCGAGTCGCAGGTCGTGGACCTGTGCGGTGATCGCGCCGGTGCCGGCGATGAGCACCGTGCCGTCTGGTGCGGCGCTGCCGGAGGCGTAGGCGACCAGGGCGTCTCCGTGCACCGCGTACGGGCAGCGTAGGCCGGCGTCGTGCCAGGCCCGGTCGAAGGCGGCCCGGCCGGCGGGGTCGGCGAGCAGTCGGCCGGCTCCGGCGAGCCCGATGGTGCCGGCGACCACCCGTGCCGGGTCGAGATCGGCGAGCGCCTCGCGGAGCGCGATTGACAGTTCGGCGGCGGCGCGTTCGGCGCCGTGACTCGTGGGGTTGCCACCGCCGGCGCGGCCGGTGCCGACACGGTGCCCGGTGAGGGTCAGGGCGGTCGCCCGGGTGGACGTGCCGCCGACATCGAGACCGATCACGAGGGTGTCGGGATTCGGCACGGGGCCTCCTTGGTTGGTCCGGCGATCGGGTCTGTTCATGCTGGTGGGCGGCGTGTTTGAGGGCAAGTTTCGGCGGGTGCGGAGGGCTGTGCGCCAGGTAACAGTTTGAAAACTTCGCCCACAGTCTTGACACGGAGGGCCGTTCAGTAAGAACTTTTACCACTAACAGTTAACAAGCTTTTCGGAAAGGTGAGCCGACACATGGTTGATCACGAGGTGGACGCCGCCGCGGGGACCGCGGTGGTCGACGCCGACGCGATCGATCGAAGGAGCGCCGCCTCCGACGGGGTGCTGGCCCGGGTCCGCAACGGGCTCAGCGAGCTGACCGGCGCCCTGCGGCGGGTCGCCGAGCACGTGCTGAGCGACCCGGAGGCCGCTGCCCGATCCACAATCGTCGAGTTGGCCGAGCGCAGCGGCACCTCACCGGCGACCATCACCCGCTTCTGCCGGGCGATGGGCTTCGAGGGGTACGCCGACCTGCGGCTGGGCATCGCCTCCGAGACCGGTCGGGCCCGCTCTGCCGGTTGGACCGTCGACATCGGACGCGAGATCCAGCCGAGCGACCCGCTCGCCCGGGTGCTCGACCAGATCATGGCCGCCGACACCCGGGCCATGCACGACACCGCCACCCTGCTCGACCTCGGCGAGGTGGAGCGCGCGGCCGTGGCGATCGCCGGGGCCAGCCGGGTGAACATCTTCGGCGCCAGCGGCAGCGCGCTCGTCGGCGAGGAGATGCAGTTCAGCCTGCACCGCATCGGCGTGGCCGCGTGGGCGTGGAACGACGTGCACGAGGGGCTGGCCAGCGCCGCGTTGCTGCGCGCCGGGGACGTGGCGCTCGGCATCTCGCACACCGGTCAGACCCGGGAGACGATCGAGATGCTCGCCGAGGCGGGCAGCCGGGGCGCGACAACGCTCGCGCTCACCGGTTTCCCGCGCTCACCGCTGGCCGAGCTGGCCGACATCGTGCTGCTCACGGCCAGCCAGGCGACCACCTTCCGGCCGGACGCGCTCTCCGCCCGACACCCCCAGTTGGTGGTGCTCGACCTGCTCTACATCGCCGTCGCCCAACGTACGCACGACCGCGCCCACGCGGCCTTCCGGCGCACCGCGCAGGCCGTCGACGGGCACAAGGCCGCGAAAGGGGTCGTGTCATGATCAGCGCCCAGGGGTACGCGGACGCCGTCCGCCCGGTACTCGACCGACTGCTCGACTCGGAGGCCGACGGAATCACCCGGGCCGCCGACCTGATCGCCGACAGCCTGCGCGACGGTGGGGTGCTCCAGGCGTTCGGCGCCGGGCACTCCGAGGCGTTCGCCGCCGAGCTGGTGGCCCGGGCCGGCGGGTTGGTCCCCACCAACCGGCTCTCGGTACGGGACCTGGTGCTGCACGGTGACGCCCCGCGTGACGTGCTCGCCGACCCGAAGCTGGAACGCGACCCCTCCATAGCCCACCAGATCTACGCGCTCGCGGCGCCCCAGCCGCGCGACGTGTTCGTGGTGGCGTCCCAGTCCGGCATCAACGGCTCGGTGGTCGAGCTGGCGGCGCTGGTCACCGAGCGCGGTCATCCGTTGATCGCGGTCACCTCGGTCGAGCACACGGCACGGGTCGTTCCCCGGCACCCGTCCGGTCAGCGGCTCGCCGACCTCGCCGACGTCGTGCTGGACAACGGCGCGCCGTACGGCGATGCACTGCTGCCGCTCGAGGGCGGCGGCGCGGTCTGTGCGGTCTCCTCGGTCACCACGGCGCTGCTGGCGCAGCTCCTGACCGCGGAGGTCGTACGACGGTTCCACCAGGCCGGAGAGGTGCCCCCTATCTACCTCTCCGCCAACGTCCCCGGCGGGGACGAGCACAACATCGCCCTCGAGTCGCGGTACGCCGGGCGTCTCCGGCGTACCGCCTGACCCGAATTCCCCAAGGAGAGACGACGATGTCGATTACCCCCGAACACCCGGCCGCGCTCGACCGTCGCACGGTGCTGCGTCGCGCCGCCGCCGTGGGCGTGCTCGCCACTCCGGCCATCGGCCTGCTCAGCGCCTGCGCGACGAGCGGCGGCGACAAGGAGAACGAGCAGGTCGCCGGTGGCACCAAGAGCGAGAAGAACCCGCTCGGCGTCAAGGAGGACGCCGCGATCGAGGTGGTCATCTTCAACGGTGGTTACGGCGAGAAGTACGCCACCGACGTGCACGAGCCGCTGTACAAGAAGGCGTTCCCCAAGGCGGAGGTCAAGCACCAGGCCACCCAGGCCGTCTCCACCGTGCTCCAGCCGCGGTTCGCCTCGGGTAACCCGCCGGAGTTCGTGAACAACTCGGGCGAGAAGTTCCTCGACTTCGGTGCGCTCGTCAACGACGGCCAGTTGCAGGATCTCACCGAGCTGTGGGACGCGCCGTCGGTCGACGACCCAAGCAAGAAGGTCCGCGACACCGTCATCCCGGGCATCGTCGAGCAGGGCATGTTCAGTACCGCCGACGGGCAGCGCAAGCCGTTCGTCCTGTACTACGTGTCGACCGTCTACGGCATCTGGTACTCGGGCAAGCTCTTCAAGGACAACGGCTGGACCGCGCCTACCACCTTCGACCAGTTCAAGGCGCTCTGCGAGCAGATCAAGGCCAAGGGCATCACCCCGTACGGCTACGCCGGGGCGAACGCGGCCTACTACCAGTGGAACGTGATCCTCACCCAGGCCGCGAAGATCGGCGGCGCGGACGTCCTGAAGAACATCGACAACCTGGAGGACGGTGCCTGGAAGCAGGACGCTGTCAAGCAGGCCGCGGAGGCATGGGCGGAGATCGGCGCGAAGTACTCGGACAAGAGCTTCGAGGGGCTCAAGCACACCGACGTGCAGCTGCGGCAGAACCAGGGCAAGGTCGCCTTCTACCCGTCCGGTGACTGGCTGGAGAACGAGCAGAAGAAGGACACGCCGGCCGGGTTCATGTACCAGCTCATGCCGGTGCCCAGCCTGACCGCGTCGGACAAGCTGCCGGCGACCGCTATCCGGGCGGCCGGTGGCGAGGGATACTTCGTCTCGTCCAAGAGCAAGAACCCGCGTGGCGGCCTGGAGTACATGCGCCAGATGCTCTCGAAGGCCGGTGCCCGGGGCTTCACCGAGACCGTCGGTGCGGCCACCGTCGTGCCGGCCGGCAGCGAGGGCTTCCAGTTCCCGCCGGGTGTGGCCAGCGCGCAGGCAGCCCTGAAGGCAGCCGGCAACGACGTGTTCAACATGCTCTTCGACAACTGGTACAAGGAGCTCGACATGGAGGCGCGTACCGCCACCAACGAGCTGATGTTCGGCCGGATCAAGACGGACGCCTTCGTGGAGCGGATCCAGAAGCGCGCCGACGCCATCAAGAAGGACAGCTCCGTCACCAAGTTCAAGCGCTGATCGATCGGAGCTAGGGTCATGCGGCACGGCAAGTATCCATTCGTGATCGGGTTCCTGTTCGCCCCGGTCGCGCTGTACGTGACATTCGTGATCTGGCCGTACGCGCAGGCGTTCCAGATCTCGATGACCAACTGGCGGGGGCTTTCTGCCCCGCAGTGGGTGGGCTTCGACAACTACCGGAGGTTGCTCGACGACGGCGCCTTCTGGAAGGCGGTCCAGCACCACGGCGTACTGCTGCTTGCCCTGCCGCTGATCACCATTGCCATCGCGCTGTTCTTCGCCTTCCTGCTCAACGTGGGCGGCAAGAGCAGCGGCGGGCAACGCCAGGGGGTCTGGGGGGCGAAGTTCTACCGGGTGGTGTTCTTCTTCCCCCAGGTCCTGGCGGTGGCCATCATCGCGGTGCTGTTCCAGACGGTGTACCGGCCGAACGAGTCCGGCCTGATCAACGGCGTGCTGATGAAGTTCGGCATCGAACCGATCCTCTTCCTGGTCAAGCCGAACCTGGCCCTCTGGTCGATCATCGCGGTGCTGGTCTGGCAGGCGGTCGGCTTCTACGTGGTGCTCTTCTCGGCCGGAATGGCCTCCATCCCCGGTGAGATCTACGAGGCCGCCGAGATGGACGGGGCGACGAAGGTGACCCTGTTCTTCCGGGTCACCCTGCCGCTGCTCTGGGACACCCTCCAGGTGGCCTGGGTGTACCTCGGGATCGCGGCGTTCGACGCGTTCGCCATCGTGGCGGTGCTCTCGGTGGACAGCGGCGGCCCGGACGGCGCCACCACCGTGCTGGCCATGGAGATCTACCGCAACGCGTTCGTCTACTCGAAGTACGGCTACGCCTCGGCGATGGGCGTGGCGCTGTTCTTCCTCACCCTCACGTTCGCGGCGCTGACGCTGCGGCTCACCAAGCGGGAAAGCGTGGAGTACTGATGAATCCGCAGTCGACGCTGCCGCCGACCCCGGCGGCGCTACCGCCGAAGACCGGTGACCCGTCCGCCCCCGCCGGGCCGGGGCACAAGGGCCCCCGCTCGGAGGTACGGTTCTTCGCCGGCCTGGGGCACGTCGCGCTCGCCGTGTGGGCGGTGATCGTGATCGTGCCGATCCTCTGGACCTTCCTGGCCGCGTTCAAGAACACCAGCGAGATCTTCAGCAGCCCGTGGACGCTCCCGGCCGAGCTGCGCTGGGAGAACTTCGGGCGGGCCTGGACCAAGGCGCACGTCGGGCGGTACTTCCTCAACAGCGTGATCGTGGTGTCGTGCAGCACGTTCCTCACCATGCTGCTCGGCTCGATGGCCGCGTACGTGCTGGCCCGCTACAGGTTCTGGGGCAACCGGGCGATCTACTTTCTCTTCGTCTCCGGGTTGGCCTTCCCGGTCTTCCTGGCGCTGGTGCCGCTCTTCTTCGTGGTGAAGAACCTGGGTCTGCTGGACACCCACACCGGCGTGGTGCTTGTCTACACCGCGTACTCGTTGCCGTTCACGGTGTTCTTCCTGGCCGCGTTCTTCAAGACGCTGCCGTCGTCGGTGGCCGAGGCGGGGATGATCGACGGCTGCGGGCACAGCCGGCTGTTCTTCCAGGTGATGATGCCGATGGCGAAGCCGGGCCTGATCAGCGTCGCGATCTTCAACATCATCGGTCAGTGGGCGCAGTACCAGCTCCCGTTGGTGCTGCTCTCCAACGCCAAGGACAAGTGGGTGCTCACCCAGGGCATCGCCGACATCTCGGTCAACGCCGGCTACGAGGCGGACTGGTCCGGGTTGTTCGCCGCGCTGACCATCGCCATCCTCCCGATGATCATCGTGTACGCGGTCTTCCAACGCCAGATCCAGGCCGGCCTCACCTCCGGCGCCGTCAAGTAGCCGGTCACCTCTGGCGCTCGTCGGCCTGGCTGTGCCAGGAGTGCCACAGCGCGGCGTACGCCCCGTCGGCGGCCACCAGGTCGTCGTGGCTGCCGATCTCGGTGATCCGGCCGTCGGCCAGCACGGCGACCCGGTCGGCGTCGTGCGCGGTGTTGAGCCGGTGCGCGATCGCGATGACCGTCCGCCCGACCAGCACGGCGGCCAGCGCCCGCTCGGTGCGACGGGCGGTGCTCGGGTCGAGCGCGGCGGTCGCCTCGTCGAGGATCAGCGTGTGCGGGTCGGCGAGCACCAGCCGGGCCAGTGCGAGCTGCTGTGCCTCGGCCGCGCCGAGCTGCCGGGCCCCGTCGCCGAGCTGAGTGTCCAGACCGTCGGGCAGGTCGGCACACCAGTCGGCGCCCACTGTGCCAAGCGCGGCGCGCATCTGCTCGTCCGACGCGTCCGGCGCGGCGAAGGAGAGGTTGTCGCGCACCGAGCCCATGAAGACGTGGTGCTCCTGCGTGACCAGGGCGATCCGTCGCCGACGTTCGGCGGGGTCGAGGTCGGTGACCGGGCAGCCACCGATGCTGACCACGCCGTGGCGTGGCGCGTCGATCCCGGCCAGCAGCCGGGCCAGTGTGGACTTGCCGGCACCCGACGGACCCACGACGGCCAGCCGCTCACCCGGCTGCACCTCCAGGTCGATGCCGTGCAGCACGTCCGGCCCACCGGAGTAGGAGAACCGCGCCCCGCGGACGACGACCCGCTCGCCCCGCGAGGTGGCCGCCCGACCGGGCTCCTCCGGCGGGACCATGCCGACGCCGAGCACCCGGGCGTACGACGCGAAGCCGCGCTGCGCCTGCTCGGTCCACTGCAACAGCCGGTCCATCGGGTCGATCGCCTGTTGCAGGTAGAGCGCGGCGGCGACCACAGCGCCGAGCGAGACCACCTGCCGGGAGAGCAGGTAGCCGCCGACGAGCAGGACCAGTGCGATCGGCAGCGGATAGCTGGCCTCGACGACCGAGAAGTACACGGTACGCAGCGCCAGTGTCGCCCGTCGGGCCTGCCACAGCCGGGTGATCCGGCCGGTGCCGTGCCGGACCCGGTCGTCGGTCAGCCGCAGCGCCTCCACAGTGCGGGCGCCCTCGGCGGTGGTGGTGAGCGTCTCGGTCAACTCGGCCGCCGCCGCGCCCTCGGCGAGGTACGCGGGACTGGCCCGCCGCAGGTACCACCTGGTGGTCGCCACGATCGACGGGAGCCCGGCCAACGCCGCCAGGCCGAGCAGCGGATGCAGCAGGAAGATCGCCCCGAACAGCAACGTCAACTGCACGGACGCGATGACGATGGTGGGCACCACGTTGCGCACGGTGGTCCCGACCGTCGCCACGTCGACCGAGCTGCGGGTGGCCAGGTCGCCGGAGCCGGCGCGCTCGACGACCGACACCGGCAGGCCGAGGGTGCGGGAGACGAACTCCTCGCGCAGCTCGGCGACGGCCCGCTCACCGAAGCGGTGGCCGGCGTACTGGGCGTAGCGGGAGAGCAGCGCGCTGACCAGGACGCAGCCGGTGATGGCCAGCGCCAGCCGGTCCACTGTGGCCACGCCGGCGCCGGCGGTGACCCGGTCGACGATGGTGCCCAGCAGCCACGGCGGGGCGAGGCCGGCGACCGCGGCGGCGCAGTGCAGCGCCAGCACGACACCGACCGCCCGGCGATGCCGACCGATCATGTCGCGCAGGGCGCGACGGACGGTGCGGCGGTCGGCCACCGGCAGCTGGTTCACCGGAAGACCTCCTCGGTGTCGGTGGGCCTGTCGAGATCGGCGCTGCCCCGGGCCACCAGGTGCCGGTAGTCGGCGTCGGCGTCGAGCAGGTCGGCGTGGCTGCCGGTGGCGGTGATCCGGCCGGCGCTCAGGAACGCGACAACGTCGGCCCGGCCGAGCAGCAGCGGCGACGTGGCGATCACGACGGTCGTCCGCCCGGCCCGCGCGGCACGCAACCGTTCGGCGATCCGTGCCTCGGTGTGCGCGTCCACCGCCGAGGTCGGGTCGACGAGGATCAGCACCTCCGGCTCGGCGAGGAGAGCCCGGGCCAGGCGGACCCGTTGGCGCTGACCGCCGGAGAGTGTCCGGGCGCGCGCGTCCATCGGGGTGTCCAGCCCGGCGGGCAGGGCGTCGACGATGTCGTCCGCCGAGGCGGTCCGCAGAGCCGCCCGGATCCGGTCGTCGTCGGCCCCGGGGCGCAGCACGTCGCGCAGTGTCCCGGCGAAGAGGTACGAGTCGTGGTCGGCGACCAGGATCCGGGAACGGACCTCGTCCAGGGCGACCGCTGTCAACGGCACACCGCCCCAGGTGGTGTCGCTGACCACGTACCGGCCGAGCCGGTCGGCCAGCGCCACGGCCACGGCCGGGTCGTCGGCGGCCACCCCGGTCAGCCGGCCGGCGGGCACGGTCAGGCCGCTCTGGGGGTCGTGCAGGTCGGCGGGTCCGGCCGGTGCGGCCAGGGCACCCGGCCGGCGTGCGTCGGGCACCGCGCCCGACCACCGGCGACCCGGGCCACCGACCTCGTCCGAGGCCACGTTGAGCAGGTCGGCGATCCGCCGGGCGGCGACCCGCCCCCGGATCAACTGGTGACTGCCCTCCAGCAGGAACCACACCGGCACGATCAGGGTCGCCACGTAGCCGTAGACGGCCACCAGTTCGCCGATCGTGACGGCGCCGGTCACCGCCATCCGAGCCGTCAACCACACCACCGCCGCCAGGAACAACCCGGGGATGGCGACTGTGGCCGCGTCGATCCAGCTGTAGACCGCGCCGACCCGGTAGCCCTCCGCGCGCAGATCCTGGGACCTGGCCGCGTACCGCCGGGCGAACAGGTCCCGGCCGCCCACCCCGGCGAGCACCCGCAGCCCCGCCACGATGTCGCCGGAGCGGGCGGTGAGCGCGCCCTGCTGCCGGCGGTAGACCGACTCGACCCGTTCCAGGCGGCGCAGCAGGGGCCCGACGACCAGGCCGACCGCCGGCACTCCCACCAGCACGCAGAGCGCCAGCAGCGGGGAGATCGACCAGAGCACCACGGCGATGATCGCGTACGCGACGACCGCTCCGACGCCCGGCCCGGTCAGCGTCAGCACCTGCGCGGTCCAGTCGATGTCGGAGCCGCCGATGGTGGACACCTCACCCGCGCCGACCCGGCGCGGCAGCACCGCGCCGATGCGGGACAGGTGGCGCAGCAGCACCTCCGCCGAGCGGGCCTTGGCGTCCTCCCGGATGAAGGTCATCGTGCGGTGCCGCATGATGCCGAGGTAGGACAGGGCCACCCCGGCGACGACGATCGCCGCGACCCAGAACACCAGGGCGCGCGTGTCTCCGGTGCGCAGCCCGTCGTCGACGGCGCGGTAGATCAGGTAGGGCCGGGCGGAGAGCCCGACCATCCAGGCCGTGCCGATCAGGCTGCCGCGCAGCACCCGCCAGGGTTGGCAGCGGACCAGCCACCACAGGTATCGCATCGGACCCCGGGTGTCGGGAGTGCCGGGATCGGAATGCGGAATCTGTGGGGGCACCCGACCACGCTACCGACCGTCCCCGACACCGGAGGGAACCGACGCCGGTGAGGTCCGCCTCCGGTTCTGTCGCACGGGAGAGGCAGAATCACGTTCGTGCTGGTGGCGGTGGTGTCCGACGAGCGAGGTGGGGGAGTGCTCCGCCCGCTCGACGCCGCCGGCCGCCCGGCCGGTCCGGCCGAGACCGTCGTCGACCTGGTCGCCGCGGTCGCCGCCCGCGAGGCCGCCGAGCATCCGCGTTGGGTCTGGTCCGCCGCCGCCTCCGTCTACCCGCCGCTGCTGCGTGCCGGTGTCCGGGTCGACAGGTGCCACGACGTTGAGTTGACCGAGGCGTTGCTGCTCGGGCAGGCGGGCCGCTGGGGCGAGCCGCGCGCGCTGGCCGCGGCCTGGGCCCGCCTGAGCGGTGCGCCGGTGCCGCCCGACCCACCGCCGCGCGCCGCCGCGCCTCCCGGGCACGGCCAGGGCGCGCTCTTCGACACGCTGCCCGGCCCGTCGGGGCCGGGCATCGACGCACTGACCCAGGTGTACGCCGACCAACTCGCCCGCATCGCCGCGACCGAGCACCCGGGCCGGTTCCGGTTGCTGGTGGCCGCCGAGTCGGCTGGCGCGCTGATCGCTGTGGAGATGGGTGCCGCCGGTTTGCCGTGGCGTGCCGACGTGCACGACGAGATCCTGCACGAGCTGCTCGGTGAGGCGTCCCCGGTCGGTGGCCCGCCACGCCGACTCGCCGAGCTGGCCGCACTGATGGCCGACGCGTTCGGCGTACGCCGCCTGCACGCCGACTCCCCGGCGGAGCTGCTGAAGGCGTTCGCCCGGGTCGGGGTGGAGCTGCCCAACACCCGGGCCTGGGTGCTGCGTGGGGTCGACCATCCGGCGGTGCCGCTGCTGCTGGAATACAAGGAGCTCTACCGGATCTGGACGGCGCACGGCTGGTCCTGGCTCGAACAGTGGGTGCGCGACGGGCGGTTCCGACCGGAGTACGTGCCCGCCGGGGTCGTCTCCGGCCGCTGGGCGACCCGGGGCGGTGGCGCGTTGCAGATCCCGAAGGTGATCCGCCGGGCGGTGGTGGCCGATCCGGGCTGGCGGTTGGTGGTCGCCGACGCCGGCCAGTTGGAGCCACGGGTGCTGGCCGCGGTGTCCGGGGACGCCCGGCTGGCGGCGGCGGGCGGGGCCGGCGACCTCTACGCCGCGCTGGCCCGCGACTCGTTCGGCGGCGACCGGGCCAAGGCCAAGGTGGCGCTGCTCGGCGCGATGTACGGGCAGACCGGCGGCGCGGCGGTGCCCGCGTTGGCGGTGCTCAAGCGCAGTTACCCGACGGCGTTCGCCTTCGTGGAGGCGGCGGCGCGCGCCGGCGAGGCGGGTGGGCTGGTGCGGTCGTGGCTGGGGCGGACGTGCCCGCCCGGTTCGGTGGGGTTCGGTGATCCGGACGACGTGCCCTCCGATCCGGACGCGGCGGCCGATCCGCAGGGTCCCCGGGCGCGGGCCGCGCGGTCGAGGGGTCGTTTCACACGTAACTTCGTCATCCAGGCCACCGCCGCCGAGTGGGCCTCCACGTTGCTTGCCACGCTGCGCACGGAGTTGGCCGGCACCGACGCCGAGTTGGTCTTCTTCCAGCACGACGAGGTGGTCGTGCACGCGCCCGCCACGCAGGCGGATGCTGTCGCCGAGGCCGTCACCCGGTGTGGCGAGCGGGCCTCCGCGCTGCTCTTCGGTGCCACACCGGTCCGGTTTCCGCTCGACCTGTCCATCGTGGATTGCTACGCCGACGCGGCCTGACCGTCGGGGCGCCGCGGGCCGTCGGGTGCTCGGTGCGCCAGTGCTGGGAGATGCCGGGCGTGTAACGGTTGTGCTATTTCTCCTTTTCGCCCCGCTACTCCCGGCTGGCCGTCCTCGTTGCAGTGTCCGTAGGAGGGGCGGATCGGTCACGGTCGGTCCCACGCTGGAGGGGGCGCAGCTGAACGGGATCGCAGGAATGATCATCGCCGCGGGCGGGGGACGTCGGATCGGCGGTCCCGAGGCCCTGTTGCACCAGGGTGAGAAGCCGCTGGTCAACCAGATGATCGATACGATGACCGAGGCGGGCTGCGAACGCATCGTGGTCGTGTTGGGTGCCGCCGCCGAGCAGGTCCGGGAAACCGCAGACCTGGGCCGGGCCACAGTCGTCATCAACAAGGCGTGGGGCACCGGGGTCGGCTCGTCCATCCGGGCCGGCCTGGCCGCCCTGGACGACGAGGGGATCGAGGCGGTGGTGGTGGTCCCGGTCGACATGCCGGGGCTGACCGCCGTCGCGGTCCGGCGGGTGGCCGCACTGCCGTACCCCGATGTGTTGGTCTGCGCCACCTACGACGGTCTGCGCGGCTACCCGATGCTGTTCGGCCGCCGGCACTGGCCCGGGATCGCCACCCTGGCCAGCGCCGACGTGGGCGCCCGACCGTACCTGCTGGCGCACAAGGACCAGATCGTCGACATCGCCTGCGACTCGGTGGCCGACGGCAGCCGTGTCGACACCCCGGAGCTGATGGCGCTCTACGGCCTGACCGTCCCGCCGCAGCGCGTCGGGGTCTGAGGTGGCCTGAGTATCAGTGCCGATGTGCCGGGACACCCAGCGGCGATAATCGTCGCCATGCGTCGACTCGCCACCGCCCTGCTGTGTCTGGCCGCGCTCGTCAGCTGCGCCACGCCGGGCGCGGCGCCGGTGCGGGACGGCCCGACCACGGACACCGGTTGGAGCACCTACCAGGCTGACATCACGGCCGTGCGGGTCGGCACGGACCCGCGCTCGCTGGTGCTGAGCGTGGCGCTGCTGGGTGACGCGGACGGTTGCTCCCGGAACCCGCAGATCACCAACCTCGTCGAGGAGAACAACCGCATCTACGCCGACGTGGTGCAGGAATCGCGCCTGTCCGCGGTGGTCGGGGCCTGCCCCACCCACACACCGGGCGAGGTGACGTTGACGGTGCCGGGGCCGATCGCCGGCCGCAGCGTCGTGCTCAACCAGGAGCCGTGGAAGGTCGACGGCGCGGCGTACCACCGCTGCGACCCGACGTTCGGGTGCGACCCGATGCCGAAGGACCACTGTGACCAGGCGTGGGTCGACGTCGTGGTCCGCGGCATGGACGTGTCCCGGCACTCCACCGGATCCGTCGAGGGCTGCGACGGCACCTGGTTGGTCATGACGGTGCCGTTCGATCCGGTGCCGTGCGGTGTCGAGGCGCGGCCGGGCTGCGACTCGTCGGTCACCGTGCGCCGCTACTTTTTGCGCTGGGCCGGCCAGGGCGGCTGGAAGATGATCGCCAACTCGACGGGGGCCGGCTGCGGACGCGTCCGCACCACCGAGCCGGCCTTCCCGAGCAGGCTCTGCGCCGACCTGCCCAATCCGTGATCGGGGCCAATCCTCTCCGGTGACTCCGGCCGAGCTGTTGATGCAGGTGGTTTAGGCGTTAGATCACCTTTTGGGTGATTCTGCGAGCCGCGCGTCCCTTGCCGCGAGGGGGCTCGTTACCGGTTCGTGACCTTTGCGGAGACAGTGCAGATGAGAGCGAAGACCGGGGTGGGCACTCGACGCCTGCTTCTGCCCCTGGTGGGAGGGGCGACCGCCGTCCTGCTGGCGATGCTGGCGACCACCTCCGAGGCCCAGCCCCGGCTAGCCGTCGATCCGGTGGCCGGCACGCAGGGCTTCCTGGTCATGACCGCCGGAGACACGCGGCTGATCGGTGCCGAGAACGAGGGGACCATCGCGGTCGGGGGCAACCTCAGCTTCGGCAACTATCAGGTCGCCGGGAGCAGCGCCGGGTCTTTCGTGGTGCCGCCGGACAGTAATCCGACGGCCCTGCTGGTGGGCGGCCGGGTCGACTTCGCCGCCAGTGTCCCCGGGTCACGGTTGCAGGTGTTGGGAAGCGGCTACGTGAAGGTCGGCGACCTGACCGGCGCCTTCGTCCGCGACACCGACAACAACGGCGCCCTGGTCAACACCCGGGTCCTGCCGACGGACGACTACGAGGCAACACCCCGGGTCGAGCTCGTGACCCGGCAACCCGTGGCGAGTGTCGGCCCCTCCTCGCCGCTGGATTTCGGCAGCGCGTTCGAGGGTTTCCGCGCGACCGCCACCAGCCTGGCCACCTGTCAGCAGAACGTCGTGCTGACCACCCCGGAGGGCGCCCCGTTGCCCCGGCCCGTTCCGCCGGGCAGCAACGCGGTGGTCAACCTCGCCCCGGGCGTCACGAACGTGCTCAATCTGTCGGCCAGCGACCTTGCCAACATCTCGGTGCTCACCTTCGCCGACCAGCCCACCCCCGACACGCCACTGCTGGTCAACGTGGACACCAGCGACGTCGGCGACGCGTTCGTCTGGCGGGTGCCGAACTTCGCCGGGATCGGTGGAGACCAGGCCAGATACATCCTGTTCAACCTCCCGACCGCCACCTCGATCACCCTCACCGACGACAGCGCGACGCTGGAGGGCACGATCTACGCGCCCAACGCCGCCCTGAATGCCGCGACGAACGGCAACATCGAGGGAAGCGTCATCAGCCGGACCCTGACGCACGACGGCGGGGAGATCCACGACTTCCCGTTCTCGACGCTGTTGAACTGCTCCCAACCGACGCCGACGCCAACAGCGTCGACACCGACCCCGACCCCGACACCGACAACGTCGACGCCTACGCCGACACCGACGGGGCCGACACCGACACCGACGGGGCCGACACCGACACCGACGGGGCCGACACCGACACCGACCCTGCCGACGCCGACGCCTACCGGGCCGACCTCCGCACCGACGACCCAGCCGCCGGTGAGCCCGACGGGCTACCCGACCAAGCACCCGTTGCCGGTCACCGGCACCTCGACCTGGCCGATGCTGGGGATAGGGAGCGCCGGAATCGGCCTCGGTGTGGCCCTGCTACTGCTGGCCCGGCTGAGACTGCGACGTAACGAGAACTGAGACCGGTGATGGTGGGCCCAGGACACGGTCCTGGGCCCACCATCGCCGGGTCAGGCACCTGAGAGGCAGTGGTGGGTGTCCCCCTGCTTGCCGGCCGGGCGGACCGTCGTGGACCACGTGCATTCCCCGTGACTGGGCAACGTCGTACTCGCTCACGGGAACGACATGCACCGGCCGCTGGTCGTCCGTCTTGGACAAATGTCAGCGCGCGGCCGCGGGAGGCGTCGCGTCGCGCATCCCAGAACGTGTGATGCCGGTGAGTCATCAAGATGACTCACCGGCATCACGCTCGTCAGGGCATGGCCGCCCGACCGGTGGTGATCGGAGCGGGCGTGGCAGACCTCAGTCCTGCGCCGAGTCCAGCTCGCCGGTGGCGGCGAGGCGCTGGTACCAGTGCGCGCTGTCCTTCCAGGTGCGGACCTGGGTGTCGTAGTCGACGCGGATGATCCCGAAGCGGCGGTCGTAGCCGTAGCCCCACTCGAAGTTGTCCAGCAGGGACCAGACGAAGTAGCCACGGACGTCGGCACCCTGCGCGCGGGCGTCGGCCATCGCGCCGATGTGCCGGCGCAGGTAGTCGATCCGCCGGTCGTCGTGGATCCGGCCGTCGGCCGACACCACGTCGTCGAAGGCCGCGCCGTTCTCGGTGATCATCATCGGCTGGCTGGGGTACTCCCGGTGCAGGCGCAGCAGCAACTCGGTCAGGGCCGGCGGGTCGATGTTCCACCCCATCGCCGTGTACGGGCCCGGCTGCGGCAGGAAGTCGACGTTGTCGGCGGCGACCCACGGCGTCGACGCCGACGCACCGTGCCCGTCGGCGTCGGAGCGGGCCGACACCCCGTCCCAGGCCCGGACCAGGGTGCTGGAGTAGTAGTTGACCCCCAGCACGTCCAGCGGCACCGCGATCAGCTTCTCGTCGCCCGCACGGACGAACGACCAGTCGGTGACCGATGCGGTGTCGGCCAGCAGATCGGCCGGGTATTCGCCGTCCAGCATCGGCCCGAGGAACGCCCGGTTGGCCAGGGCGTCGATCCGCCGCACCGCGTCGGTGTCGGCTGCCGAGTCGGAGGCACCCCGGATGACGTGCAGGTTGAGCGTCACCGACAACTCGGCGGCCGGCGCCAGCTCCCGGACCACCCGACCGGCCAGCCCGTGCGCGAGGTTGAGGTGGTGCACCGCGGCCAGCGCCGCCGCCGGCTCGGTCCGACCCGGGGCGTGCACGCCGGAGGCGTAGCCCAGGTACGCCGAGCACCACGGCTCGTTGAGCGTCGTCCAGGTGTGCACCCGGTCGCCCAGCGCACCGACGATGCCGGCCGCGTACTCCTGGAAACGCAGCGCGGTCTCCCGTGCCGCCCAGCCGCCGGCGTCCTCCAACTCCTGCGGCAGGTCCCAGTGGTACATCGTCGCCACCGGACGGATGCCCCGCTCCAGCAGACCGTCGACAAGCCGCGAGTAGAAGTCGACGCCGGCCTGGTTGAAGCGGCCCGAGCCGCCCGGCTGCACCCGCGGCCAGGCGATGGAGAACCGGTACGCGCTCAGCCCGAGGTCGGCGATGTGCCCCAGGTCGTCGGCCCACCGGTGGTAGTGGTCGGCGGCCACGTCGCCGGTGTCGCCGTTGAGCGTCCGACCGGGCGTGTGGCTGTAGGTGTCCCAGATGGACGGTCCGCGGCCGTCCTCGGTGGCGGCACCCTCGATCTGGTACGCCGCCGTCGCGGACCCCCAGACGAAGCTCTCCGGGAAGTGGTGTCGCGTCATCGTTCCGTCCCCTGGATCTCGCAGCTGTAGCCCGTCGAGTGACCGGCGACCAGTTCCGCACTGGCCGCCCCGCCCTCGTAGCGCACGTCGAACTCGGCGCCCGGCCCGTCCCCGGGTGACGGTACCCGGACCCGGGTCCGCTGCCCCTCGGCCGGTGCGTACAGCCGCAGCCGTACATCGTCGGCCCACTCGTAGTCCGGTCGGTCGGTGCGGGAACCGAACGGGATGACCGCGCCGGGCCGGGCCAGCACCGGCAGGCTGTCGAACGCGTGCTTCTCGGTGACCCACGCCGGGCCGGTGACCTGCGCGCCGCTGAGCAGGTGCGTCCAGGTGCCGGCGGGCACGTAGTAGGTGACGTCGCCGTCGGCGCTGAACACCGGCGCGACAAGCACGTCCGGGCCGAGCATGTACTGGCGGTCCAGGTGTGCCGTGGCCGGGTCGTCCGGGAACTCCAGGAACATCGGGCGCATCACCGGCGTACCGTCGCGGTGTGCCTCCTGGGCGGCGGCCGCGAGGTACGGCATCAGGCCGAGTTTGAGCCGGGTGAAGTGCCGCAGCACGTCGACGGCCTCGTCGTCGAACGCCCACGGCACCCGGTACGAGCCGGAGCCGTGCAGCCGGGAGTGCGAGGAGAGCAGCCCGAAGGCGACCCACCGTTTGAACACCGCCGGATCGGGGGTGCCCTCGAAGCCGCCGATGTCGTGGCTCCAGTAGCCGAAGCCGGACGCGGCCAGGGACAGGCCGCCGCGCAGCGACTCGGCCATCGCGACGAACGTCGACTCGCAGTCGCCGCCCCAGTGCACAGGGAACTGCTGCCCCCCAGCGGTGGCCGAGCGGGCGAACAGCACCGCCTCGCCCTTGCCGCGCTCGGCCTCCAACAGCTCGAAGACCGCCTTGTTGTAGAGGTAGGAGTAGTAGTTGTGCATCCGCTGCGGGTCCGAGCCGTCGTGCCACACCACGTCGGTCGGGATGCGCTCACCGAAGTCGGTCTTGAAGCAGTCGACGCCCATGTCCAGCAGGGCCTTGAGCTTGCCGGTGAACCAGCGCACCGCATCCGGGTTGGTGAAGTCGACGAGCGCCATGCCGGCCTGCCACTTGTCCCACTGCCAGACCGACCCGTCCGGGTTGCGGACCAGGTAGCCGGCCTCGCGGCCCTCCTCGAACAGGTACGAACGCTGCGCGATGTACGGGTTGATCCAGACGCACACCTTCAGGTCCCGCTCGTGCAGCCGGCGCAGCATCCCCTCCGGGTCTCCGAAGGTCGCCGGATCCCAGACGAAGTCGACCCAGTGGAACTGGCGCATCCAGAAACAGTCGAAGTGGAACACCGACAGCGGCAGCCCGCGCTCGGCCATCCCGTCGACGAACTCGGTCACCGTCTTCTCGTCGTACGAGGTGGTGAACGAGGTGGACAACCACAGCCCGTACGACCAGGCGGGGATCCGGGCCGGCCGGCCGGTGAGGGCGGTGTAGCGGCGCAGCACGTCCTTCGGGTCGGGGCCGTCGATGACGTGGTACGTGAGCGACTGCCCCTCGACGCTGAACTGGTTCTGCGCGACGACCTCGGAGCCGACCTCGAACGACACGTGCTCCGGGTGGTCGACGAACACCCCGTAGCCGGCGCTGCTGAGGTAGAACGGCACGTTCTTGTACGCCTGCTCGCTGGCGGTGCCACCGTCGGCGTTCCAGATGTCGACGGTCTGCCCGTTCTTGACGAACGGGCCGAAGCGCTCGCCCAACCCGTACACCGTCTCGCCGACACCCAGCGCGAGCCGCTCGTGCACGTACCGGCGGCCCTCGGCGTCGGTGACGACGCCGATGCTGCGCCCGGTGGACGCGGTGACCAGCCGGTCGCCGTGCAGGAACTCGACCCGCCACCCGTCGACGAGCGCGACCCGCGCGGTCAGCTCACCGGTCGTCAGCGTCGCGCTGATCCCGGTGACGTCGACGGTGACCGGGTGCGTCTCGTCGGTGCTCAGCCCGAAGTGCGGCTCGCGGGGCAGCCCGCCGGTGTGGTGGGCGATGGTCACCCCGATGACGCCGGGGGCGGGGGAGAAGAACCGGACGGTGACCAGCGCACGGTTCAGGGTGTCGCCGCGACCGGTGATCGGGGCGGTCGGCGCGAAGACGGTGAAACCGCGGTCGTCCGGCTCGACCGACTCCACCACGCCGGGACGCAGGACGCTGACACCGGGGCGCAGTTGCCAGTACCCGTCGGTGAACTTCACTTCTCGGCTCCTGCCGTGATGCCGCGCGCCAGGGTGCGCTGGAAGATGAGGAAGAAGAGGATCGCCGGCACCAGGCTGATCAGGGCGCCGGCGTTGGTGGTCGGAGCGTCCATCAGCCGGTCACCCTGCAACGACGCGAGCGCGACCGGGATGGTCTGCGTCTGGTTGTCGATCAGCATGACCAGCGGGATGAGGAACTCGTTCCACGTCCAGATGAAGAAGAAGATGAGCAGCACCGCGAGGGTGGGCCGCAGGTTGGGGAAGACCACCCGCCACAGCACCGTCCACTTGCCGGCGCCGTCCAGCGCGGCGGCCTCCAGCAGCGAGCGTGGGAACGTCCCCATGACCGAGGCCAGCAGGTAGGTGCCGAACGCGCTCTGGATCACGGTGAAGATGATGATCACCGAAAGCTGGGTGTTGTAGAGGCCGATCTGCTTCGCCACGTAGTACAGCGGGTAGATCAGTGCCTCCTGCGGCAGCATGTTGGCCAGCAGGAACAACCCGACGATCCAGAGCCTGCCACGGACCCGGCCGATGCCCAGGGCGTACGCGTTGAGCAGTGACACGGCGACGCCGAGCACTGCCACGGAGCCGGCGATGAGCGCCGAGTTCCAGAGCTTGAGCGGGAAGTTCACAGCGGTCCAGTACGTCCGCAGACCCTTGGTGTAGAACTCGCTCGGCCAGCTCAACGGGCCACCCGAGGAGTAGTCACCGGGCGACTTGAACGCGTTGAGCAGCATGAACGCGAACGGCACGAGCATGACCAGCGCGCCGAGGACGACCACTGTGAGCACGATCCAGCGGCTGACGCCGCGGTGGTGCCGATCTCGTGTGGGCACCCGAACGGGCGCCGGAGTGATGACGGCCATTTCAGATCCCCCGGTCCCGGCGCTCGCTGCGCGCCTGCATCCAGATGAAGACCACGGCCACCAGAACGATGATCAGGGTCAGCACCGTGGAGATCGCGGAGCCGTAGCCGACCTGCAACTTCTTGAAGAACGTGTAGTAGGCGAAGTAGCTCGGCACGTTCGTGGCATTGTCCGGGCCGCCCCGGGTCAGGGCGAAGATTGGCCCGAACACCTTCAACGCGGCGATGGTGCAGGTCAGGGCCACCACGAAGGTCTCCGGCCGGATCTGTGGGAGGGTGATCGCCCGGAACCGGTGGACCCAGTTCGCGCCGTCGACCTCGGCCGCCTCGTACAGCTCGGGATCGACCCGCTGCAACGCCGCCATGAAGACGACAACGGGGTAGCCGATCTGCACCCAGATCATCACGGCCATCACTGCCGGCAGGGCGGTGCCCGGGTCACCGAGCCAGTCGTGACGCAGCGCGCCCAGACCGATCGCGTCGAGCAGGCTGTTGAACGCGCCGTCGGGGCGCAGGATCCAGCCCCAGACGATGCCCGCCACCACGACGGGCAGCACCTGCGGGAGGTAGAACGCGGCCCGCAGCGCGGCGGCGGTGCGGGGCTTGAACCGCCGGCCGATGACGTCGAAGAGCACCGCGGCGAGCAACAGCCCGAGCAGTGTGGGCACCACCACCATCGCGACGATCATCCAGACGGTGTTGCGGAACGACGCCCAGAACACGTCGTCCTGCATCAACTGCTGGTAGTTGTCCAGGCCGACCCACCTGGGGTCGCCGATGCCGGACCACTTGGTCAACGACAGGTAGAGGGTGCCGACCAGGGGTGCGCCGATCACCAGGAGGAAGAGCACCGCCCCGGGGAGCAGGTAGAGCCAGTAGGCCGCGTCGCGGCCGCGGCGTCTGCGGCTGGGCGCGGGCGGGGTGGGCGTCGCGGCCGCCCTTGTGGCGGCGACGGTCTCGGAGACTGCCATGGAAGATCCTTCCCGGCGGGGCGGGCGGGCACGCCGGTCGTGCCGGTCGCGCCCGCCGCTCGCCGCGTCACTTGCTGGTGATCTCCTTGACGCCGTCGGCGTACGGCTTGGCGATCGCGTCGAGGACCTGGTCGGGGGACTTGGAGCCGTTGATCAGGCCCTGGAAGCCGGAGACCAGCACGTCGTAGTAGCCGGGGACCGGCCAGTCCGGGTAGAAGGCGAGCCCGTCGGACTTGCTGACAGTGTTGAAGTCCTCGATCAGCTTGCGGTCCTTCGGGTCGCTGATCTTCGACGCGTCGGCGGCGACCGGGACACCACCGTTGTTGCCGATCAGGTCCTGGATCTCCGGACGCAGGGTGATGTCGATGAAGTCGTACGCCAGGCTCTTGGCCTTGCTGTTCTCCGGGACGACCCAGAGGTTGCCCGACGAGCCGGCGTTGAGGGTGTTGCCGGGGAAGAGGAAGGTGTCCCAGTTGGCCTTCATCTCGGTCTTGAACCGGCCGTACCACCAGCTACCCGAGACGATCATCGGGGTCTTGCCGGCGATGAACGCGGTGCCCATGTCCTCGGCCTTGAGGCTTGCCGAGTTCTTCGCGACGTAGCCCTTGCGCACCCACTCGGCGAAGGTGTCCGCGCCGTACTTGAGGGGGTCGGCCTTGAAGTCGACGGGGTTCTTGTAGAGCTGGTAGTTGTCGACGAACTGCCTGTCGCCCTTGGACAGGGCGAGCTGGTAGAAGAGCTGCCCGGCCGGGTACTCGGCGCCGGCCATGCCCAGCGGGGTGACGCCCTTGCCGACGAAGGTGTCCATCGCGGCGGTCATCTCGGCCATGCTGGTCGGCACCTTGACGCCGTTGCGCTGGAACAGGTCCTTGTTGTAATAGACCGTGACGTACTCGCCGTAGTTCGGCACGCCGAACCACTTGCCCGAGCCCATCACACCCTTGTCGCTGTAGCGGGCGGTGGTCTGGAGGCTGGGGCTGAGCTTGCCGGCCCAACCGCGCTTGTCGGCCTCGGCGCTCAGGTCGGAGAGCAGGCCCTGGGTGGAGAGCAGGCCGGCGGTCGCGTTGCCCTTGTTGTACTCCATGATGTCCGGGCCCTCGGACGAGTTGATGATCATGCCGGCGTTCTGCTGGATCTGCTCGAACGCCTTGCGCTCGAAGCGCACCTCGACGCCCGGGTGCTCGTTCTTGAAGATCTCGATGGCCCGGTTCCAGCCGACCCCCATGGCGCTGTTCTCGCTCTCGTAGTGCCAGAGCTTGAGAACCTTGGCGTCGCTGTCGTCCCCGTTGTCGCCACCGCCGCAGGCGGCCACGGTGGTCGTCGCGGTCGCCGCCAGGGCGATCGCGGCGACGAGCCGGCGGAATCGCTGCATTACAATCCTCCTCGTTGAGTATCTCGCGGTACTGCACGGGGCCCGTCGTCGCGTTGCAGCGCGGCGGCGGGCCGTTCTTACTGGTCAGCCCCCATCAGGTGGCGGCTTCGAGGTGCGGCTGTCGATCCCCGGATCTCCAACGCGCAGGGCAGCAACTGCTGGTGGCGTTGATCGCCGGGGCCGTCCAGGTGGCGCACCAGCGCCTCGATCGCGATCCGACCCAGCGCCGACCCGGGTGACGTCATCGCGGTCAGCGCCGGGGTCGCCAACTCGGCCACCTGCGTCGAGGTGACCATCGAGACGACGGAGACGTCCTCGGGCACCGACAACCCACGGCCGGTCAGCTCGCCGAGGATGCCGAAGATCGCGGTCTCGTTCATGGCCAGCACGGCGGTCAGCTCCGGGGCCTGCGCGAACGCGGCGGCCAGGGCCGCGCGACCGCCTGCGGCGCTGTCCTCGGCCGTGATCATCAGCGGGTCGAGGCCGTGCCCGGTCATGGCCGCGACAAAGGCGTCCCGGGTACGCAGCGCAGGCCCGTAACCGCTGGCCACCGTCGCGGCCGAGTGGTTGACGTAGACGATCCGCCGGTGCCCGAGACCGACAAGGTGCGCGACGGCCTCCCGGACGGTCTGGTCGAAGTCGATGTCGACGTAGGAGAGCGCGCTGGTGTCGCCGGTGCGGCCGATCAGGACCAGCGGTACGCCGGCCTCCTGGAGCACGCTGACCCGCTCGTCGGCGAGCTGGACCTCCATCAGCACGACACCGTCGAGCATCCGCTGGGTGGCCAGCCGACGCAGGTCGTCGAGGTCGCCACCACCGACCGGCGAGAGCACCAGGTGGTAGCCGACCGCGCTGGCCGCCGCGGCGGCGCCGGTGACGAAGGCGGTCTCGGTGGCACCGAGGCCGCGCTCGTCCATCGGCATCAGCAGGCCGAGAATCCGGCTGCGGCGGCTGGCCAGGCCACGGGCCATCGCGTTGGGCTGGTAGTCGAGCTCGGCCATCGCGGCGAGCACCTTGCCCCGGGTGGCCTGCGAGATCGGCCGGGCGCCGGTGAGCACGTACGAGACGGTGCTGACCGAGACGCCAGCGAGGCGTGCGACGTCATGCATGGTGGCCACCGCGCACCTCCTCTGGCCAGGCGTGGGATCGCTCCCGCATGATCGTCGAAACGTTTCGACGAAGCGGTTCGACAGACGCTAGGCCACCTGTTACGGCGACGTCAATAGCCGATGACGAAGAGAATTCGCACTCGCGCGATCCCCTCGCACCCGCCGGGGCTTGGGCAGCAATATCCCCGATGTTGTGCGGATCTTGCCGCGGTGCGGGGTGTCAGGTCAGGTCGAACAGCCTGGCGGCGTTGTCCCAGCAGAGCGCGCGCAGCCAGTCGTCGCCGAGGTCCAGCCGGGCCAGCCCGGTCAGCTGGTCGGCGTACGGGTGCGGGATGTTCGGGAAGTCGCTGCCGAGCAGCACCCTGCCAGCCAACCCCAACTCGCGCAGCCGGGGCAACTCGGCGCGGGGGAAGGGCACGAACTTCCGAGGTGCGCCACCACCGCCGGCAGTCGGGGGTGTCGGGCGAGCAGGTGTGCGACCCGGTCGGCGTCGCTCCACCGGTACCGGATCGGCCACTCGGTGCCGACCAACGGCCCGGGCGCGTCGAAGTACGCCCACACCCGGCGCATCAGCCGTGGCGGTAGGAAGTGCACGTGTACGTCAGCCAGGCCGGGCAGCCCCAGCGCGTGCCAGAACGCCGGCACCCGATCGTCGGCCGCCGGCGGTGAACCGAGCGCCGGACCTGTCACATCTCGATGTCGAACCGGCTCAGCACCGAGGGCGCGATCAGGCCGACGGTGGCCAGCGCCGAGACGACGGTCAGCGCGATGCGCATCCCGACCACCTCGGCCTTGCTGCCGACTCGCAGGGCGATGCGGTTCGGTAGGCCGATCATCATCCACATGCGTCGTTTGATCGGGATCGGCCAGAGGAGCGGCACACCGGCTCGGGTGATCATGTCGCCGAGGATGTGCACGAAGCAGCCCACCCCCAGGGCGGTGCCGATCAGCGGGTAGCCGCGCCCACCCGGAAGGTTGGCGAAGGTGAACCAGGCCGCCCCGGCCGACGCGAGCGTGATGATCACCCAGCCGGCCCGCTCGGCCCACTCGTCGAACAGCCCGCGCAGGGCGAGGCCGAACATGAAGAACAGGATGGTGATCACCGCCCACTTGCCGTACGCGGCACAGAGCGCTGTGGTGCCCCAGCCGACCAGCACGGTGAACGGCAGGGTGTGGGTCAGCGTCCGGTGCCCGTTGTTGCGGCGCGGGTCCCTGCTGAGCTTGGTGGCGTAGTAGACGCCGAGTGAGATCTTCTCCATCACCTCGGCGGCGAAGAGCGAGAAGACGCCGAAGGTGCGGGCCACCGTTGCCCCACCCTGGTTCTTCGTCACCTTGCCCGACATGTCGAGGTCGGGAAAGAGCGCGCCGCCGGCGCACACCGCGGTGCCCACCGCCAACGCGAGCGGCGACTGGTGGTAGTCGGCGAACTGGTCCAGTGCCCAGGACCCGGCCAACCACGCCGCCGCGCCGGACAGCGCGTGTTGCGGTCCCATCATCTCGGCTCACCCTCCCCAGGGATCTTGAGCGCCAAAACTACGCCACTGTAGTCAGCGTCGGCGTCGCAGGGGCATCACCCGGAAGGTCCACATCGGACGAAATCACGTCGCGGGGCTGAAGCTCTGCCGGATCATCGGCAAGTATGCCGCGTTGACCTGCCAGTCGAACTCTTTTGTCACCCACGAGACGGTGTAGGAACGGTCGGCCGAGGTGTTGGCCAGCAACCGGAAGCTGTGCAACTCGTCACCGGCGGCGTTCACCCAACCGCACTCCCAGACCGCGCCGCCCTCGAAGATGTCCATCGCGGAGATGTCCACCCTGCGGTAGCCGGTCAGCAGCGCCTCGCCGGTGGTGAGTCGCGTCTCCTCGGCCTTCCAGTAGGCCAGCGGGTCGGCCCGCACGGGCCCCGCCTCGACACTGAGCACCCGCGCGCCGTCGTGCTCCCGGAAACAGGTCACCGCTCCCTCCGTCCAGCGCGTCCAGCCCACCGGTACGGCGATCCGGAACCCGGTCGGGTCGACGTGCCAGGTCCAGCCGTCGCGTAGCCGGTAGGGCGCGTCGGCCGGGCGCGGCATCGAGGCCACCGGCGTGGCCGTCGACGGCGGTGGCGGTGGTGCCGCGCAGGCGAACGCGGCCGGCCGGGCGGTCGGCGTGCCGCCTCCGGAGCCGGACGGTGGTGTCCGCTCGACGTGGCGGCCGGCAAGTGTCAACGTCACACCCGCGGCGACGAGGAGGGCGGTTGTCGCTCCGCCCAGAACGATCAGACGAAGCCGTCCGCCGGGCCGGTTACCCGTCGTGCCAGTCGGCGTCGGCGGTTCGTCGGGCGGGGCAGCCTGCGGCTCGACCGGGTCGGGCAGGACGGCCCGGCTCGCGCTGCGTACCGCGGCCACCGCCGAGGACCGCACCGGCGCGACGGGCTGGTCCTGGGCCGCCGCGACAGCGCGCAACAACGGCTCCACCTCGGTGGCGGTCAACCGCCGCCAGGGGTCGCGTTGCAACAGGCCGGTGAGCGCGGGGCGCAACGGGCCGGCGCGGCGCATCGGGTCCGGTGGGTCGGTGGCCAGTGCGCTGAGCGTCGCCATGGCACTCGAGCGGGCGTACGGTGACTGCCCCTCGACCGTCGCGTAGAGCGTCGCGCCCAGCGACCACAGGTCCGTACGCGGATCCGACACCCCTTCGCGGGCCCGTTCCGGCGCGACGAACTGCGGCGAACCGAGCACCGTGCCCGGCCCGGTCATCGCACCCTCGCCACCGTCGAAGGTGGCCAGCCCGAAGTCGGTGAGCACCACCCGCCCGTCGTCGGCGACCAGCACGTTGTGCGGTTTCACGTCGCGGTGCAGCACCCCGGCGGCGTGCGCGGCCCGCAGCGCGGCGAGCACCGCCAACCCGATCCGGGCGGTGCGCTGCGGGCTCAGCGGCCCTTCGGCACTGATGATCTGCTGCACCGACCGGGACGGCACGTACTCCATCACGATCCACGGGCTCTCCCGGTCGTGCACCACGTCGTAGATGCGCACCACGTTGGGGTGATTGAGCCGGGCAGCGGTGCGAGCCTCGCGCAGGGTCCGCAGCCGCAACTCCTCGCGTTCGGCCTCGGCCAGCCAGGACGGCGGCACGACCTCCTTCACCGCGACGTCGCGGTGCAGCATCTCGTCGCGAGCAAGCCACACCCGACCCATCCCGCCGGTGCCGACCAGGTCGAGCAGCCGGTACCGACCCGCGATCAGCAACTGATGCACGGTCGCTCCCCCTTGGTCACCCCGGGTTACACGATAGCCACCGATCTCGGTGTTCTCATCCGCTGAGCGGCCTCGATCCACGCCGGACGGTGGTCCGGATCATGGCCGTACGGTGCAGGTCAGCGGGGTGGTCGGAAACTCTTTCGCACCACCGCCCAGTCGGCGTCGGCCGCGGCCCAGTCTTCGTCGGCGGTGATCCACCCCAGTGTCCAGGGGGCGGCGCCGACGACGAGTTGTCGGGCGTGCAGCAGTGGCCCGTCCGGTGCCCGCCAGCGGCACTCCCAATCCGCACCGTCGTCGCCCGCGGCGAGCCGGATCTCGTCGTACTCCGGTAGTGCCCCGGCTGCGGCCGCCGCGTCGCGGACCTGCCGCAGCCCGACCAGCGGATCGGCGGCACCGCCCGCGGCGACGCTGAACGCCCGGCCGGTCGCCGGGTCCTGGAAACAGGCCGTCACCCCGTCACGCGAGTAGTACCAGGTCGCCGGCACGGAGACCCGGAAGCCGGCGGTGTCGGCGTGCCAGATCCAGCCGGACGGCGGCCGGAACCGTTCGCCGGGAGCCGGCGCGCGGGCGGGCACCGGCGCACCGCCGATATCCGGGCGGACGCAGTCGAACGGTGGCGGGGGCACGCCGGGCCCGCCCGGTGGCGGTCGGCGTCTGTCGTGGCCGGGGCCGTCCGGGCCGCCGCCGCCCGGCGGTGCGTACGGCGGTGGGTCGGAGGGCCGGGCGACGGTGTCGGCGGGCCGGTCGGCGGTGACGGCCAGCGCGGTGCCGACGCCGGCGGCCGCGGCCACGAGTAGCGACACGGCGACCAGCGCGCCCCGCCGTATCGTGCGCCGCCTCTTCGGTTCGTCGGGCACCGGAACCGCATCGCCCGGTCCGTTGGCCTGACCGGGCGGGGGAAGCGGGATGGTCGGCTCCTGACCGGCCAGCTCGTCGGCCCCGGCGGGCGGGTCGCCCGGCGCCGGATCGAGTCGACCCGCCGACCCCGCTCCGGACGCCGACGCCGACGATGATCCGGACGCTGATGCTGGCCGCGAGGATAACCCGGGCGACGACCGGGACACCGACGCGGACCCGGACGCTGACGGTGACCCCGGCGACGACCGGGACACTGACGCGGACCCGGACGCTGGCGGCGACCCCGAGGACGGGCCGGGCGACGACCCCGGCGGCGACGCGGACTGCGATGTCGGGAGCGGGTCGGGGTGGCCGGCCGCGGCCCGGACCAGCAGCCGGCGGGCCGCGTGGTGGTCGAGGCGGTGGCGCGGGTCGCGGCGCAGCAGCCCCGCGAGCACCGGCGCGAGCGACCCCGCGTGCGGAGCCGGGTCCGGTGGGCCGGCGGCCAGTGCGCTCAGGGTGGCCATCGCGGTGCTGCGGGCGTACGGGGAGCGGCCCTCCACCGCGGCGTGCAGTGTCGCCCCGAGGGACCACAGGTCGGCGGCGACAGTGGACACACCCTCGGCGGCCCGCTCCGGGGCCACGTACTGCGGGGAGCCGAGGACCATGCCGGGGCGGGTCGTCACGCCGTCGCCGCCGTCGAAGGTGGCCAACCCGAAGTCGGTGAGCATCACCCGACCGTCGTGCGCCACGAGCACGTTCTGCGGCTTGATGTCGCGGTGCAGCACCCCGGCGGTGTGCGCGGCGTGCAGCGCGTCGAGGATGGCCAGGCCGATCCGGGCGGCGTGGGACGGCTCCAGTGGCCCCTCGGCGTCCACCAGGTCCTGGAGCGTGCGGGACGGGACGTACTCCATCACGATCCACGGGTTGTCGTCGACCGAGATGACGTCGTAGAGCCGGACCACTGCGGGGTGGTTGAGCCGGGCCGCGGCGCGCGCCTCCCGCAGGGTGCGCGAGCGCGCCTCGGCGCGCTCGTGGTCGGCCAGCCACGTGGGCGGCACGATCTCCTTGACGGCGACCTCGCGGTGCAGCATCTCGTCGCGGGCGAGCCACACCCGACCCATGCCCCCGCGACCCACCAGGTCGAGCAGCCGGTATCGACCGGCGATCAGCACCTGCGCACGCTCCTCCTCCGCCGCCGTCCGGGCTACACCCTAACCAGCGGATCGGGAGTCACCTATCGGTAGTCCGACTTGGCTCAGCAGGCGGCGTGGTCCACGCGCGCCAGCAGATTGCCCTCCGGGATGGCGAACCGGGCACGTCCACCAGCCAGTCGGGCCGCGGCACGGCGGGCCTGTAGCGGGCCGTGCTCCCGACGGGCAGCGGTGTAGCTGGCGGCGGTGCGGGCGGCGATCGTGGTCCACCCGTACTGTTCGCCGACCATGGTGCGGGCCCGGCGCGCCACCCGCCGGGCGAAGATCTCGTCGTCGAGCAGCTGACCGACCGCACCGGCGAGCGCGTCCGGGTCGCTGTGGGGGAACGTCACTCCGGTCACGCCGGACTCCACGATCTCGGCGAGGCCGCCGGTGCGGGCCACGGCGAGGGGCGCCCCGGCCGCCGCCGCCTCCAACGCCACCATGCCGAACGGCTCGTAGAGGCTGGGCACCACTGTCGCGTCGGTGGCACCGAGCATCGCCGGCAGCTGGGTGGAGTCGAGGAAGCCGGTGAACCGGACTGTCGAGCACAGCGCCAGCCGGCGGGCCTGGGCCTCCAGCTCGGCGCGGTACGGGCCGTCGCCGGCGATCACCACACGCAGCCCCGGGTGCCGCTCGCGCAGTCGGGGCACCGCGTGCACCAGGTGCTGGACGCCCTTCTCGTAGACCAGCCGCCCGGCGTACCCCACCAACGGGCCGTCCCCGGCGAACCGTGCCCGGGCCGATGCGACAGCGCGTGGACGGGCCCGCCAGGCCCGGCCGTCGACCCCGTTGGGCACCACGTCGACCTGGGTGGCCGGGACGTCGAACAGGGCCTTCACCTGCTCACGCATGTAGCCGGAGCAGACGATCACCCGGCCGGACTCGCTGCTGAGCCACTGCTCGACGCCGTGGATGGTGCGGTTCATCTCCTCGGGCAGCCAGCCCTGGTGTCGCCCCGCCTCGGTGGCGTGCATGGTGGTGACCAGGGGCAGGTCCAGGTGCTCGGCCAGGGAGATGGCGGTGTGGGCGACGAGCCAGTCGTGGGCGTGGATGACGTCGTAGGCGCCGGCCTGGGTGGCGCGTAGGGCGGTGCGGGTGAGGGTGTGGTTGAAGGCCATGGTCCAGGCCAGCAGGGAGCTGGTGGCGAGGGGGAAGGTGACCGGGTCTTCGGGGGCGCGCAGGATGCGGACGCCGTCGGCGTACTCCTCCATGGGTGCGCCGTCGGTGTGGCGGGTGACGACGGTGACCTCGTGGCCGGCGGCGGCGAGGGCGACGGAGAGGGCGTGCACGTGGCGGCCGAGGCCGCCGACGAGCACCGGCGGATATTCCCAGGACAGCATCAGCACCCGCAGCTGCCGGGCGGGGTGGATGTCGATCACGTGGGCGTCGGGTGACATGCGGCCCCCTTTGAGTTGTCCCCGGGCGCGCGCCGACCGACACCGGAAGTTGATGTCGCCGTCGCGTCTGGATCGGGGCCAATCCTGCCGGAACCGAGATAACCGGCGGCGACACCACCGTTGCGGTCGTGTAAAGCGCTACTGGCCCTTTCGGCGCACCCGCAGCAGCTCGGCCACCGACCACGCCTGGAATGGGCAGCCGGTCGCGGCGTGCGGCGCGAGGCCGTCGGCCGTCTCGCTTACCGAGCCTAATCCATATTCGGTCAGATGTGACTCAATCCCCACGAACGCGTCATCGACTGACATCTTTCCCCGACGGGCGGCGTCGACGTACGGGCCGAGCAGCCACGGCCACACGGTGCCCTGGTGGTAGCCCCCGTCGCGCTCGGCCGGGCCACCCCGGTGCCGGCCCACGAACTCCGTCGAATCCGGGGCCAGGCTGCGCGGCCCGAGCGGGGTGAGCAACCCGTCCGCGACGCGGCGCAGCGTCGCCTCGTCCGGCTCCAGCGGCGCGAACGGCAGAGACCAGGCCAGCAACTGGTTGGGACGCAGCGCGTCGTCGTCGTGCAGGGCGGCCCCACCCAGCGGGTACGCCGGCGCGGGCGCGTCCAGCACGTCGTGCAGCCAGCCGGTCGGCGCCGGAAAGCGCTCCCGGAACGAGGCGGTCGCCTGCCCGTGCCGTCGCCACAGCTCGTCCGCGTCCTGCCCGGCCAGCTCGGTCAGCTCCGCGAGCCCGGCCAGCCCGTTGATCCACAACGCGTTGACCTCGACCGGCTTCCCGGTACGCGGGGTGACCGGCACCCCGTACACCCGAGCATCCATCCAGGTCAGCGCGGTGCCGGCGGCGCCCTGGCCGAGCAGACCGTCGGCGGGGTCGACGGCGATCCCGTAGCGGGTGCCGACCACGTGGGCGTCGATCACCGCACGCAGCGCGGGCAGCAACTCGTCGCCGAGATCGGTGTCACCGGTGACCGTGACGTGCCGGCTCACCGCGTGCAGGAACCACAACGTGCCGTCGACGGTGTTGTACTCCACCCGACCGGTGTCGGCCGTGTTGGCGAGCATCCCCTCGGACAGCGTCGCCGCGTACGACCGCAGCAGCGACCTCCCCAGGTCGGCCCGACCGGTGCAGAGGAACAACCCCTCGTACGAGATCATCGTGTCCCGGGACCAGGCCCCGAACCAGGGGTAGCCGGCGACCACGTCCACCGCCGCGTCGCCGGTGCGCACCACGAACGCGTCGGCGGCCAGCGCCAGGGTGGCCTCCACGTCGTCGGTCGGCTTCGCCGTCGCCACCACCTGCCGGTTGCGTCGCCGGGCTGTCGCCACGATCTCCTCCGCCGGCGGTGGCTCCAGGTCGAGCGGATCGGCCCAGGCCCGCACCGACACCGTGTCGCCGGGGCTCGTCAACTCGCCGGCGAAACGCCCCGCGTACCAGAGATCCTCGTCCGGGTGCAGGCCCCGGTTGGCCTCCTCGCGGTGGTGCACGCCCAGCCACCACTGCCCCTCCGGCGTCCAGCCCGGCCCGGCCAGCCGGTACGCGCCCTCGACCACCGCGCCGCCGGCCACCGACTCGACCTGCGGGGTCGGGCCGTCGGCCCGCCGCTCGCCGTGCGCGTCGCGCCAGGTGCAGGCGGCGGACAACTCCAGCCGGACGGGACCGCCCGCGACCAGCCGGTGCACCACCGCCACGCAGGAGCGGCCGGGCAGCATGGCCACCTCCCGCTCGATCACCACCGCACCGATCCGCCACCGCCACCGGGGCAGGCCGTCGACCAGGTCGAAGCGTTCCAGCAGCTCGAAGCCGCGCGGATCCACGTCGCCGGAGGACCACTCGTGCGCGCCGAGCCGCACCCGCGCCCCGGACGGCAGGGTGACCGCCGGATCGAGACTGACCAGTCCCACGTGACGAGACGCCGGTGTCTCACCGGGAACCACCAGCAGACCGTGGTAACGGCGGGTCCGCAACCCGGCGACGGTGCCCATCGCATAGCCGCCGAGACCGTCCGGCACCAGCCACTCCCGGCTGGCCGCGCTGGTCAGATCGCCGCAGACCTGCGGGCCGAAGTGCATGTCAATCAACTTTCCTCCACCGGCGGCGGGGTGTAACACGCCACGACGAGAATGGCCGCTGTGGTCAAGTACCGCGGCGACGTCAAAGATGTGCACGTGATCACTGACCGATCGTCCTCCGACGCCTCGCCACCCGACGCCGAGCGGCTCCGGCTCGCCCAGGCGGACTCGGGGGAGCAGGACTGGCGCGCATGGGGTCCCTATCTGTCCGAACGGGCGTGGGGGACGGTACGGGAGGACTACAGCGAGCACGGTACGGCCTGGGACTACTTCCCGCATGACCACGCGCGGTCCAGAGCCTACCGGTGGAGCGAAGACGGGATGGCGGGCGTCTGCGACGAACGACAGACTTTCGCCTTCGCCCTGGCGCTGTGGAACGGCAAGGACCCGATCCTCAAGGAACGGATGTTCGGCCTCGGCGGCGACAGCGGCAACCACGGCGAGGACGCGAAAGAATACTGGTGGTATCTCGACTCGACCCCAACGCACTCCTGGATGCGCTGGCGTTACCACTACCCGCAGGCCGCCTTCCCGTACGACGAACTCGTCGCGGTGAACGCGTTGCGCGGCCGCGACGACACCGAGTACGAGCTTGTCGACACCGGCATCTTCGACGACGACAGGTACTGGGCGGTGACCGTCGACTACGCCAAGGCGTCCCCGACCGACCTGTGCATGGTGATCACCGTGGCCAACCGGGGCGACCGGGCGGCGACCCTGCACGTGCTGCCCACCCTGTGGTTCCGCAACACGTGGGCGTGGGGCCTGCCCGGTGGTGACCGCATCCCGAAGCTGACCGGCCAGGGCACCCGACTCGTCGGCGAGCACCGGGTGCTCGGCCAACTGCTGTTGGAGGGTGACGGCGGGCCGGTGCCGCTGCTCTGCGACAACGACACCAACGCCGAACGGCTCTGGGGTCTGCCCGGCCGCTCGCCGTACCCGAAGGACGGCATCAACGACCACGTGGTCAACGGCGCGGCCACCGTCAACCCCGCGCGGGAGGGCACCAAGGGCGCGCTGCACTACGTGCTCGACGTGCCGGCCGGCGGGCAACGCCAGATCCGGCTGCGGCTGACCCGCACCGCGTCGCCGCCGGCCGCCGCGCCGCCACCCCCGGCCGACCTCAGCGAGGGCTTCGAGGCAGTGGTGTGGGCGCGGCGGGCCGAGGCGAACCGTTTCTTCGCCGGGGTGATTCCACCGGCCGCCACCCCGGACGAGGCGCTGGTGGCCCGGCAGGCCATCGCCGGGCTGATGTGGGGCAAGCAGTTCTACCACTTCGACGTCAAACGCTGGCTCGACGGCGACCCGGGCTCGACACCGCCGGCCGGGCGACGGCACGGGCGCAACAGCGCCTGGTGGCACATGACCAGCTTCGACGTCATCTCCATGCCCGACCCGTGGGAATACCCCTGGTACGCGGCCTGGGACCTGGCCTTCCACTGCGTCAGCATCGCCCGGGTCGATCCGGGCTTCGCCAAGGACCAACTGCTGCTCCTGCTGCGCGAGTGGTACCTGCACCCCAACGGGCAGATCCCGGCGTACGAGTGGGCGTTCGGCGACGTGAACCCGCCGGTGCACGCCTGGGCGGCGCTGAAGGTGTTCGAGATCGACGGGGGTCAGGACTACGAGTTCCTGGGCCGGGTGATGCACAAGCTGCTGCTCAACTTCACCTGGTGGGTCAACCGCAAGGACACCGGCGGCAACAACGTCTTCGAGGGCGGCTTCCTCGGGCTGGACAACGTCGGGCCGTTCGACAGGTCGGCGGCGCTGCCGGTGGCGGGTGTGCTGGAGCAGTCCGACGGCACCGGCTGGATGGGCATGTACGCGCTCAACCTGCTGGACATGGCCATCGTGCTCGCCGAACACGACAGGACCTGGGTGGACACCGCCACCAAGTTCTTCGAGCACTTCGCCTACATCGCCGCCGCCGCGTACGAACAGGGGTTGTGGGACGACGAGGACGCGTTCTTCTACGATGTGCTGCGCCTCGCCGACGGCACGAAGGTGCCGTTGAAGGTCCGTTCCGTCGTCGGCCTGCTGCCGTTGGCCGCTACCACCCGGCTCACCGCGAAGACCCTGCACCGCCTACCGGAGTTGGGCGCGCGGTTGCGCTGGTTCCTCACCAACCGCCCGGAGTACGCCCAGGTGATCGGCGCCCGCCGACTGGGCCCGGACGGCCGGCAGCAGCGACTGCTGTCCATGGTCGGGCCGGAGCAGGTGGTCCGACTGCTCGCCCGGATGCTCGACCCCGACGAGTTCCTGTCCGACTTCGGCCTGCGTACGCTGTCCCGCGCACATCTGGACAAGCCGTTCTCGGTCACCCTCGGCGGCCAGGAGTTCTCCGTCGGCTACGAGCCGGCCGAGTCGACGAGCGGCCTGTTCGGCGGCAACTCCAACTGGCGGGGTCCGATCTGGATGCCGACGAACTTCCTGCTGATCAGCGCACTGCGTGACTACGCGGCGTTCTTCGGCGACGACCTCCAGGTGGAATATCCGACCCGGTCCGGGGTGAAGCGCACACTCGACGAGATCGCCGACGACCTCTCCGCCCGGTTGATCTCGCTCTTCACCCAGGACGACTGGGGTCGGCGGCCGATCTACGGTGCGGCTCAGATGTTCCAGACCCACCCGGACTGGCGGGACCTGATTTCCTTCCCCGAGTACTTCCACGGCGACAACGGGGCCGGCCTGGGCGCCTGGCACCAGACCGGCTGGACCGCCCTGGTGGCCGACCTGATCCTCACCCTGCGCCGCTGACCCCGTCCCGCACTTCCGCCCTGCGGGTGTGCACGGGCCGCGCACCTCGATCCGCTGCCCCTTTGGGCATGATCGCGCTCGATCCATGTTGTAGTGGTGTTGCTGGCGTTGGGAGGCCACTCGATCCTGGATCGAGCACGATCATGCGGGCGGCGGGAGTGACGAGTCGTCATCACGTTGAGGGTGAAATATTCCTAATGGCACCGCGGTGCCTCCGCTGGCCTTACGGGCGTAAGCTTACGCGGTGACCACACCGAGAACGCGGGCTCGCAACAAGCGCGGCGAAGGCGCGCAGTTGCGCGAGGAGATCATCAGCGCCGCCGGCAAGCTGCTCGACGGCGGCGACCCGCAGAGCGTGACGTTGCGGGCGGTGGCCCGGGAGGCCGGCATCTCGGCACCGTCGATCTATGCCCACTTCCCCGACCTGGACTCGATCCTGCTCGTTGTCGCCCAGCGCGCGTTCGCCGCCCTGGAGCAGGAGCTGACCCGGCCGGACGACGCGGATCCCGCCGTGCGGCTGCGGGCGATCAGCGCGGCCTACCTGACCTTCGCCGAGCGTCAGTCTCACCGGTACGCCCTGATGTTCGGGGCGGTCTGGGATGCCAGCCAGGCCCGCGATCGCACCCCGGCGCTGGCGGATGACCTCGCCGTGCTCGGCATGGGAGCCTTCGACGTCTTCCACCGCACGCTCGTTGAGTGCGTCGCGAAGGGACTCTCGACAAGTGCGGATCCCTTCGCCGACGCGACGGCCCTCTGGGTGGGGCTGCACGGGTACGCGCAGCTCCAGGTGGCGACGCCGCTGTTCCCCTGGCCGCCGCGCCTGCGAGATTCCCTTGTCGACCGGTTGGCGTTGCTGGTCTGAGGACGCCCACACAGTCGCCAATCCGTCACCAGGCGACTACGTCAGGTGTCCGCCCGTACGCTCGACTGCGTGCCCGGACCTGCCGAGAAGGCCACCGAACAGGACCGGCGTGACCTCATCGTCACTGTCGCGCGGGAGTTGGCTGAGACGGAGGGCTGGGCGGGGGTGAGCACCCGACGGCTCGCCGAGCGGGCCGAGGTCGACGTCGGTGACCTCTACCGGCACTTCCCCGATCTTGAGGCGCTCCTCGCCGCCGTCGCCGTCTGCGCCTTCGCCGATCTGGCCGCCGATCTGGCCGAGGCGCACGCGGAGGCCGCCGGCAGCCCCGAAGGGGCCTGGCCGGCGGTCGCGAGCGCGTACCTCGACTTCGCGTACACCAATCCGGAGGTCTATGACGCGATGCTCGCGCTGACCCCCGACCTGGCGCTCGGCGTCGATGGTGTTCCGGCCGCGCCGCGGGCGGTCTTCGCCGAGCTGCGCGCGGCCCTGACCCCGCTGGCCGAGGGCCGCGACCCGGACACCCTCGCCGAGGTGGGTTGGAGCCTGCTGCACGGCGTGGTGATGCTCACCCGGGGCGGTCGGCTCCGACCCGAGGGGCAGGAGGAACGGGAGGCGTTGATCGCCCAACGGCTGCTGCGCTGGCCGTGACGGGCGGCGTGCTCAGTTGAGGGGCTCGCGGTCGTGAGGCCCCTTGTCGACAAAACGAAACGTAGTGCCCAGCGGCGCGTTGCCCAACTCCTTGAGGATCAGACCGTTGCCGGCGAGGTGCTGAAGGAACCGGTTCTCACTGCGGATCGCGTACGTGCCGCCGGCCTGGGCGAGGATGGTGAACCGCTGGATCGGGTCGTCCACGTCGCAGACGGCGGCGTCGATGGTCAGCTCGGGCTCGATGTCCAGAGCGTTCACCGCCCAGCAGGACGGGTCGTCGTTGGCCGGGTGGTCATCCTTCGTGCCGAAAGCCTTGATCACGTACCTGTCGTCGCCGATCGGCACCGGAACGAACAGGACGCGTCCGCCGGTGTCGCCGCCCTCCTCAAGCCGGCCGCTGAGCTCCAGTGCGTCGCCGGACCCCTGCACCCGCAGCATCGAGATCTCGCGCTTGCCGGACAGCAGGGGATCTGTCGCGGTCGTCGGTGACGGCTTCCCCGCCGGGGGCGTCGGCGTGCCCGCCCCGGCGCCCGACGGCGTCGGCGTGCCCGCCCCGGCGGTCGGTGCCTTGTCGGCCCCGCACGCCACCAGCGCACCGGTGCACGCCAGCAGCGCCGCGCCGGCAACCCACTTCATCCTGATCACGTCGTGCTCCTCATGAGCTGTCCCGAACCTCGCGGTGGCCAAGAACCCATTTGCCCTCAAGACGAACGCCGGGCCGAGGCAGTTCACGGAAAAGCCCGAAACCCGGCGTCGATCTCCCGCCTATCCTGTCCCTTCGACCGGACGGCGACAGCACGGGGAGGCGAACGGTATGACCGACGGCGGGGCGGCGCGACGACAGGCGGAGGTGTTGATCTTCGATGCGGACGACACGTTGTGGGAGAACAACGTCGTCTTCGAGCAGGTGATCAACGATTTTCTGGAGTGGCTCGACCATCCCACACTGGACCGCACGGAGATCCGGCTCATCCTCGACGACATCGAGCGGGCCAACACCGTGGCACACGGCTACGGCAGCAAGGTCTTCCTGCGCAGTCTGGCGGAGTGCCTGGAACGGCTGCGCGAGCGACCGGCCACCGACTCCGAGCGGCAGGAGATCGAACGACTGGCGGTCGCCCTGGTCGAGCACCAGGTGGAGCTGATGCCCGGGGTGGCCGACGCGCTCGACGAGCTGGCCGGCCGGCACGAGTTGTTGCTGCTCACCAAGGGGGACAAGGCGGACCAGCAGCGCAAGCTGGACGCCTGCGGGCTGCTGCACCACTTCCGGGCCGCGCACATCGTCGCGGAGAAGGATGTCGAGACGTACCGGTGGTTGATCCGGGAACACCGTCTCGACCCGTCGCGCGCCTGGATGATCGGCAACTCCCCGAAGTCGGACATCCTGCCGGCACGCGCGGCCGGGCTGAACGCGGTCTTCATCCCGAACGAGAACACGTGGGTCCTGGAGAACGACGAACTGGACCCCACCGACGCCGGTGTGTTGCGCCTCGCCGCGTTCCGCGACCTGCTGCGGCACTTCTGAGCGTACTGAAAGCGAACAGCGTCAGCGATCATGGTCGCGTTACGCCGACTTGCCTGTTTTTTACCCTGGGGTCAGTCGCGCCGTCGGTCGCCCCGCGCGGCTTGTCCGCCCGGTTCGGACCGGCCTAGCCTGGGCCGGCGCTCACGGCTCGGCGGGGTACGCGCCGTAAGCGCCGGCGTTCGGCGGTTGGCACCGTGGAGCTGAGTGCCGGAGCTGTCCGCTCCCATCCGGACGGCCGAGGGTCAGGGCCGGGTAGTTGCGGACCCGGCCCTGACCCGGCCACGAATCGACCGGACCCGGTGCGCGGGACAGACCGTAGGCCGGCTCGACTGTCAGGATGACCGGATGAAGCGCAGATCCCTCCTGCTCGGCGCCGCCGCCGGTCTGGCGGCGCCGACCCTGCTCGCGTCGACGGCTCCCGCGCTCGGCGCGACCCGGCCGCCGCCGTCCGGAGGCACCACCCCACCGGCTCGCCGCAGTCCCCGGCCGAGCACGCCGCGCCCCAACCTGGCCGCCCGGTTCACCACCCTGCCACCGCAGACCCAACAGGTGATCGTGGTGGGCGCGGCCAGCTACACCACCAGCTACGCCACCCTTGAGGCGTACGCGCGGATCCGGGGCCGCTGGCAGCCGGCCTCGGCGGCGTTGCCCGCCCGCATCGGCAGCAGAGCGCGACCAATCCGGGTGGGGCCAGCGAGGCGCTGTGGCAGGAGATCCCGTCGTACACGCACTTCGCGGTGATCACTTACAACATGCCACCGAACGTGCCGACCCCGATCCCCAACGCGGGCAGCGGCATCTTCCTGCACGAGTTCAGAGTCAGCGCCGGCAACGCCACGGCCGGCTGTGTCTCGCTCGCCCACGACCACCTGGTCGGCGTGCTCAACTGGCTGGACCCGGCGCTCTCGCCGCGCATCGTGCTCAGCCCGTACGCCCAGCTCGAACGGTACTGATCAGGGGCCTGCCCTCAGGAGGCCCCGCCGCGGACGATCGACACCGCCACCCGGCAGAACTCGTCCATGTCCGGGTTGAACCCGGCCGCGATGTCGGGATGCAACCCGGAGCGGGTCTCCTCCAACAGTCGCTGGCAGACCTGCTCGACCGGCTCGCCACCGTAGTGGGCGCGGACCCGGTCGGTGGCAGCCTGAAGCGCCGAGGTCAGTTGCTCCTCCAGCGGGCCGCGCAGCTTCTGCTGCACAGGGTCGAGCCCGCGTGGATCGAGCGTGACATGTGGCTCCGACATCGGTGCTCCCTTCGTCGGCGTCCGCGATACCCCACCGCGGTCGTCGGTCAAACCCCGTCCGGCACGGCGGCGACCCGTACCTGGTAAGAAAAGTCCTCCGCCGGCTCCTCGTGGTACGACAGTCGGCGGATCTGTCGGTCGTCGTCGTAGAGGGCGACGTCCACCAGCACCCCGAGGTGGCTGAGGCCGATCGACGTCACCCGCCTCTTGTCCTGCAACACGGCGCAGACGCCGCCGAGCAGGGTGCTGGCGTCGGCCGTGCGGTGCCCGGGCGGGCACCGCAGGACCAGATCCACGGCGACCGGCCCGCGCAACGGCGTCCAGCCGGTGTGCTGAGCCGCCGTGAGAGCGGCGTGGAGCAGGGCGCGGACCCTCGTCGCCTGCCGATGCCCGGCCGCGAAGATGGACAACGCTTCGGTCTTGACCGGTGGCAGGCCGCTCACCTCGAACGTCAGGGCGAGAGCGCGGGTGTCCTGCACGACGGCACCTCCTCGTTGGGACGATCCTGCCGAACCGGGGGAGCGGCGGTGGGACGTTCCCGCGATTACCAACCGATCGGGCAGGCATGGGGGTCGGCCGGAGGCGTGTCGACGGCGGCGGCGAGCGCGCTGGCTGCGGCGTTACGAAAACGCTAGTCGATGCCGCCCGCGCCCGGTAGTCGGCCGGTCATCCGATGGGGCGCGGCGGAAAGGCGCAGAACTCGTTGCCCTCCGGGTCGGCCAGCACCCACCAGCGGGCCTGCGCGTGGGGCTCCCGCAGCAGCGTCGCACCCGCGTCGATCAGCGCCGTGGGCTCCGGGTCGACGATGTCGACGTCCCAGTGCAGCCGGTTCTTGACCGTCTTGGGCTCGGGCACCCCGGCGAAGACCCAGGAGTCCCAGGGGAACCCTGTCGCGCCGGTGACCCACGCGTGGTTCGGCTCGTCCTCGACCGTGCCGCCGACCACACCGGCCCACCAGGTCGCCTGCGCGACCGGGTCGGCCGAGTCGACGACCAGCTCGAACGGGCCCGGCGCGGTGCCCTCGCGAGCCGGGAAGGCACAGAACTCGTTGCCGTCCGGGTCGACGAGCACCCACCAGGTGGTCTCGCCGGCCGGCTCCCGGACCAGCCGTGCGCCGGCCGCGAGCAACGCCGCCGGGTCCGCGCCGGCCAACCGCAGATCCAGGTGTACGCGGGTCTTGCCCAGCCGCGGTTCGGGCACCTTGTTCACCCAGATCGACTCGGCGTCCGAGCGTGCCGAGCGGGGGTCCACCCGGGTGTCGTCCTCGCCGGCGTCGGCCACCTCACCGTCGAGCACCCGGGCCCAGAACCCGCCCAGGGCGAGCGCGTCGGTGGCGTCCAGACAGAGATCCTTGAAGCGCGCGATCGTCATCCCAGCATTCTTAAGCCGCAACGCCGCTGCGTCAGGTGGATTTTGGACAGCTTCCGTCCGGACAGAACGGAAACCGTCCAAATTCCCAGGCTCGGTTGACCGAGCCTACGTTCAGTGTTGCTTGGCGTACGCGACGAACGCCTTCCAGGCCGTCGGGTCGACGTGCAGGGTGCCGCCGTCGCGGTCCTTGGTGTCGCGCACCAGCACCACGCTCGGCAGGTTGTCGGCGACCTCCACGCAGGCTCCGCCGTTGCCGCCGGACCGGGTCGACTTCCGCCACTGAGGGGTCAGCATGTCCATGACTTCGCCACTTCCTTGATCAGCTCGGTTGACTGCCGGCGGGGGAGCGCCTCGTTGCGCACGATCTCCCACGTCTTCGCCAGCTTAGCGACCTCGGTCGGTGCGTCGACGATCTGCGCGGTCAGTTGGTTGTCCGCATAGGCCACCCGCTCACCGTCGGGCATCTCGGCGATGATGAACTGTCCGCCCATCCCCAGATACATCCCCGCATCCACCGGCACGATGTGCACCTGGATGTGCTCCGCCGTCGCCAACTGCACCAGGTGCTCGCACTGCTCGACCATGAGCCCCGGCTGGTCGAGCACCGGCCGACGCAGCACCGCCTCGTCCAGCACGGCGATGAGCTGCGGCGGACGCGGGCGTTGCAGGATCGCCTGCCGCTCCAGTCGGGCGGCGACGATCCGGTCCACGTCCTCGGCGTCGAACCGGCCACCGGCCAGTGTGGCCCGCGCGTACCGCTCGGTCTGGAGCAGACCCGGCACGTACGCCAACTCGAACCAGCGCAGCGTGGTCGCCTCCCGCTCGAACTCGATCCACTCGCGCAGCCAGGCCGGCTCGGCGTCGAGTCGGCCCAGCTTCTCCACCATGCGTTGGAAGCGTCCAGCGGTCGGGTGGTGGGTGTCGATGGCCCGCGTGTACTCCTTCGTGGGCGCCCGTCCGCCGGTCTCCACCGAGCTGACGTGTGAGCCGGAGTAGCCGATGCTCCTGCCGAAGTCGTCCTGACTGAGCCCGAGCGCCGTACGGAACAGGCGCAGCTCCTCCAACACGTAATCGGTGACGTTGCCCATCGAATCCCCAATCCCTGCCCAACCTGAACCGGCGTGTCCTTCGTGGCTGCTCGACCGGGCCGTTGACCTGCACGGATGCCGCGAGCACGTATCGACCGTAGTCGGCTCATCGCAAACTGTCACCAGTGGCGGGCTCGCTGGTGGCCGGGGATGGCGGCGGCGGGCTCTGCCCGGGCCGCTCCCGTCACCCCCTTGCGGGAGCGGCCCCTTCCCGCCCCCGAGGAGGTCGATGTGCTGAGCCCGACAGATCACCACCACAGCACGCGGTGGCGGTGATGGTGGTCCGGCCGCCCGTCCCGCACGTCGCCATGCGTCCGCTGTGGCGTTGCCGTAGCTGCGGCAGCGAATGGCCCTGCCAGCCGGCCAAGCTCACCCTGCTGTCGGAGTACCGGTCCAACAGGATCGCGCTGCTCATCTACCTCGGTACCCTCATGAGCGAGGCGACGGCCCAGCTCACCCAACTCCACCCGGACCACCCGCCGGCCAGGATGACCGAGCGCTTCCTCTCCTGGGCGAGAGCCCGGGGCTGACGTCGCTCTGTTCGTGCCGTCGGGCGGGTTCCCGCGTGGGCGGGAAGACGAGTGGATCAGGTTCGGGGCCCCGGCGTGCGGCGTGGGGTGACGGCGGCGGCTCGTGGCGCGGACTTCCGCTGTGACAGCCAGGTTTCGCGACTTCGCGGGTGGGGCAGAGTAGCCGCACAGAGCATCCGGACCACGGCGTTTTCGCAGCTCGTCGGCTCGGAGTGGACTCGCCGTGCGCCGGGGCACGGATGCCCTCCCCGGTTTTCCGCCGAAGAGAGGGGGAGGGCGATGACGGACCCCGAAACGGCTCGACACCGACGCCGGCCAATTGTGCGGCTGGGGGCGGCGGCTGCCGCGTTGGCGCTTGTCGCACCGCTCGCCGCGTGCGGCGCGGACGACGATGGCGGCCCACCGACGATCAACCTGTACTACCCGCCCGAGCAGAACCTGCAAAAGGTCGTCGACGACTGCAACGCGAAGGCCCAGGGGCGCTACGAGATCGCCTACCAGGTGCTGCCCCGGCAGGCCGACGACCAGCGGGTGCAGATGGTGCGCCGGCTGGCCGCCGAGGACAGCGGAATGGACCTGCTCGGACTGGACGTGACCTGGACCCAGGAGTTCGCCAGCGCCGACTGGATCCGCGAGTGGACCGGCCAGGACAAGGCCGAGGTCGAGCAGGGCACCCTCGCCGGGCCGCTGGACACCGCCCGCTATGAGGACAAGCTGTACGCGGCACCGAAGAACACGAACGTCCAACTGCTCTGGTACCGCAAGGATCTGGTGCCGCAGCCGCCGACCACCTGGGACCAGATGATCAGCGCGGCCCAGCAACTCAAGGACCAGGGCAAGCCGTACCAGGTGCTCACCATGGGCGCCCAGTACGAAGGTCTGGTCGTCCTCTACAACACCCTGGCCGAGAGCGCCGGCGGAAAGATCCTCAGCGACGACGGCAAGAAGGCCGTGATGGACGACGGCACGGTCCGGGCGCTGGAGCAGCTGAAGAAGTTCGCCACGTCGGGCGTGACCTCGCCGTCGTTCAGCAACGCCACCGAGGACCCGGTCCGGTTGGAGTTCCAGTCCGGCTCCGGCGCGTTCCAGGTGAACTGGCCGTTCGTCTACCCGGCCCTTCAGGAAGCCAACCCGGAGCTGGCCAAGCAGGTCGGCTGGGCCCGGATCCCCGGCATCGACGAGGGCACCCCGAGCAAGGTCACCATCGGTGGGGTCAACCTGGCGGTCAGCTCCTACTCCGAGCACCCGGAGCTGTCCTTCGAGGCGGCCCGGTGCCTCCGCAGCGCCGAGCACCAGAAGTTCTCCGCCATCAACGACGGCGTGCCACCCACCATCGAGGCGGTCTTCGACGACCCGGAGATGACCGAGGCGTACCCGATGAAGGACACCATCCTGGAAGAGCTGAAGGAGCCGGCGACCCGTCCCCTGACACCGGCGTACCAGAGCATCTCCACAGTGATGTCGGCGATCCTGTCGCCGCCGTCGGCGATCCGTCCCCAGCAGACCGCCGACGAGCTGCGCGGCGCCATCGCCGACGCCCTCCAGTCGAAGGGTGTGCTGCCGTGAGCGCGAGGACTGAGCCGGGCCTGCGAGCCCCGCAGTCGCGAAGGAAGGTGCTGCCGTGAGCATCAACGCCACGCCGACCGGCGCCGATGTCGCCGTCGAGGAGACCCGTGCGCCCGCTACCGTGCCCACCCAACGCGGGGGCGGTCGCAAGCCACAGTTGAGCGCGAACAAGAAGGCCGAACGCAGGTTGGGTTGGCTGCTCTGCGCACCTGCCGCGCTGGTCATGATCCTGGTGACCGCGTACCCGATCATCTATTCGGTCTGGTTGTCGTTGCAGCGCTACGACCTGCGCTTTCCCGATCAGCGTGAGTTCATCGGGCTGGACAACTACGTCACAGTGCTCAGCAACGAGTTCTGGTGGACCGCGTTCGGGGTGACCGCGTTGATCACGGTGGTCACCGTGGCCGTCGAGTTGGTGCTCGGCATGGGTCTGGCGATCATCATGCACCGCACGCTCGTCGGTCGGGGCATCGTGCGCACCTCGGCGCTCATCCCGTACGGGATCGTCACGGTGGTCGCGGCGTTCTCCTGGCGGTACGCCTGGACGCCCGGCACCGGCTACCTGGCCGACCTGTTCACTGCCGGCGCGCCCCTCACCGAGCGGGCCAGCTCACTGGCGATCATCATGCTCGCGGAGATCTGGAAGACCACCCCGTTCATGGCACTGCTGCTGATGGCCGGGCTGGCGCTGGTGCCGGAGGACCTGCTCAAGGCGGCCTCCACCGACGGTGCCACCGCCTGGCAGAAGTTCACAAAGGTGATGCTGCCGGTGATGAAGCCGGCGATCCTGGTCGCGCTGCTGTTCCGCACCCTCGACGCGTTCCGCGTCTTCGACAACATCTTCGTGCTGACCGCCGGTGGCAACGAGACGTCATCGGTGTCGATGCTCGCCTACAACAACCTGATCCGGGGCCTCAACCTCGGCATCGGCTCGACGATGTCGGTGCTGATCTTCATCAGCGTGGCGATCATCGCGTTCATCTTCGTGAAGCTGTTCGGCACCGCTGCCCCCGGCAGCGACGACGGGGAGAGGCGCTGACATGGCTGTCGAAACCACCACCCGGGCGAAGCTGCGCTGGGGTCTGCTGGACGTCGTCGTGGTCGTCTTCGCGCTCGTCCCGGTGCTGTGGATCGCGTCGCTGTCGTTCAAGACGCCGGCCACCCTCACCGACGGGAAGTTCATCCCTCGGGAGTGGACGCTCGACAACTACAAGACGATCTTCGACACCGACCAGTTCGTCAGGGCACTTGCCAACTCCATCGGCATCGCCCTGATCGCCACGCTGATCGCCGTGGTGCTCGGCGCGATGGCCGCGTACGCGATCAGCCGGCTCGACTTCCCCGGCAAGAAGGTGCTGGTCGGCGTCTCCCTGCTGATCGCGATGTTTCCGCAGGTGTCGCTGGTGTCGCCGCTGTTCGAGATCGAGCGGACGATCGGCATCTTCGACACCTGGCTCGGGCTGATCGTTCCGTACATCACCTTCGCGCTGCCGCTGGCGATCTACACGCTGTCGGCGTTCTTCAAGCAGATCCCGTGGGACCTGGAGAAGGCGGCCAAGATGGACGGCGCGACCCAGGCCCAGGCGTTCCGCCGGGTGATCGCGCCACTGGCCGCGCCCGGGTTGTTCACCACGGCGATTCTGGTGTTCATCTTCTGCTGGAACGACTTCCTGTTCGCCATCTCGCTGACCTCCACCGAGCGGTCCCGCACGGTGCCGGCGGCGCTGTCGTTCTTCACCGGCGCGTCGCAGTTCGAGGACCCCACCGGGGCGATCTGCGCTGCCGCCGTGGTGATCACCGTACCGATCGTCCTGTTCGTCCTCTTCTTCCAGCGCCGCATCGTGTCCGGCCTGACCTCCGGCGCAGTCAAGGGATAGGTGGGTAGTCATGGCTGACATCGTGCTCGACAAGGTGAGCAAGAGTTTCCCGGACGGGACCGTCGCCGTGCAGGACGTCGACCTGGAGATCGCCGACGGCGAGTTCGTGATCCTGGTCGGCCCCTCGGGCTGCGGCAAGTCCACCACCCTCAACATGATCGCCGGCCTGGAGGACATCAGCTCCGGCGAGCTGCGCATCGGTGGCCAACGGGTCAACGACAAGGCCCCCCGGGACCGGGACATCGCGATGGTGTTCCAGTCGTACGCCCTCTACCCGAACATGACAGTGCGGGAGAACATGGCGTTCCCGCTGCGCCTGGCGAAGCTGGACAAGGAGACCATCAACTCCAAGGTCGACGAGGCGGCCAAGGTGCTGGAGCTGACCGCACTGCTGGACCGCAAGCCAGCCAACCTGTCCGGCGGGCAGCGCCAGCGGGTGGCGATGGGCCGGGCGATCGTTCGCCAGCCCAAGGCGTTCCTGATGGACGAGCCGCTGTCCAACCTCGACGCCAAGCTGCGGGTGCAGATGCGTACTGTGGTGTCGCGGTTGCAGAAGCAGCTCGGCACGACCACCGTCTACGTCACCCACGACCAGACCGAGGCGATGACCCTCGGCGACCGGGTGGTGATCATGCGCGGGGGCGCGGTGCAGCAGGTCGGCCCTCCGCAGGAGCTGTACGACCACCCGCGCAACCTCTTCGTGGCCGGCTTCATCGGTTCTCCGTCGATGAACTTCCTGCACGCGGCCGTGCAGGACGGCGCGCTGCACACCGCGTTGGGTGACGTGCCGCTCGGCGACCGGATCCGCCGCGAGTTGGAGGCGGCCGACGCGCCGCGCGAGCTGATCCTCGGCATCCGCCCCGAGCACTTCGAGGACGCCGACCTTGTCGACGACGACACCCGTCGCCGGGGCATGGAGTTCGAGGCACCTGTCGACATCGTCGAGTCGATGGGCTCGGACAAGTACGTCTACTTCACGGTGGAGGGTGAGAAGGCCACCGCCGCCGAGCTGGAGGAGCTGGCGGCCGACGCCGGTGCCGCCGACTTCGCCGGTGGCGGCGGCAACCTGGTGACCCGGCTGTCCGCGGAGTCGCCGGTCGCCGAGGGAGAGTCGCGCCGGGTCTGGTTCAACCTGGAGAAGATCCACCTGTTCGACCCGGCCACCGGCCGCAACCTGACCCTGCGCGAGGGGCGGGCGGCCGGCGCGCTCGCCGACTGACGGCACCGCATCGCGTCGATCTCGCACTTCCTGTCGCCGATATAGGACGGAATGCTCCCATCTGCCGGGACAGGAAGTGCGAGATCGACGGGCGCGGGCGCGGGCGCGGGGTGTGGTGTGTGTTCTGCGGGTTGGGGTTTGTCGTGGGAAGGTGTTTGGGTCGCTTCGTGAGGCGGGGGGCGGAATGGACCGACGACTGACCGCGCTGGCCAAGGTGCACGGCGTGTCCACCTGGTATGAGGACTGGCGGCAGCGCCGTGTCGAGGTCGCACCGGAGACCGTGGTGGGCGTGCTCGGCCTGCTCGGCGTGGACGCCACCAGCCCGGCGGCCATCGCCGACGCGCTCGCCGCCGCCCGTGCGGTCGACCGCAGCGCGCTGCCGGAGACTGTCGTGCTGACCCACGGCGCCACCCGGGCACTGCCCGGCCCCGGGGTCGTGACCCTGGAGGACGGTGGACGTCGCGCGGTCGACGGTGAGCTGCCGGCGGACCTGCCGCTGGGTTGGCACCGGCTGGCCTGCGCCGGCCGGGACGTGACAGTGGTGGTGGTGCCTCGCCGGCTGCCCGTGCCGCCGCGCACCTGGGGCTGGATGCTCCAGCTCTACGCGCTCACCTCGGACCGCTCCTGGGGCATGGGCGATCTCGGCGACCTCGCCGAGTTCACCGACTGGGCCGGTGCCACAGGTGCCGGGCTGGTGCTGCTCAACCCGCTGCACGCGGTCGGGCCCGCGCACCCGGTGGCCGCATCACCGTATTCACCCGCCAGCCGCCGCTTCGTCAACCCGCTCTACCTGCGGGTCAACGACACCGCCGCGTACCGGGCGGCGGATCCGGCGACCCGGGCGGTGGTCGACGCGCTGCGCCCCGACCGTGGTGACCTGATCGACTACGACGAGGTGTGGACGGCCAAACGGCACGCCCTGGAGTTGCTGCACCCGTACGCCCAGCCGGTCGACCTCACCGCGGACCCGGCGCTGGCGAGCTTCGCCACCTGGTGCGCCCTGGCCGAGCGGCACGGCAACGACTGGCGGGCCTGGCCGACGGAGCTGCACCACCCCGACGGCCCGGCGGTCGCCGAGCAGCGCCGCCAGCTCGCCGACCGGGTGGCCTTCCACGCCTGGCTGCAACACCTGTGCGACGAACAACTCGACGCCGTCACGGCGGCCGCCCGCGCGGCCGGGATGCCGGTCGGTGTCGTGCACGACCTGGCCGTCGGCATCGACCCGGGCGGCGCGGACGGCTGGCAGCTCGCCGACGTGCTGGCCCAGGGCGTGCGGGTCGGCGCCCCACCCGACGACTTCAACCAGCTCGGCCAGGACTGGGGGCTCGCCGCCTGGCGCCCGGACCGGCTCGCCGCCACCGGGTACGCGGCGTACCGGGACATGCTGCGCCGGACCCTGCGGCACGCGGGCGGCCTGCGGGTCGACCACGTCGCCGGCCTGTGGCGGTTGTGGTGGGTGCCGCCGGGCGGCGGGGCCGCCGAGGGCACCTACGTCCGCTACGACGCCGAGGCGATGCTCGGCATCCTCGCCCTGGAGGCGCACCGGGCCGGCGCGGTGGTGATCGGTGAGGACCTCGGCACCGTCCAACCCGCGGTGACCCGGGGCCTGCGCGGGCGCAACATGCTCGGCTCGACGGTGCTGTGGTTCGCGCGCGACGGCGAGGGTGACTTCGTCCCGCCGGCCCGGTGGCCGCGCAACGCCCTCGCCACGATCTCCACCCACGACCTGCCGACCGCACCGGGCTTCCTGACCGGCGAGCACGTGCGGGTCCGCGACGACTTGAAGCTGCTCGACACCGACGTGGCGGTGGAGCGGGCCCGCGCCGTCGCGGACCGGGAGCGACTGCTCACGATGTTGCGGGCCGAGAGCCTGCTGCCCGACCCGGCTGCGCCGGCCGCACCAACCGACCCGGCCGCGCCGGCCGTGCCAACCGACCAGGCCGCCCTGCCCGTGCCGACCGACCCGGCGCGGAGCGAGCTGGCCGACGACGGCGAGGTGGTCGTGGCGATGCACGCCGCGCTCGCGGCAAGCCCGGCCCGGCTGCTCGGCGTCTCCCTCTACGACGTGCTGGGCGAGGTACGCCAGCCCAACCTGCCGGGCACTGTCGACGAATACCCGAACTGGCGGTTGCCGTTGCCGGCCACCGTGGCGCAGATCCGGACGGACCCGCGGGTGGCCCGGGTCGTCGACCTGCTCAGCACGGCACGCCCACGATCGGGTGACGGGCGACCGGCACGCCCACCATCGGGTGACGGGCGACCGGCGCGCCCACCCGAGGGCTGACGCCCGACCGGGCCAGGCCGGACCCAGGCCAGGCCCGACCGGACCGAGCCCGGCCAGAGCTGGCCAGGTCGGACCATGGCCAGGCCGTCGCCGGTGATCGGCGGTCAGGTCAGCCAGTCGAACCGGGGAGGTAGCCCGAGGAAGTCGGCGTAGCGCTCGAGCGCCTGCTCGACACGCGCCCGTTCGACGGTCGCCGTCGGTGTCAGCGGCTGGATCGTGATGGTCACCGCGGCCCGGCTGACCTTGCGCTTCCACACGCCCACCACCCGGCCGGCGCGGACCACGGTGGCCTGGAAGATGCCGTTGTTGCCAGGCACCACGGCCGCCCGGTGCGCCGGGTCGAGCATGAGTGTGCGGTCGCGGTAGCCCAGCAGATACTCGTCGAAGCCGGGCAGCGCCACCACGTCGTCCAGCGGGGTGCGCGGCGCGTCGGCCAGCGCCGCGTCGATGTGCATCGGCTCGCCGTCGACCCGCACCGGGCTCAGCACGTCGCCCGCGGCGGCCAGCCCGCGTCGGGCGTCGGTCAGGGTGAGGCCGCTCCAGCCGGCGAACTCGCGGTCGGTGACCGGCCCGTGCCCGCGTACGTAGCGGTGGGCGAGCAGGGCCAGCGCCTCGTCTCGCTCCAGCTTGCGGGCGTCGGGCGCCCACTCGTCGAGCAGGGCGAAGGTCTGGTCGGTGCCGACGTTCGGTGCCACACAGGTCACCCCGCGCACACTCGCATACCAGAGCAGGTGGTAGCCGCGTTGACCGTCGGTGCCCAGGCCGGCGTCGCGCAGGGTCGCCAGGCACTCCGCCCGGGTGAGTCGGCCGCCGCCGGCCAACGCGGCGCCGAGGACGTCGACCGCCCGGTCGGCGTCGGCCTCGGTCAGCCCGAGCTGCGCCCGGCGGGTCGCCGCGCCGGCAAGCGAGCGAACGCCGGTCAGCTCCAGCATCCAGCGGGCGTCGGCGGGTGGGACGAGGTGCACGGTGCCGCGCATCGGCCAGGTGCGCAGCGCCTCGCGTCGCTCCAACGCCGCCCGCACGTCCGGGAGAGCCTGGCCGGGCAGCCGCGCGCCCAGTGACCACAGGCCGCTGGCCAGATCCTGTGCCTGCATCGCGCCGAACCACTCGACCACCTCGGCGACGCCGGCGGGTCGGGTGCTCGGGTGCGGGCGCAGCAGGAGGCTTGTCATCCGCAGGGCCAGCGCGTCGGCCGCGCTGAGGTCGGCAGGCATCGGGCGGTCCCTTCCCAAGCTGGACGGACAGCCTAGAGCCGCTGGCTGGACAGCCAGCCTAGAGCGGGCCACCGACACGTCCGCGACGGGAGGCGTAAGGGCTGTCGTCGGGGGAAAGCGGCACGCGCGAGTGCGCGCACCGCGCGTACGGAAGGGACTCTCATGACTGCCGCAAGCGAGCCGGTCCGGGGTGCCGGCGCACCGGCCGGATCCCGGAGCCATCGGGGGGACGTCCGCGCCAAGACGAGCGCCGCCGCCACCTTCGCCCTGGTGTTCGGAGTGGCCGGGTTCTTCAGTGTGTTGACGGCGATCCTCGCCTGGCTGGGGCTGGTCCTCGGCATCATCGGGATCATCCTCGGCATCGTCGGCCTCAAGATGGCACGCCGACCCGGGGTCACCGGGCGTGGCGTGTCGATCGGCGGCCTGGTGCTGAGCATCCTGGCCGTGCTGATCGGCCTCGGACTGGCGGCGGGCATCTCCACGTTCGTCAACAACGAGAACGCGGTGGACCGGCTCCAGACCCAGGTCGACAAGCTGCGCGACAAGCTCGACTGACGCCGGTCGGCGGCACACCCGGCCGCCACGGCCCGCGGCCCCAGTAGGGTGGGCGGCGTGCTCCGCCAGGTCACCGCGATCCGTTACGTCACCCCGCTGCGCGAGGGTGGGTCGCTGCCGGGCGTGGTGGAGGCCGACGACCTGGGCACGTACGTGGCGAAGTTCCGGGGCGCCGGCCAGGGGCCCAAGGCGCTGATCGCCGAGGTGATCTGCGGCGAGTTGGCCCGCCGGCTGGAGCTGCGGGTGCCCCCGCTTGTCGTGCTCGACATCGACCCGGTCATCGGGCGGGCCGAGCCCGACCAGGAGGTGCAGGAGCTGCTGCGCAACAGCGGCGGCGCCAACCTGGGGATGGACTTCCTGCCCGGGGCGCTGGGTTTCGACCCGTTGGCGCACCCCGTCGACCCGGTGCTGGCGTCCCGGGTGCTGTGGTTCGACGCGTACGTGGAGAACGTCGACCGGAGTTGGCGCAACCCCAACCTCCTCGTCTGGCACCGGGAGTTGTGGCTGATCGACCACGGCGCGTCGCTCTACTTCCACCACAACTGGCCGCGGGCCGAGGCGGCCGTGCACCGTGCCTACCGGGCCGAGGACCATGTGTTGGCGCCGTTCGCCTCCCGGCTGGCCGACGCCGACGCCGAGCTGGCTGCCCGGATCACCCCGGACCTGCTCACCGAGGTGTTGGCCCTGGTGCCGGCGGAGTGGCTGACCGCCGCCGACTTCGAGACGGCCGACGACGCCCGCGCCGCGTACCTGCGACACCTGTCCCGCCGGGTCGCCCGCACCGCCGACTGGCTGCCGCAGGGGAGCGCGGCATGAGGCAACCCTTCGAGTACGCGCTGATCCGGCTGGTGCCCCGCATCGAACGCGGCGAGCAGATAAACGTCGGGGTGTTGCTCTACTGCCAGCAGCGCGATTTCCTGGCCGCGCGTACGCACCTGGACGCCGACCGCGTCCGCGCCCTGGCGCCCGACGTCGATCTGCCGGCGGTGGCCGCGGTGCTCTCCTCCTGGGACCGGACCTGCTCCGGCGACGGGCCGGCGACCCGGATGCGGCTCGGTGAGCGGTTCCACTGGCTTGCCGCTCCGCGCAGCACGATGATCCAGACCGGGCCGGTGCACACCGGGCTCACCGCCGATCCGGCGGCCGAGCTGGACCGGTTGATGGCAGCCCTGGTCCGCTGAGCGGAGTCGGCCGACGGCAGTGCTCAGGCGGCCCCCTGATCGCGCTACGCCAGCGTCGTTGGTGGCGGAGCGCGATCCCCCGTTCAGGTGCTCGGTGCGGGGCGGCGGCTGGTTCCCGCCGGCACCGGTGACATCAGGATCGCCGTCCGTACGCGTCGGGGGACCGAAACAGTCGGGAAGTTGCGGAAAACTTGAGCCGGACGGACCGGAACGGGCCCGTGCGCCCTGCCGTTAGAGGTCGCCCCCAGCGGGTAGTCGCGGGAGCTGACCCGAGACGAGAAGGGGAACATCTGATGGCTGCCCAGACCAAGGTAGCGGTGATCTACTACAGCGCCACCAGCATCACGTACCAGATGGCGCAGGCCGTCTGCGAGGCCGCCGGAGATGCCGGCGCGGACGTGCGCCTGCGCAAGGTGCGCGAGCTGGCGCCGGACGAGGCGATCCGCTCCAACTCCGGGTGGCAGGCGCACCACCTGGAGACCCAGGACGTGCCCGAGGCGATGGTCGACGACCTGTCCTGGGCCGACGTGGTGATCATGGGTGCGCCGACCCGGTACGGCATGATCGCGGCCCAGCTGAAGCAGTTCATCGACACCACCGGCCCGCTCTGGGCACAGGGCGCGCTGGCCAACAAGGTCTACGCGGCCTTCACCTCGACGGCGACCGTGCACGGCGGGCAGGAGACCACCCTGACCTCGCTGTTCAACGTCTTCTACCACTGGGGCGGGGTCGTGGTCGCCCCCGGTTACACCGACACCAGCCAGTTCATCGCCGGCAACCCGTACGGCGCCTCGCACACGAGCAACAACGGGGAGATCGCCCCGGACGCCGTGGCGCTGGGGGCCTGTGCGCTCACCGCACGACGCGCGGTGCTGCTGGGCGCCGCGCTGAAGGCGGGCATGGCCGGCTGACGGCGCAAGCGACCGGTGGCACGGGCGGGGGCTCTCGGCCCGCCCACGCCACCGGTCGCCATTCAGCCCTACCCCGGTGGCCGGACGGCTATGCGCGCCCGCCCGTGGTGGACAACTCGTCGGCGTGCGGTGCCGGCAGGAGATCACTCAGCAGTTCGCTGAGCACCGCGAGCCCGTCCGGGCTGAGCACCGACTCGGGGTGGAACTGCACCCCGGCGAAACCACGCCCCCGCAGGGCGTGCACGGCGCCGTCGCCCGGGTCCCGGGCCAACTCCACCGGCCCGTACGCGGTGACCATCCGGTCGGCCTGCGCGCGGGCGGTGAACGTGGAGTAGAACCCGACCCGGCGGGTCCGCCCGAACAGCGACACCTCCCGCTGCAACCCCTGATAGGGCGCCTCCCGACGGTGCAGCGCCAGCCCCAGCATCCCGGCCAGCACCTGGTGGCCCAGGCAGACCGCGAGGGTGGGACGGCCGGTCGCCAGCAACTCGGTCAGCAACCCCCGCAGTGCCGCCATCTTCGGCTCGTCCGGGCTGCCCGGGTCGCCCGGCCCGGGGCCGACCACCACCAGGTCGTACCCGTCGACGGGGCCGCCCGCGTGCCACTGCCGCAGGCTCACCGTGAGGCCCAGCGCGCCCAGCTGGTGGGCGAGCATCCCGGTGAAGGTGTCCTCGGCGTCCACGATCAACACGCGGCGGCCGACCAGACCGGGCAACCCGGGCGCGTCCGGTGCCCGCTGGTCCAGCCAGAACCGCGCCAGCGGCGCGTTGCGCGCGGCCAGCGCGTCGCGTACCTCCGGGTCGTCGGCCAGCCGCGCGACCGGGCCGCCGTCGCCGGCGGGCGCCGCCGGCCCGAGGCCCAGCGCGGCCAGCACACCGGCGGCCTTGGCGTGGGTCTCCGCCACCTCGCCGGCCGCCGTGGAGTGCCGGACCAGGGTGGCGCCCACCGGCACCCGCAGGTGACCGGTGGGGGAGATCTCGGCGGTACGGATCAGGATCGGCGCGTCCAGCGTCTGCCGCCCGGCCTCGTCGTGGCCGAGCAGGGCGAGCACGCCCGCGTAGTAGCTGCGGCCGCGGCCCTCGTGTCGGGCGATCACCCGGCAGGCGTTCTCCATCGGGCTGCCGGTCACGGTCGGGGCGAACATCGTCTCGCGCAGCACCTCCCGCACGTCGCGGGTGCCCCGCCCGGCGAGCAGGTACTCGGTGTGCGCCAGGTGCGACATCTCCTTCAGGTACGGGCCGATCACCTGGCCGCCGTGCTCGGCGACGGTGGCCATCATCTTCAGCTCCTCGTCGAGCACCATGTACAGCTCCTCGACCTCCTTCTCGTCGGCGAGGAAACGCAGCAGCGCCGCCCGGTCCGGGGTGTCATCGGAGCGTCGGAAGGTGCCGCTGATCGGGTTCATCATGACCAGCCCGTCGTCGACGCTCACGTGCCGCTCCGGGCTGGCACCGACGAGCGTCCGGGTGCCGGTGTGCACGACGAACGTCCAGTACGCGCCGCGCTCGGCGACCAGCAGCCGGCGCAGCGCGGCCAGCGCGGCCACCAGCGGTCGGCCCTGCACCGTGGCGTGCAGGGTGCGGTGGATGACGAAGTTGGCGCCCGCGCCACTGCCGATCTCCTCGGCGAGCACCCGCCGCACGGTCTCCGCGTACTCCTCGTCGGTGACGTCGAAGGCGGCGTCGGTGGTGCGGACCGGTTCGTCGGGCAGCGCGGCCAGGGCGTCGGCCAGCGCGACCCGCCGATGCTCGCGGACCTGGAGGCACTCCAGCGGGGCGCCGTCGTCGACGCAGGCGAAGCCGCGCTCGGTGATCTGGCGGTACGGCACCAGGGCCAGCGTCCGCGCTCCCGGCGTGCCCGGCGGCAGCGGGATGTCGGCGAGACGCTCAACGGTGCCGACGGTGCCGGTGAACAACTCCAGCTCGTCGGCGTCGTCGCGGCGTACCAGCGCGAAGGGGCCCGGGTCTACGCCGCTGGTCACGGCGGCGATCAGGTCGGTCAGGTGGGTCATCAAGGTCTCCCGTGGGGCCGGGCGCCGCCGTTCGGGGCGGCCATCCGGGCCGGGAGAACCGGCGGCCGCCTCGATGGCGGCCGCGTGGATGAAGCTACGCGCGGAAGGTGGCCGCCGGGTTGGCGGGCCACCAGCAGGTCAGATGCGCGAGCATGTGATCCACCCTACGCGCCCGGCGCCCGGCTGACACCGGGTAACTTGACCGGCGATGAACATTCTCGCGCTCGATCTGGGCACCTCCTCGGTACGCGGGCTGGTGCTGGACGGCGACAGCCGTCCGCTACCCGGCGCCCTGGCCCGGCGCAAGGTCGACCTCGCCATCGGCGACGACGGCACCGGCACGCTGTCCGGCCCCGGCTACCTCGCCTGCCTGATCGAGTGCCTCGACGAGCTGGCCGACGCGGGGCGCCTGCACGACGTCGAGCTGGTGGCGGTCTCCGCCCAGTGGCACTCGGTGCTGCCGCTCGACAGTGACGGCACCCCGATCGGCCCGGTGCTCACCTGGCTGGACACCCGGCCCGCGCCGGTCGGCGGTACGGCCGGACCTTCCGACCCGGACGGTTTCCACCAGCGCACCGGCTGTTGGTGGCACCGTTCGTACTGGTCGATGCGGTTGCCCTGGCTGCGCGAGCAGTCCGGCACGCCGATCGCCAGGTTCGTCGGCCTGCCCGAGTACGTGCTGGGCGAGCTGCTCGACGACGCGCCCATGTCGGTGTCCCAGGCCTCCGGAACCGGTCTGCTCGACCTGCGCACCCTGCGCTGGGACGAGGAGGCGTTGACGCTGGCCGGGGCGCGACCAGCCGACCTGCCGGCCCTCGGCGCGTTGGACTGGCACGGCCGGCTCCGGGCCGAGCTGGCCCACCGGTGGCCGCAGCTGGCCCAGGCGCGGTGGGCGCCCCCGGTGGGTGACGGTGGGGCCTCGAACGTCGGTTCGGGCTGCGTCGACCCGAGCCGGGCCGCGGTCACAGTGGGCACCTCGGCGGCCGTACGGCTGATGCAGCGGATTCCCGCCGGCGACCCGATGCCCCGGCTCCCCGAACGACTGTGGCGTTACCGGGTCGACCACGACCACGTGGTCACCGGCGCGGCGTACTCCAGTGGCGGCAACCTGTTCGCCTGGGCGAACCGGGAGTTGCGGTTGCCCCAGGGCGCCGAGCTGGACGCGGCGCTGGCGCTGGTGCCGGCGGGCGGTGGCCGACCGACCGACCCCCGCTTCGGTGGCGACCGGCCGCCCGGCCTGGTGCCCGCCGGCAGCGGGCAGCTCCGCGGCCTCAGCTTCAGCACCACCTCGGTGGACATCCTGGCCGGGCTGATGCAGGGGTTGTGCGAGCTGGTCGCCGAGGATCTCGCGGTGCTTGAGTCCACAGTCGACAAACCGGTGGGTGTGGTGCTGGGCGGGGGCGCGGTGGCGGCCTCGGTGTGGTGGCGGCAGGCCTTCGCGACCGCGCTGGCACCGCGACCGGTGTCGCACCAACGCAACCCGGAGATCGGTGCGACAGGTGCGGCACTCGTGGCGTTGGGTCGCTTCGGTGACGCGATCGGGCTCGCCGACATCGGCCGGACGGACGAGCTGGTCATGCCGACCACGGCAGGAGGTTCCCACCCGCAGTATCCTTCCTGAACCTCCACGCTGCCCAGGCCGTTGACACTGGTCGCGAGCCTGGTTGGATGGACCCCGCTCCCCGGACCGCGGTGGACGCGGTAGGACCGAGGAGGCAGGGTGGCGGCAGGTCCCGACCCGGCGAACGGCGCGGTGTCGAGCCACCGCCGGCGTCGTTTCGACGTCCGAGTTGTCCCGCATCGACGCCGGTCACCGTTCCGGCTGCGGGACTGGCGGATGAGCACCAAGCTCGCGACGGTGCTGATCGTGCCGTCGCTGGCGTTCCTGGTGCTCGCCGGTGTGCAGACCAGCGCGTTGGTCGGGCGGACGACGGCGTTGAACGACTTCTCCCGCCAGGTCGGCATCGGCCGGCAGATCACCGCGGTGGTGCACCAGCTCCAGCAGGAGCGCGACCGCTCGGCGGGGGAGCTGGGTGAGCTGCGCCGGGGCGGCGACCGGGAAACCGCTGTGAACAACCTGCGGCCGTTGCAGGCGGCGGCCGACCGGGCCATCGACAACCTGCGTCGGGCCGCCGCGCCCCTCGCCGACGCCGACGCGTCCTGGCGGGTCGCCTACTCCGAGGCGTTGGAGGCGTACGACCAGGTCGACGACATCCGGCCGGCGATCCCGCCCGCGGTGCTGAGCAGCGACACGATCCTGAGCAACTACTTCCGGGCGATCGGCGCGATGCTCGACCTGCTCGCCGAGCCGACCCCCGGCCAGGGCCAGCCCGAGCTGAACGACGCGGTCCTGCGCTACGTGCAGCTCGCCCGGGTCAAGGAGCTCTCCTCCCAGGTCCGGGCCCGGCTCTACGCCGCCGGCCGCACCGGTGGGTACGGCACCGAGGACCGGGTGCTCCTGGCGGACCTGCGCGCCCAACAGCTCACCGCGCTCAGCGCGTTCCGGGTGGCCGCGACGAACGACCAGATCCGCCGCTACGACGAGACCACTGTGACCCCGGGATTCCTGGTCGCCACGCGGCTTGAGGAACGCAGCCTGCCAGCCGGCGACGCGGCGCCCGAGGTGCTGCCGTCGGAGCAGTGGTGGTCGGCCAGCCAGCAGCGCCAGGACCAGCTGCGCCAGCTTGAGGCGGGGATTCTGGACGACGCCGTGCGGCAGGCCGACGACGCCAGCAACGGTCAGCTCCGGGCCACCCTGCTGGTCGTCGGTGGAGTCGTCGCGGTCCTGCTGGTAGCCCTGCTGATCTCGTTGCTCGTCGGGCGGTCGGTGGCGCGTTCGATGCGGTTGCTGCGGAGTCAGGCGCTGCGGATCGCGCAGGTCGAGCTGCCGGACGCCCTGGGTCGACTGAAGACCGTCGGCGGTGGGGTGCCCACCATCGAGGTCGCGCCGGCGGTGGTCCGCTCGCTCGACGAGATCGGTGAGCTGGCCGAGGCGTTCGTGGCGGTGCACCGCAGCGCGGTCACCGTCGCCGTCGAGCAGGCGCTCATGCGGCGCAACGTCAACGCGATGTTCGTCAACCTGGCCCGCCGCAGCCAGGTGCTCGTGGAGCGCCAACTGGAGCTGCTGGACGACCTGGAGCGTGAGGAGAGCGACCCGGACCAGTTGGAGAACCTGTTCAAGCTCGATCACCTGGCCGCCCGTATGCGCCGTAACGACGAGAGTCTGCTGGTGCTCGCCGGCACCGATTCCACCCGGCGGTGGAACCGGCCGGTCGGCCTCGGTGCGATGCTGCTGGCCGCCGCCGCGGAGATCGAGCAGTACCAGCGGGTCCGCATCGAGTCGGTGGCCGACGTGTACGTGGTGGGGCACGCCGTCGGCGAGCTGGTGCACCTCGCGGCCGAGCTGCTGGAGAACGCGACGGCCTTCTCCCGCCCGGACACCCTCGTGGTGGTGACCGCCCGGGTCGAGGCCGTGACCGCGCTGATCGAGATCGCCGACAGCGGTCTGGGCATGAGCCCGACCGCGCTGGCCGAGGCGAACGCGGTGCTGTCCAGCCCTCCGGCCGCGGATGTCGCGGCGGTGGAGCGGATGGGTCTGTTCGTGGTCAGCCACCTGGCCGCCCGGCTGGGCGTGACAGTGCGCCTCGACGGTGGTCAGAACGGCCTGGTCGCCCGGCTGGTGCTGCCCGCGGGGCTGCTGGCACCGGCGGGCGCGGTGGAGTTGGATCCACCCGCGTCGGCGCGGATGCTGGCGGCGAACGCCGCTCGGGGCGGAGCCGCACAGCCAGCGGGTGCCCGGGAGACCGGTGCCCCGGTGGCGGGCTTCGACGCCAGGGACCTGCCGGTCGCCGGTCGTCCGCCGGGGGTCGCCGTGCCGCGTCAGGCCCGCCCGGTGCCGATGCGCTCGGAGGATGTGCTGGCCCCGGCCGCCACCTCCGGCAACGGCGGGGGCTGGTGGTCGCGGCAGGGTCCGTCCACGCCTGCGGCGCCCGCGGCGGCGATGCCGCCGGCCATCCCGGTGACCGGCGGCACTAACGAACGCGGGCTGCCGGTGCGGGTGCCGATGGCGCAGTTGAGCGCGGTCACCCGTACGGCACAACCGACCTCGGCGCCGAAGCGCGTCGACCCGGACCCGGAAGCGGTCGGCGGCATGCTCTCCCGGCTCTACAGCGGGGTGCGGCGTGCCGAGGCCGAGGACACCACCGAGATACCCGTGCCACCGTCCGGGGGGTACGACGAAGGAGGACGACGACAGTGACGACGTTGAGCCAGGAGGCGCGTGACCTGAGCTGGCTGGTGAGCGCGTTCGCGGAGCGGGTGCCGGGCGTGGCGCACGCGGTGGTGGTCTCCTCGGACGGGCTGCTGGTGGCGATCTCCGACCACCTGCCCCGCGACAACGCCGACAAGCTCGCGGCGGTGACCTCCGGGCTGATGAGTATCACGGCGGGCGCGGCCTCGATGTTCGACGGCGACATCGTCAAGCAGACGGTGGTCGAGATGGGCCGCGGCTACTTCCTGGTGATGCAGATCCGCGACGGTTCGATCCTGGCCACGTTGGCCGCCGGAGACGCGGACATCGGCGTGGTGGGCTACGAGATGGCCCGGCTGGCCAAGCAGGCGGGGGAGATGCTCACCCCGGCGCTGCGAGCGGAGTTGCAGCAGGCCCTGCCCCGCTGATCGGCCCTCGGGCCGAGACCCGGACGGTCACCGGCTCACCCGAGCCGAGCCGTCCGGGCCCGGCACTCCGGGTGGCGGCCCGCTCAGAAGCCGCCGTCGGTGATGACGGAGCGGTACCAGGTGGCGCTGCTCTTGAGCACCCGCCGCTGGGTGGGGTAGTCCACGTAGACGAGACCCCAGCGCTGGTCGTAGCCCGCGTCCCACTCGAAGTTGTCAAGCAGCGACCAGACGTGGAAGCTCTCCAGCGGCACCCCGTCGGCGATGGCCCGGTGCACGGCGGTGAGGTGGTCGCGCAGGAAGTCGATCCGACCGGCGTCGTGGACGGTGTCGTCCGGGGACAGCGTGTCCGCCGTGGGCAGGCCGTTCTCGGTGATGGTGAGGGGGATCGGGCCGTAGTCGCGGGTGACCCGGGTCAGCAGGTCGTATATCCCCTCGGGGTAGATCTGCTGCCACTCGGCCTCGGTGGTCGCCCAGCGTCGCACGGTGCCGCCGTCGGCGGTGACGTAGATGGGTGTGTAGTACTGGACGGCCAGCAGGTCGATCGGCGCCGAGATGATCGCCAGGTCGCCGTCGCGGATGCCCTGGACCATCCGGCTCTGCGGGCCCAGGTCGGCAAGCAGGTCCTCCGGGTAGTCGCCTCGGAGCAGGGAGTCGAGGTAGAGGCGGTTCTCGTAGCCGTCGTAGAGGCGGGCGGCGGCGGCGGCCTGCGGAGAGTCGTCGGCGGGGTAGCAGGGGTGCAGGTTGAGCGCGGGGCCGATCCGGCTGCCGCTGCCGGTGGCCCGCAGCGCGCCGACGGCGAGCCCGTGCGCGAGTTGCAGGTGGTGGGCGACCAGGTAGGCGGCGTCCGGGTCCTGCCGGCCGGGGGCGTGGTGGCCGGTGAGGTAGCCGTTCTGCACCACGGTCTTGGGCTCGTTGATGGTCAGCCACGCCGGCACCCGGTCGCCGAGGGCGCGGAAGACGACGTCGGCGTAGTCGGCGAAGCGGTGGGCGGTGTCGCGCGACTCCCAGCCGCCGGCGTCCTGAAGGGCCTGGGGGAGGTCCCAGTGGAACAGGGTGGCCATCGGGGTGATCCCACGGTCGTGCAGGCCGTCGACGAGCCGGCGGTAGAAGTCGAGCCCGCGCTGGTTGGGCACGCCGCTGCCGTCGGGCTGGATGCGCGGCCAGGAGATGGAGAAGCGGTAGCTGCGCAACCCGAGGTCGCGCATGAGGTCGAGGTCCTCGGTGTAGCGGTGGTAGTGGTCGGCGGCCACGTCGCCGGTGTCGCCGTTGCGGGTGCTTCCCGGGACACGGCTGAAGGTGTCCCAGACGGACTCACCACGCCCGTCCTCCTTGGCGGCGCCCTCGATCTGGTACGCCGAGGTGGCGGCGCCCCAGCCGAAGTTGGCGGGGAAGCGCAGCGGGCCGGCGGGCCCGGTAGGTATCGACATGGATTCTCCTCGTGGATACGGGGCCACCGCCGGGATTCGGGAGCGCTCCCAGGATAGGCCAGGGGCGGCTGGCCCGGGTCAGCCGGCCGTCATGGCGGCCGGCGATGGCGGGTCGAGGCGGTTGGGGGCCCCAGACAGCGAACAAGGCCGCCGGGCGGCGCGGCGCGCCTGTCCCGTCGGCCTCTTTTCCCATCGTGTACGGGGGTTTAGTGTGGGGACGGGGGAGGGCAACCCCCGTCCCCACCGTAACTGCACACACACGGGCGGAATTTGGGTCCTGCCGTGCGTGTCGCGCGGGAGCCGGGCCACGCGAGTGGCTCTGGTTCCACCTCCCTCCGTAAGGCGGGATGATGGCTGACGACGGCGTCCGGGCTGGCCCGTCGTCGGCCCTCGGGATGGTTCGCCGGGCCCGTCAGGACGACCCCAGCGATCTTCTTTTTGGAACCTTGTCGATGGAAGCGCTCCCATCGACCGATGTTGCGACTGTAACGCCCGTCACCGCTTTGTGAAAGACCCAAAACGAGATCGAAACAACGGGCTGAACGAGCGGCGTCTGCGCTTGTTGTGGGAGCGCTTCCATGGCAGACTGTCGATTCAACGCGACAGGAGCCACATCGCGTGAGTGCGGGTTCTACCGAGGGCAGCCGGCAGCACAGTCCGGTCACGGTCACCCGATCGCAGCCGGCGGGACCCCTCCCGTGCGGGCCGCACGCCCTACCCCGGCCGGGCCCGGGGGAGACCACCTTCCCGGCGCCTCGAAATCCCCGCGGACCACCACCCTCGCGGGAAGGCGCCTCGCCGGGGACCGTCCCGGCCTGGTCCGAGGAGACACCGCGCACATGAGACAACTGGCACGACGCCGTCGAGTGGCGATCTTCGCCGCCGCCGCGCTCGCCGCGGGCGGGGTGACCCTGCCCGCCGGCGCCGCACAGGCCGCGCCCGCCTGCGACGTGGTCTACGCGACCAACGACTGGAACAACGGCTTCACCGCCAACGTGACCATCAAGAACCTGGGCGATCCGATCAACAACTGGACGCTCAAGTGGACCTTCCCGAACAGCGGCCAGCGGGTCGTCCAGGGTTGGTCGGCCAAATACAGCCAGACCGGCAGCGACGTCACAGTGACCAACGAGTCGTACAACGGCAACCTCGCCGCCGGGGCCTCCACCACTATCGGCTTCAACGGCGCCCACTCGGGCACCAACCCGAAGCCCACCTCGTTCACCCTCAACGGCACCCCGTGCAACGGCACCCCGGCCAACCTGCCGCCGACGGTGTCCCTCGGCCTGCCGAGCGGGCCGTTCACCGCGCCGGCCGACGTGCCGCTGACCGCCACGGCCAGCGACCCGGACGGGACGATCAGCAAGGTCGAGTTCTACCGCAACGGCCTGCTGATCAACACCGACACCTCGGCTCCGTACGCCTACACGCAGGAGGACCTGCCGGCCGGCAACTACACGGTGCAGGCGAAGGCGTACGACAACGGCAACGGCATCGGGGTCGACGAGAAGGCGTTCACCGTCGGCGCCCCCAACGGCCCGACGCTTGTCGCCACCCCGTCCGCGGTGAGCGTCAGTGAAGGTGGCACGTCCACCTTCAACCTCAAGCTCAGCGCCGCGCCGACGGCCAACGTGCCGGTCACCCTCACCCCCAGCGGCGACGCCGACGTCACGGTCTCGCCGACCTCCACCACGCTGACCCCGAGCAACTGGAACACCGGGGTCACCGTCACGGTCGCCGCGGCGGAGGACGCCGACACCGTCGGCGGCGCTGCCACCATCACGGCCGCCGCCACCGGTCTCGCCTCGCTGGCGGTCTCCGCCACCGAGATCGACAACGACACCCCGGGCGGCGACAACACCTACATCGCGAAGTTCCTCGAGCAGTACGGCAAGATCAAGAACTCGGGCTACTTCAGCCCCGAGGGCGTGCCGTACCACTCGGTGGAGACGCTGATCGTCGAGGCGCCCGACCACGGGCACGAGACCACGTCGGAGGCGTTCAGCTTCTGGCTGTGGCTGGAGGCGAACTACGGGCGGGTCACCCAGAACTGGGCCCCGTTCAACAACGCCTGGACGGTGATGGAGAAGTACATCATCCCGACCCACGCCGACCAGCCCACCGCCGGCTCCGCGGGCACCCCGCAGTACGCGGCGGAGTACAACCTGCCCAGCCAGTACCCGTCGGCGCTGAACCCGAACGTCTCGGTCGGGCAGGACCCGCTCCGCTCGGAGTTGCAGTCCACCTACGGCACCGGCGACATCTACGGCATGCACTGGCTGATGGACGTCGACAACACCTACGGCTTCGGCCGCTGCGGTGACGGCACCACCAAGCCGGCCTACATCAACACCTTCCAGCGGGGCACCCAGGAGTCGGTGTGGGAGACCATCCCGCAGCCCTCCTGCGACACCTTCAAGCACGGCGGTCAGTACGGCTACCTCGACCTGTTCGTCAAGGACACCGGCGCCCCCGCCAAGCAGTGGAAGTACACCAACGCCCCGGACGCCGACGCCCGCGCCGTGCAGGCCGCGTACTGGGCGCTGACCTGGGCCAAGGCGCAGAACAAGCAGGCCGACGTCGCGGCCACCATCGCGAAGGCCGCCAAGATGGGCGACTACCTGCGGTACGCGATGTTCGACAAGTACTTCAAGAAGATCGGCAACTGCGTCGGGGCCAGCACCTGCCCCGCCGGCAGCGGCAAGGACTCGGCGCACTACCTGCTCTCCTGGTACTACGCCTGGGGCGGTGCGTACGACGCCAGCCAGAACTGGTCCTGGCGGATCGGCTCCAGCCACAACCACTTCGGCTACCAGAACCCGTTCGCGGCCTGGGCGCTGACCAACACCCCGGAGCTCAAGCCGCAGTCGCCGACCGCGGTCGCGGACTGGACCAAGAGCTTCGAACGGCAGCTGGAGTTCTACACCTGGCTCCAGTCCGCCGAGGGCGGCATCGCCGGTGGTGCGACAAACAGCTGGGACGGCAGCTACGCCCAGCCGCCGGCCGGCACCAGCACCTTCTACGGCATGTTCTACGACGTCGACCCGGTCTACAACGACCCGCCGTCGAACCAGTGGTTCGGTATGCAGGCCTGGTCGATGCAGCGCATCGCCGAGCTGTACCTGCAGACCGGTAACGCGAAGGCCAAGGCGCTGCTGGACAAGTGGGTGCCGTGGGCGATCGCCAACACCACCCTCGGCACCAACTGGTCGATCCCGTCGGACATGGCGTGGAGCGGCCAGCCGACCACCTGGAACCCGAGTAACCCGCAGCCCAACACCGGCCTGCACGTCGAGGTCACGGTCAAGGGCCAGGACGTCGGCGTCGCCGGCGCCTACGCCCGGACCCTGATCGCGTACGCGGCCAAGTCGGGCAACGTGGCGGCCAAGGACACGGCGAAGGGGCTGCTCGACGCGCTCTCCGCCGCCGCGGACGCCAAGGGTGTCTCCACCACGGAGAAGCGTGGCGACTACCGGCGCTTCGACGACACCTACAACGCGTCCACGGGCCAGGGCCTCTACGTGCCGCCGGGCTGGACCGGGAAGATGCCGAACGGCGACACCATCGCCGCCGGCAAGAGCTTCCTCGACATCCGGTCCTTCTACAAGAACGACCCGGACTGGCCCAAGGTGCAGGCGTACCTGGACGGTGGCCCGGAGCCGAGCTTCAACTACCACCGGTTCTGGGCACAGGCTGACGTCGCCATGGCGTACGCCGACTTCGGCAGCCTGTTCCCGAACGGCTGACGACGACCCGGGGTGGGTGGCGTGGACCGCCCACCCCGGGATCCGGCCGGGGTCCGGGGAACGACGGACTCCGGCTGGCGGGACGGCCTGACACCCACGGTCAGGCCGGGGTGGGCCGGCCATCTGGCCGACGCAGCGGATCGGCTGGCCCACCCCACCGCCCGGACTGGAGCCAACCGCAAAAAAGCCCAGAAATTCGGGCCGTCACGGGATCACACCGAAGTCCGCAACGGAGTAACGTACGTCACCGGAGAGGCCGCTCCCCCCGTGGCGGCCTCTCCACTTTTTTGCCCTACGCCCGCCCGGATCGGCCCCGGTTCGCCCCCGAATCTACGGTGACCGGATGACGCAGACCGGGGTGCCCGGCCGGCAACGACCGCCGCAGCACCACCCAGCTCAGTGCCAGCGCCGCGGCGACCAGCGGCCAGGTCAGAGCCACCCGGGCCACCACGAGTGCGAGCACCTGCCCACCCAGGTAGAGCGGCACGAACACCGCCAGCCGCACCAGGTAGGTCGCCGTCCACACCCAACTCGCCCGGCCGTAACCGCGCAGCAGCGCCCGGTCGCGCCGCCACCGGGTGCGCTGGCCCAACACCCCGCCGACCAACACACCCAGCAGCGGCCACCGCACCACGATGCTGACCGCCCAGGCGAGGGCGCTGGCCGCGTTGGACAACACCTGGATGAGGAAGAAATCCTCGGCCCGGCCGGTGCGCACCGCGATCAACGCCGCGACACACACGGCCAGCAGACCGATCAGCACCGAACGCGGCCGGTCACCCCGACGCAGCCGTACGCCGGCCACCACCGCGCCCACCGCCAGCGCCGCGCCGATCCCACCCCGCAGCGACTCGCCGCCCAGCAGCCAGCCCGCAGCGAACGCGAGCGGCGGCAGGGTGGCGTCGACAACACCGCCCCGCCCGCCCAACAGGTCCGCCAGCGACTCGGCCCGCGCCCGCCCTCCGGGGTCCGGGTCGGCACCCACCCGCTGGACCGGATCGGGTGCGAACTGGCCACTGTCGTGCTCGGGTGTTCCGTCCACCGCCGCCTCCTCGCCTCTGGCACAACCTAACCGGCGGCGCGCGGCGGGCCACCGATCGACCGGCCGGCACCTGCCGCTACGGTGTGCGGATGCGCGCGACGGCTCGGGGTTGGACCGCGGTCTGGTTGGTCGTCCTGGCCCTCGTCCAGGCTGCCGCATTCCTCGTCGTGTGGCGGGTGGCGGTGCACAGCGGGATCGGCCAGTGGGTGGACACCGTCGCCCTCACCGGCAACCGGATCGGGCAGGACACCATCGAGGGCCCTGTCGACCGGATCCTCAACGCGATGTCGGTGGTCTCCCTGCTGGCCGCCACCGCGATGATCGGTTTCATCGCGCTGATCCGGGGACGGATCGCCCTGGCGATCACCGCGACCCTCCTGATCGCCGGCGCGAACGTCTCGACCCAGCTGTTGAAGTACGGGCTCAACCGTCCCGACTACGGCGTCGACCCGGAGCGCGTCGCGGTGGGCAACAGCCTGCCCAGCGGGCACACCACGGTGGCCGGTGCGGTGGCGGTCGCGCTGGTGCTCGTGTTGCCGGCCAAGGTGCGGGCGGCCGGCGCCTTCCTCGGCGCCGCCTATGCCGCCATCGCCGGAGTCGCCACCCTGTCCGCCGGCTGGCACCGGCCCAGCGACGCGGTCGCCGCGTACCTGGTGGTGGGCGTCTGGGCGGCGGTCGCCGGGCTGGTCCTGCTGATCACCCAGCGGGAGCAGGCCGAGGTCGCACCCGGCGACGCGCACCGGGTGGCCGCGCTGGTGCTCGGCGTGGGCGGGGCACTGGCCCTGGCCGCCTGCGGCCTGGCCCTCGCCTGGCTTGTCGACCTGCGCGACATCGGCCCGGACGAGTTGGCCCGCCGACCCCTGTTCGTCGGGTACGCGGGCAGCGCCGCCGGGATCGCCGGCACGATGGCGGTGGTGATGGCGTTGGTGCTCACCGTCGTGCACCGGCTGGTGCCCCGGGTCAAGGGCTGAGTGGGCCGATGGACCGGGTCCGCGCGGCGTTCTCCGCCGAGTGTGGGCAGCTCACCGAGATCCTGGCCGGGCTGGTCGACGCCGATCTCGACCGGCTCACCGATTGTCCGCCATGGACGGTCCGGGAGTTGATCGCGCACGTGCGCACCGGGGCCGGCCGACTCACCGACATGCTCGCCGCGCCGGCCCCGCCACGCGCCGAGGTCGACGCCGCCGATTACTTCGGCCGGGCGAAGTTCACCCCGACCGTCGACGCCGACCGGATCGCCGGAGGCCGGCGCGACGCGACGCGGGTGGACCGGGCGACGCTGGCGACCGAGTGGGACCGGGCCTGGCGGGCCAGCGACGCCGCGGTGGCCGCCGCACCACCCGATCGCGTCGTACGGACCCGGCACGGCGACGCGATGGGCCTCACCGAGTTCCTGCGGACCCGGGTCGTCGAGGTGGGCGTGCACGGTCTGGACCTGGCCGCCGCCCTGGACCGGCAGCCCTGGCTCACCCCACCGGCGGCCGAGGTGATCGCCGACCTGCTCACCGGGGGTCGACCGACACCTGCCGAGCTGCGCTGGGACCGACTCACCCTGATCCGCAAGACCACCGGCCGGGCGGCGCTGACCGCCCCGGAACGGGCCGCGATCGACGCCGCCGGCTTCCGCTGGCTCGCCTTCGGCCGCTGACCCGCTCGCTGCCGTTTCCGGTTGCCGTTCGCGCGTCGCCGTCCCCGGCTGCTGCTTGCTGCCGCGCGCCAGCTTCGGGCGCTGCTGGTCGGCTTCGCGGGTCGGCTCTGGGCGGTGGAGGTCAGCTCGCGGAGCGGGGGGCGGGGACGTGTGGGGCGACGCCGCGCAGGTGGGTCAGCACCACCGGGTCGATCCGCCCCGGCACCAGCCGCTCCTCCAGGTTCTCCAACCCGGCCCAGGAGTTCAACGCCGCTTCGGTGCCTCCGTCGGCCACCGGATGACCCAGCGCGGCGAGCAACGCCGCCACCTCGTCGGCGACCGCGCCGCTCAGGTCGAGCAGGGTGGCCGGGTCGGGCCGGCTGAACAGCATGGTGTGCACGGCGAGCAGCCGGCCCAGCTCGGCGACCGGGTCCGGGTGGTCGTCCACCCGAAGGTCGACAAGCACGTCGCTGGTGCCGCCGTACCCTCCGCCGCGCTCGACCACCAGCAGGCCGGCGCTCTGCCGGCCCCGCCGGTCGCCGCCGGCCTCGTCGCCGGCCCGCAACGCGGCGACCAGCCGCTCGGCGAACGGCAGCGCCGACCCGGCCAGCCAGGCGTCGGCAAGCGCGTCGACGACCTCCGGGCCGGTGAGCACGTTGCCCTGCGCGGCCCAGCCGTCGCCGGCCCGCCCGCCCGCCCACGGATGGCAGGCCGGCCCGGTCCAGGTGGCACCCGAACCGTCGACACCCACCACGCCGAGCTGGCGGTGCTCCCGCTCGCGATCGGCGGCGATCAGCCCGGCCACCACGTCGGCCGGGGCCACGCCGGTGCGCAACAGGGTGAGGCCCTGCGGCCGGTAGGCGAGGTTGACGTGCGCCTGGGTGGCCAGTGCGCCGACCTCGGCGGCGGCGGCCGGCACCAGCGCCCCGGCGGCGAGGAACTTGCTGGCGACGGCGACGCCGTGCCGGCGACCGTCGGCGGAGCGGGCGACGAGCGAGAAGGTCACCCGCCGAGACTAGACCCGGGTCGGCTCAGAAGGGTGGCGCGGCGGCCTCCGGCGGCGCACCGTGCGCCCGGCGGGCGTCGATGACCGCGACGGCGGCCAACACCAGCACCCCGACGGCGGTCGCGGCCACACCGGGCAGGAACAGCAGCGGCACCGCCGACGCCGCCAACACCAGCAGGGCGATCCACCGGGACGGGGACACCCGCGCGAACACCTCGTACTCCAGGCGGGCCCGCCCGGCCAGGAACAGGGCCGGGCCACCGAGCGTCATGGCCAGCCACGGCCCGGGGATCTGCTCCAGCGGATGCGGGATGATCAGCTCGTAGCCGATCGCGGTGGCGGCGAGACCGACCACCATCACCAGGTGGGTGTCGGCCGCCGACCGCCCGATGGTGGCGGGGTGCCGGGCCTTCACCACCGCCTCGCCCAGGATCCGCCCGGCCCGCTGCACGTAGATCCGCCACAACATGATCGAGGTGGCCAGCGCGAGCGCGAACGCCCACACGTGCCCCGACTCGAACGGCCCCTCGCTGTACGCGAAACCCGCCACCAGGATCGTCTCGCCCAGCGCGACGAGGAAGAACTGCTGGTACCGCTCCGCCAGGTGTTCCCCGGCGATCTCCCACTTGGAGACCGTCGAGCGGCCCAGCCACGGCACCGGCCAGCCACACCGGGCGGCCACGTACTCCAAGGCCAGCGCCGCCGTCCAGAGCATGACCTGCATGTTGGTGTTCAGCAGCGCCCCGATGATCCAGAACACCCCGCTGACGGAGAACACCACAGCCATGCGGATCTTCAACCGGCGGTACGGGTGGGGTCCCAGCGCTATCGACAGGATCACCGGTCGGGTCACCTGCGCCACCACGTACGCCACCGCGAACATCAACGCGGTCTCGCTGAAGGCCCGGGGGATCGCCACCCCGAGCAGCATGCTGCACACCAACGCGGTGATCACCACGGTCTGCAACGACACCCGGTACGGGTCGTACCGGCTCGTCGTCCACGCGGTGCCCTGCCAGACCGACCAGAGGGCGAGCAGCAGCAACAGCGTCTTGCCGCTCCCGGTGATCGCCGCCGCGGCGTGCTCCCGAGCCGGCCCGTCGGTCAGGTCCTCGAACGCACGCGCCGAGATCCGGGTGAGCGCGAAGACGAACACCAGATCGAAGAAGAGTTCGAGGAAGGTCGCCCGGCCCGGGTCGCGCTTGGCCGGCTCCAGGTGCCCTGCTGCCCTGAAGGCCATGGTCAGCGGCCTGCGCCGTTGGTCCGGTCCACGCCGAAGTCGTAGCATCCGCAGCGGCACGGGCGACCGGAAACCGGCGATTCTGCCCAACCCGGGGATCTTGCTCGGGTGCCCCGTCAACGGGCACGATCGGGCGGTGACGAATCGATGGGGTATGACGGTGCCGCTGGGCGGGATCGCCCTGGCGCACCACGACGCGGCCTATGCGGCCCTCGACCAGGCCGGGTTCACCGACGTCTGGTCGTCAGAGGTCGCCGGGACCGACGCGTTCACCCCGCTGGCGCTCGCCGCGGCCTGGCAGCCGGGGCTGCGGTTGGGCACCGCGATCACACCGGTCTTCACCCGGGGCCCCGGGTTGCTGGCGATGAGCGCGGCGGCGTTGGCCGAGGCCGCGCCCGGCCGGTTCACCCTCGGGATCGGCGCGTCCTCACCGGTGCTCGTGCGGGACTGGAACGCCGTGCCGTTCGACGAGCCGTTCCGCCGCACCCGCGACATGCTGCGCTTCCTGCGCGCCGCGCTGCGTGGCGAGACCGTCGACCAGGCCTACGACACGTTCGCCGTACGCCGGTTCACGCTGGAACGACCACCGGCGGTGCCGCCACCGATCCTGCTCGCCGCGCTGCGCCCGGGGATGCTCCGGCTGGCCGGCGCGGAGGCCGACGGTGTCATCCTCAACTGGCTCGGCGCCGACGACGTGCCTCGTGCCCTCGCCGAGTTGGGCGATCGGCGTGCCGGCTTCGAGGTCGCCGCCCGGATCTTCGTCTGCCCCACCGAGGACGCCGGGTACGCCCGGGCGCTGGGCCGCCGGCTCATCACCAGCTACCTCACCGTCGGCGCGTACGCCGAGTTCCACCGCTGGCTCGGCCGCGGCGAGGCGCTCGGGCCGATGTGGGCGGCCTGGGCCGCCGGTGACCGGCGCGGCGCCAGCGCGGCGGTGCCCGACGACGTTGTCGACGCGTTGGTGCTGCACGGCTCACCGCAGCGGTGCCGCGCCGAGGTACGCCGCTACGCCGACGCCGGCGTCGACGTGCCGGTCCTGGCGCTGCTGCCCACCCCGGCGACCACCGCCGGCGGCGCGACCGCGCTGCTCGACCTCATCGCCCAGTTGGGCGCCGATCCCGTGGGAGCGTCCGCGTGAACCTCACCGACCGGATCGTGGTGGTCACCGGCGGGGCCGGCGGCATCGGCGCGGCGCTGTGCCGCCGCTTCGCCGCGGAGGGGGCCGCCGCCGTGGTGGTCGCCGACCTCGATGCCGCCGCGGCGGACGCGGTGGCCGAGAGCATCGGCCCGGTGGCGCACCCCATCGCCCTCGACGTCACCGACGAGGAGCAGGTCCGCGACCTCGTCGCCGACACCGAGGAGCGCTACGGCCGGATCGACCTGTTCTGCGCCAACGCGGGGGTGACCACCGGCGGGGGCGTGGAGGTCGACGACGCCGGCTGGGACCGGGCGTGGCGGGTCAACGTGCTCGCCCACGTCTACTCGGCCCGCGCGGTGCTGCCCGGCATGCTCGCCCGAGGCGGCGGGCACCTGCTGCACACCTGCTCGGCGGCGGGCGTGCTGACCGCGGTCGGCGACGCCGCGTACACCACGACGAAACACGCCTCGGTGGGGTTCGCCGAGTGGCTCGCGATCACCTACCGGGACCGGGGCATCCGGGTCAGCGCACTGTGCCCGCAGGGGGTGGACACCCCGATGCTCGCCGACGGGCTCCTCGATGGTCATCTCGGTGCCCGGGTGGTCGCCGCGTCCGGCGCGGTGCTCACGCCCGACCAGGTCGCCGAGGCGGCCATCGCCGGGCTGGCCGAGGAACGCTTCCTGATCCTGCCGCACCCGGAGGTCGCCGACTACGCCCGCCGCCGCGCCGAGGACCCGGACGGCTGGCAGGCCGGCATGCGCAAACTCGTCCGCCGCCTGACGGCCTGACCCGTGCCGTCCTGCCGTGACCACACCGGGGGACCGGCATCACCGGGCGGACCGGCGGGCGCGGCGCAGGGGAGTGGGGTGCACCGACCAGAGGAGCCGACGCCACCAGGGGCGCGCGGAGCGCAGGGTGGCCACGTAGACGGTGGCCACCTCGGCAGCGCGGGCCGCCTGGTCTGCTGTCGCGGCACCCGGGGCGAAGCCCACCTGATTGAGCAGGGTCGCCAACTCGTCGACTGACGGCCCGTCGTCGGCCGCGCCCGCCCGGGCCTCGGTGAGGGCCTCGCGGGCGTGCCCGGCCACCTCGGTGGCGGCCAGGTCGTCACCGACCGGTCGACCGGCCAGCCGCAGCGCGTCGGTGACCTCCCGCCAGGCGCCGGCGACGCGTTGACCGGCGTCGCCCTTCTCCAGCCGCGCGCGGGTGAGCGAGCGGCGCAGCGCCAGCAGGGTCAGCAGCAGCGCCCCCACCAGCAGCAGCAGACCACCGCTGCCACCGCCGACCAGCACCATCGTGGACAACCCGTCAGCGCTGGGCGGCCCGCCCGAGGCGGCGGCCGGCTCCGGCGACGCGGACGGCTCCACAGTCGGCGCCGGTGCCTCCGACGGCGGCGGGTCCTCCGGAGTCGGACGGAAATCCTCCTCCACCGGCCTCGGCTCCTCGTTCGGGCGCGGCAGCGGATTGAACGGCACCCAACCCAGCCCGTCGAAGAGCACCTCCGGCCAGGCGAACGCGTCACCGGCAAGCACCGGCCCCTGCCCACCGGCCCGGAAACCCACCACCACCCGCGTCGGCAACCCGGACAACCGGCCGAGCACCGCGAACGCCGCCGCGAACTGCTCCGAGGTGCCCTCCTGCCCGCCACCGCCGCGCGGCCCGAAGAGAAAGAAACCCAGATTCGGGTACGCGTGCCCGCTCGGCGCGTCCGCCACCACCCGGTAGTGCTCGGCCAGGAACTGCTCGATGGCCAGCGCCCGGGCGAGCGGCGCGCCATTGTCCTCGGCCAGCTGCTTGGCCAACCGGCGCATCGGGTCGGGCACCCCGTCGGCGACCCGCAGCACCCGGGCCACCTCCTCGCCGGCGGGCACGTTGGCGCTGGCCAACAGGTTGGGGTCCGGGTGCTCCTCGACCGAGGTCACCGCGTACCGCAGCCCCGGCGTCAACCCCTCCGGCCGGATCAACGTCCCGCTCGCCGGGTCGTACGCCACCCGTGCGCCGCTGACCTCCCGGGGCGTCGCCACCGCGGGCAGCAGCCGACCGCTCAGCTCCGCGACGGTGATCTGCTGGCGGACCGTCTCCACTGTGCTGTCACGGGCCGGGGCGGCGGCCGGCAGGATCCGGCCCGCGTTGCGGTACGTCGCGCCGACCCGCCAGGTCACCCCGTCGTAGTCGCTGAGCACCGCCAACCGGATCCGCACGCCGGTCTGCGCCGCCGGCCCGGCCCCGGGTTCCGGCTCCGGCGCGGTCCCCGGCTCCGGCGGGGGGAGCGGTGCGCCGGAGCGTTCCGTGCTCACGTCGAGGAGCTTCTGCTCCGGGTGCAGCGCCCAACCGGAGATCCGGATCAGCGGGTTCTCGTCGAGCGACTGCACCTGCGGCGGCTCCACGTACCGGCGGGGGTCCACCGGCCGCCCGTCGACCTGACCGGCGACGACCGGGCCGAGCAACGCGACAAGCCCCACCACCAGGGCCACCCCGAGCGCCGCGCTGGTGGCCAGGCGCAGCCGCACCGCCGCGCGTACCCGGGGGGCCAGGTCGGCGGCCGGATCGCCGCCGGCCGTTGCCGTGCCGGCGGGAGCGGCAAGGCCGACCGCCGCGACAGCGACGAACGCCACAGTCACCCCGACCGCCGGCGCGGCATTCGGGCCCACCACGTAGAGGGCGGCGACGTAGAGGCCCGCCGCCGGCAGGTAACCCAGCAGCACCCGGCCGGTGCGCAGCGCGACCTCGGCACCGGCCAACCCGGCCAGCCAGGCGGCCACCACCGGCACCAGCACCGTGTCCGGGGTGGGCTGCACCGGGATCATCGCGGTCAGCAACCGGGGAATGCCGTTGCGCGCGGCGTCGCCGGTGATCTCCAGCAGACCACCCGGAAGCTCGGCGTGGTTGGCGGCCAGCCGCAGCGACCACAGTGTCCAACCGGCCATCGCGGCCACCGACACCGGCGCCACCAGCCAGGACGGCAACCGCCGGGCGGCCACACTGACCAACACCGAACCAACCGCCGCACCGATCACCAGTCGGGTCAGCAGGTCCCCCGCGTACACCCGGCCGAGCACCACCCCGGCGAGCGCGGTCAGCCCGATCAGCGCCACCGGGACCGCCGCCGCCCGCAACACCCGCACGGCGTGCGTCACCACCGGCGTACCCCGTCCCACTCGGCGGCGAACTGCGCGCCGTCCGCCGCGTCGACCACCACCAGGCCAGCCGCGCCCGGCGGCGTCGGCTCGGCCGCGCCGAACACCCCGACCACCACCGACGGGTACGCCCCGCGCAGCGCCCCCACGTGCCCCAGGTCGTCGCGCCCACCCGGCCCGGTCAGGAAGACAAGCGTGTCACCGAGCCGGTCCTGGCGCAGCCGGGAGGCCACCCCGCGGATCGCCTCGTCCGAGTCGGACAGGTCGGCGGCGGCCAGCCGGTCCAGTGGCCCCAGCGCGGTGCCGACATCCGTCTGCTCGCCGTGCGTTCCCGGCGCGGCCGATCCGGTGGCCGCTCCCGGCGCGGTCGGCTCGCCGTCGGCGAACAGCAACACCACCGGCAGGTCCGCGCGGTGCGCGGCGGTGACGACCGACGCCGCCGCCTCACACGCCGACTCGAACGACTCGGCCACCCCACCCACTCGCCACGGGTGCGCGACGGCCCGGTTGTCCAGCAGGACGACAAGGCGCGGCAGGCTGGTGTCCACGTTCTCCCGCACCATCAGCTCACCCACCCGGGCGCTGGTCCGCCAGTGCACCCGGCGCAACTCGTCGCCCACCACGTACTCCCGTAGCGAGTCGAACGTGATCGAGCCGTGGGGCACCCCGTCCACCCGGCCGTCGAGGCTGCGCCCCGCACCGCGCGGCACCGCCGTCAGCGGGTGGACCCGGGGATACACCCACACCGGCACCACCGTCCCGTACGGGCGGGCCAACGCCACCAACCCCAGCGGGTCGCGTCGGGTCACCCGCAGCGGCCCCACCGGCACCACGCCACGACGGTGGGTCGGCACGTCGTAGCGGACCTCGGTGTCCCGGCCCGGCCGCAGGCGCAACACCGGCACCGGCACGCCGCGATCCCCGCACCGGTCCTCGGCCAGCAGGTTCGCCGACCGCAATCGGCCCACGTTGCGCACTGTCAACGTCATGCTCGCCGGCTCACCGCGGGCCACCCGGTCCGGATCGGCGTGCCGGGTCACCGTCAGCCGGGGCCGCCAGGCCGCGACGAGTGCGGCATAACCGACGGCCGCGCCGGCCGCCGCGCCGAGCAGCGTCAACTCGGGGTACGCGAACCGGAAACCCACAGCCAGCAGTACGACGGCGGCGACGAGCAGCCCGACTCCACGGGCGGTGATCCCCATGCCGCTGCTGCCGGTCAGCCCTGCACCGGAGCGGGCTGCCCCGACGGCAGGGGCACCGGCACCGAGGCGATGGCCTGGCGCAGCACCTCCGCGGCGGTCATCCCGCGCACCTGGGCCTCGGGGGTGAGCAGCAGCCGATGTGCGAACACCGCTTCGGCGAGCGCCTTCAGATCCTCCGGCATGATCCAGCCCCGCCCGTCGATGAGCGCGTACGAGCAGGCCGCGCGGGTCAACGCGATCACACCCCGGGGACTGACCCCGACCCGTACCTGCGGGTGGGTGCGGGTCGCGGCGGCCAGCCGGACCGCGTACGCGTAGAGCGGCTCGGCGATGTGCACCCGGCGGGCCATCCGCACCATCTCCCCGACGGTGGCGGTGTCGGTGACCGGGGCGAGCGCCTCCGGGGAACGCACCGTCGCGCCGCGCAGCACCTCCACCTCGACCGCCTCGTCCGGGTAGCCGACGGAGAGTTTCACCAGGAAACGGTCCAACTGGGCCTCGGGCAGCCGGTAGGTGCCGTCCATCTCCACCGGGTTCTGCGTGGCCACCACCAGGAACGGCGACGGCACCGGATGGCGGACCCCGTCCACCGTGACGGTGCGTTCCTCCATCACCTCCAGCAGCGCCGACTGGGTTTTCGGCGACGCCCTGTTGATCTCGTCGGCGATCACGATGTTGGCGAAGACCGGCCCCGGGTGAAACTCGAAGTCCCTGCTCGCCTGGTTGAAGATGGTCACCCCGGACACGTCCGACGGGAGCAGGTCGGGCGTGAACTGGATGCGCCGCCACTCACCCTTCACCGTGGCGGCGATGGCCCGCGCCAGTGTCGTCTTACCGACCCCCGGCACGTCCTCCAGGAGCACGTGACCCTGCGCGAACAGCGCGGTCAGCGCCAGCCGGACCACCTGCGGCTTGCCGAGCACCACCGCGTTGACGTTCTCGGCCAGCCGGGCGGCCAGGGCGGCGAAGCCCTGGACCTCCGGCTGGGTGAGCGGCTCGTGGGCGTTCACGGTCGGCGGTGCTCCTTGCCTGGTGGTTCAGCAGGTGGGCAGGACATTGATGTCGTCGCCGCCCTCCAGGTTGAGCCAGGCCCACGGGATGTAGTTCTTCTTCCCGTTGAAGTCGACCTGCACCCACCAGGTGCTGCGCTTGTGGTTGTTGTAGACGTAGGAGTCGACGTCCTCGCCGGCCTTCTTGCAGTACGCCTCCAACCGGGTGCCGGGCTTCGCCCAACCGGCCTGCTGGTCGTTGTCCTGCCGGGTCACCTTGAAGACCTCGTTGCCGTTGCGGCCGTCGCGCTCCTCGTCGCAGTAGGTGCGCTGGGCGCCGTCCGGCCCGTTCTTGCAGGTCGCGATGCCGTACAGCGAGGGGGTGGTCTGGGCCCGCGTCGCCCTGCCCTGGCCGGCGGCGTTGGTGGCCGTCACCGTGAACGTGTACGCCGTGCCGGGTGCCAGGCCCGTCATCGTGATGCTGGAACACGCACCGGCCTTCGTCGGCTCACCCGGCGTGCTCACCGCGCAGGTCGCCTGACCGCCGCCCGCGTCCACAGTGAACGTCACTGTCGCCGCGGTGGCCGTCGCCGACGAGCCGGTCACCGTGACCCGTGGCTCCGCGACAGTACGCGCGGTGGCGGTGGCCTCCGGGCCGGCACCCGCCTCGTTGACCGCCTTCACCTTCACCGTGACGTTCTGGCCGTTGCCCAACCCGGTGACCGTCGTGCGGGTGTCGGTCACCTCAGTGACCCGCCCACCGACGTCCACCAGGTATTTCGTCACCGGTCGGCCGTTGGCCTCGGCCGGCGCCCACTGCACGGTGACCGAGCCGGGCTGGTTGGCGACAGTGCCGGCGCGCAGCTCGACCGGCGCACCGGGCACCGCGAACGGCACCACGGTGTTGCTGACCGGCGACGCCGCCGAACCGGCACCCTTGTCGTTGACCGCGACGACAGTGAACGCGTACTGCGTGCCGAACTCCAACTCACCGGCGGGCACCACCAGCTCCGTCTTCGTCGACTCGCCGACCGGCGCGTTCGTCCCCGCCGAACTGGCCGTCACCGCGTACCTGGCGATGGTGTTGCCCTGCCCGTTCGCCGCCGGCCACTTCACCAGCACCGTGCCGTCCGGCCGCTCCTGGGCTGTCACGCTCGCCGGCGGGTCCGGCACCGCCGCGGTCGGAATCACCGGGTTGCTGGTGCGGGGCGGCCCGTCGCCCTTGGCGTTGACGGCGTGCACCGCGAACCGGTACGTCTCGCCGTTGGTCAGACCCTTGACCTCCACCGCACGCTGGTTGGCGCCCACCTCCAGGCGCTGACCGGCGCCCTCCACCACGTACTTGATGATCTCGGCGCCGTTCGCGGCGGCCGGCCGCCAGCTCACCCGCGCCTGCGCGTTGCCGGCGGCGGCGGTGACACTGCGCGGCGCGCTCGGCTTGCCCACCCGCGGCTTCTTCGGCGGGGGCGGCGGCGGGGCGACCGGCGGCGGATCGCCGCCGAGCACATCGTTGGCGTACTTGTCGACCTCACGCACCTGGTGCTTGTCGTCTACCACCCGGGCGGTCGCCGCGTCGGGAGAGTTGATGAACAGGTGGTTCTCCCGGACCTCCAGCTCCAGCGGCCCGTTCGCCCGCCCGCGGATGGTCTCCACCAACTGGCCACCCGCGTCGAAGGTGTAGATCGTGCCGGTGGCCTCGTCGGCGCAGTAGAACCGGTCCGCCCAGGCCACCGCCGGACTGAGCCGGTCACCCTCACCCGGCACCGTGAACGCCCGCTCCTCCCCACCGTCACCCACCACCAGCACCCGCCGCTCGCCGGGCACCGTCACCGGAACCCGCTGCCCGCTGGTGCGCGTGGGCAGCTCACCCGGACCGGACAGCGTCAACGGCGTCGGCTGGACCTTGCCCCCCTGCACCCGCACCAGCTTCCCGGCCGTGCGGTCGAGCACCGCCACACCCTCGTCCAGGCTGGACACCACCAACTCGTGGCTGGCCTCGGCCACGTCGTACGACTCGACCCGCTTCGGGCTGAGCCCGCCGCCGGCGGGCCCCGCCGAGGCCGGCGCGGACGGCAACGTGGCGGCGGTGATCGCCGAGACGGTGCCCTGACTGGGCACCGCGACCCAGAGCCGACCCTCGCCGTCGAACGTCCCGCCGGTGATGCCCGGCGGATAGTGCACCGGCTCCCCGACCGGGGTCAGCGACCGCGGGTCGAGCTGGCGCACGATGCCCTGCACGGCGTCGACGACGAACGCCGAATCCTCGTGCAGCGCGACACTCACGCCCAGACCGGGGGTGGTCCGGGTGGTCGCGGTGAGCTGGAGGGTGGCCAGGTCCAGTGAGCTGATCTGCCCGGTCTGCAAATCACGCAGGACCAGCAGCCGGTCGGTCTGGGCGATCTGCATCGGGTGCCGGACCGCACCGGGGATCTCGGTGCGGGTGTCCACCCGGGCGGTGACCCCGTTGACCCGGGCCAGCTCGCTGCGCGCCGCGCTCCACAACCACGAACTCGCGTCGTAGTTGGCCACCGCGTTGTCGGCAGCGCCGAGCCCCAGAACGGTCAGCCCCATGGCCGCCAGCAGCGCGGCCACAGTGCCCACCGTCACCAGCCCGCCGCGCAGCCGGGACCGGGAGCGGCGGGCCTCTGTCGGTACGGAGTCTTCGATGCTGGCCACAGCCGGCAGCCTCCCCTGAGTCGTGGCAGGTGGCGGCGCCTCGCGGCGACCCCTCCCCTGAGCCGGGTGCCATCATATGGCGCTGCTGGTGACGGGGGAACCCGCACCGTCACCCCTGTGGATACCGAGCGTGTGCGCAGTGGACGCCCAGCTCACCTCGGTTCCGCTCGGTGTGTCTCAGCTCGGCGACGGCTGCGCCGAGGGCTCGCCGCTCGGCCCGCCGGCGCGCTCCCGCGTCGTACAGACCTGGCCCGAGGTCGCGAAGCTGTCGGTGGAGTAGACAGCCAACACCGTGAAGCAATGATCCACTCGCGAGTTCAACCCGTTCACCGTGTAGCTGGTCTTACCCGGGTCCACGGTGGCCATCACCCCCAGCGGCTGCCCGGCCCGCCCGGCGGCGACCATGAACGGCACCGCGCCGCCGGACGGATCCGTCCAGGTCAGCGTGATCGTTGTCGAATCGTCACGCAGCTTCAGATCCCCGGGCGGTGGCCCCACCGTCGCCTGGCCCGCAGCCGTCGGCGCGGTACCCCCGGGCGGCGGGTCGTCGCGGGTCAACACCACAGCACCCAGGCCGGCCACCGCCACGACGGCCACCCCGGCCGCCACCACCGCGCCGATCAGCGTCGCCCGGCTGCGCCCCGCCGACCCGCCCTCATCGGGGTACGCCGGCCGGTACACGTCGCGCACCGGGTACTGCTGACCCGGGTACGGGGCCTGGTGCTCCGGGGTCGGGTACTGCTCGTGAGCCGGGTACTGGTTCTGAGTCGGATACTGGTCGTGGTGGTACTGCGGCGTCGCTCGCGGCGTGGCTGGCCGCGACTCCGCCGGCCCGGCGCCAGCGTCCGCTGACCACGCCGCCGGAGTCGGCCCGGCGGTCGAAATTGACGGGGCGGCGACGGCCGGGGTCGAGCTGGCGTCACCCCGGGCCGGGCCACCGTCAGCCGGGACGGCCGGGATCAGCTCGGTCTGATCCGACATCGCGGTATACGCCTGTGGGGTCGGCACCACCGCGGCATCGACGCTCCCCAGCCCGAACTCGCCGTCGGCGCCACTGTCGTCCGCGTCCATCGGGGACTCCTCGACGGGGTCGGCACCGGCAGACGGCAGGGGTTGCGGCGGGGCGGTGCGGCTCCACGGCGGCGCGGTCAACCCCCACGGCGGTACGGGTGGCGCGCTCACCGGTGGTGCGGAGACGGGGTGCGCGTAGCCGGGTGGCGTGGACACGGGGTGTGCGTAGCCGGGCGGTCCGGAGACGGGATAGGTGGGCCCCGGCGGCGCACTCATCGGTTGTGCGGGGTATGCGTGGCCGGGCGGTGCGGACACGGGGTGCGCGTGGCCTGGTGGTGCGGACACGGGGTGCTCGTGGCCGGGTGGCGCGGAGACCGGATAGGGGTGGGCTGGTGATCCGAAGGTCGGGGACGGGTGCGCCGGTGGCCCGGAGACCGGGTACGGGTGGGTGGGCGGTGCGGAGATCGGTGGTGGAGGGGCGGGCGAGCCGCTGACCGGGTGGGCTGGTGGACCGCTGATGGGATGCACCGGCCCACCGGCTGGGGACGGTCGGTTCGGCGAGTCGACGCCGGACGTGTCGACCGGTCCACTCGCTCCGGCTGCTCCGGCTGCTCCGGCTGCGGCACGGACGGCCTCCTCGGCGAGCAGCGGTTCGATCTGTCGTACCTGGATGGTGGGGTTGTCCCACTGAGGCGCTGGCAGCCCCGGCGCGGGCGTGGCGGCGGCCGGTGCCGGGGTGGCGGGCCGGTCCGGCACGTCGACCGCCGGGTGGGTCTCCTGGTCACCCGTGCGCTGGCGGGGCGCTACGGGTGGCCCGGACATCGGTCGCTGTGGTGGCCGCTGACCAGACGGCGGTGGCTGGCTTTCGGCCCTCGGCCGGGGTGGCTGGCTTTCAGCCCTCGGCCGGGGTGGCTGGCTCTCGATTCCGGGCTGGGCTGGCTGGCCTTCTCCTCGTGTCTGGGGCGGGTGGCTCCCGGGTCTTGGCCGGGTTGGTTGGTCGATCGTCGACCGGGCGGACCCGGGTGGGTGCTCGTTGGCACGCTGACGGGGCGGCAGGGCGGGCCCGGGTACGGCGGGCGGTGAGCTGGGCTGAGTCGGTGTGATCGGGGGAGGCATTGGCGTACGCCGAGAATCGGCAGCTGGCGCTGCGGCGGCGTCGATGGTCGGGTTGGGCGCGGCGGGGCCGCGTACCCCGGGAGGGGTTGACCAGGGGGTGGTGGCAGGCGCTTGCGGCGGAGCCCAGGGCGAGTTGGTGGGTGCCGGGCCACCAGCGGAGGGGCGCATCGCGGCCAGGGTCGCCATGGACAGCGTCGGGCCGGACAGCGCCGACCGGATGCCGGACTCGGCCGACGCGGCGACCGGATCCGGGCCTGGCCCGTGCTGCTTGGTGGGCGTCGACGCGGACGGGCCAAGATAGTCGCGGGCGGCGCGTACCGCCGGGTGGTGCTCCCCAAGCGTGGCGGGACCGGCGGTGGCGACGCGGGTGTAGTTGCGGCGGGCCTCGTGCCGGTTGCCCAACTCCTCCGCGACCTCGGCGAGTTCGAAGGCGAGCGCGAGCATCACCGGGTCGGCGTGCTGCCAACGCCGCTCGCCCGCCGCGAACGCCTCCTCCAACACCCGGCGGGCGGCGAGCGGATCGTCCGCCTCGCGGTGCAGCCGCGCCAGCAGGTGCGCGGTGTGCAGCATCTCCGGGTGGTCCTCGGCGTACGGCGGGGGAGCGGATCCGACGGCCTCCGCGAGTAGCTGCCGGGCGGCCCTGAGGTCGCCCGCGGCGCGCAGGGCGAGGGCCCGGTGCTGGGCGGCTGCCAGGGGAGAGGGATGGGACACGACGCAATGCTGCCGTCAGAGGGCCGCCCGACGCTACCCGGACACGCCCCGGGTGGGGAGTCGATGGGCGGGTACGGGGTGGTTTGACCAGTGGCAAGAGTGCGGGGAGGGCGGGGCCGGAAGGCGATGTGCATGATCCACGAGCGGCGTGTACAGTAACTCCCCGTGCGGCCCGCCGGACCGACCATCGGATTGCAAGATCATCTGGTCGGCGGGGTAGGCTGAACGTGTAGGTCCGGGTGGCGGAATGGCAGACGCGCTAGCTTGAGGTGCTAGTGCCCGTATAGGGCGTGGGGGTTCAAGTCCCCCCTCGGACACCAGTTTTAGTGGAGCTTCACACGTTGCGTGACCTGTCACAGTATCCGTAGGCGGGTGGTCGCGCAGGTTCTTCCAGCGAAGTCAAGTTCGCTGGAGGGGTCGCCCCCGACGATTGCGGCATGAGTTCGAATCGTCTGCGGCTGGCCGATGGTGAGCAGGTCATCGGTGCCCTGGTTCCGCCCAAGATCACGCGACCCGTCCGGGCTCCGGCGCCGTTGCCGGTGTTGCCGCGGCTGATCCTGCCAGCCGATCCCGACGTGGGTGCTCTCGTGGTGCGGATGGCCCGTCTGGATAGGTCGGGGCGGCTATCGGCCCGTGAGCTCCTCGATGTCTTGAGTTGGCGGCCCGGTAGCAGGGTCGATATCGGCGTTGTGGCGGGAGTGTTGGTGGCCGCTTCGGCGTCCACCGGTCGGCATGTCGTACGCGATCGGGGCGGGCTGTGCCTGCCGGCTGCGGTCCGGCAGATGTGTGGGTTGCTGACCGGTGTGCCGGTGTTGCTGGCTGCTTCACCGTCTCAGGAGGTCCTAGTGGTCCATCCGGTTGATACATTGGTGCGGCTGTTGACCGAGCACCATTCCCGCCTTGCAGGCGACGACCATGAGTGATGATCGACGCATCGCGGACGCACAGCGATTGTTGGCCGAGCTTGGCGTGAGCGTTGACGATCTCCGGGACGCCCAGCGGCCACAAGTGCCGACCATCGCCGAATACCTGCCTCGCGTCGTGGCAGCGGCGGGTCCGGGTGCCAGCCGCACCTACGGCAGCTACTGGGCCCGGATCGCAGCGCAGTGGGGGGACCGTCGGCTGGACAGCATAGTTGCTACGGACGTCGAGGCGCTGCTGCGTCAGGCCGCCGCGGTTGCTTTGCCACGGCGTAACGGTCGCGGCGGCCGGCACGCTGGGGAGCACGTCATTGCCGCCGTCCGGGCCATCTACAACCGGGCAGTCGCCGATGGTTTGATGGATGCGTCCGACAGCCCGGCCCACCGGGTGAGCAAACCGCGTCGGCTACCCAGTACCCGACGCGCATTGACCCCGGAGGAGCTGGAAGAGATCAATGAGGTAGCTCGTAGCAGTGGTAACGACGTTGTCCTGGACGCCATCCTGCTCCGACTGCACACGGAGACTGCCTGCCGGCGTGGAGGTGCGCTCGCTCTGCGCCTCATGGATCTCGACCGAGATCGTGGACTTGTCCGGCTCACCGAGAAAGGCGGAACCCTGCGATGGCAGCCCATTACGCTGGATTTGGCAGCGAGTCTCTACGATCACGCTCGACAGCGCGGCGCAGTCCTACCCACTGACGCCCTGCTGCGTTTCCGCCACGGTGGTGCAATCACCAGCCGTCGCTATGATCACCTATGGAAGCGCATTGGAGAACGGCTGCCCTGGGTCGCCGCCCAGGGCATCTCGACCCACTGGCTACGCCACACGACCCTCACCTGGGTGGAACGCCACTTCGGCTATGGGGTGGCTCGCGCGTATGCCGGACATACCGACAGCACCGGTGCGGCCACCACTACCTACATCAAGGCCGACCTGAACGCCGTCGCCACTGCGCTGTCCGCCATGACCGGGCAACCACATCCGCTCGCTCGCCCTACCGACGCCTCCGCGTAGGACGCAGCTGCCCTTCCCCTGACCGCCGATACAGATCGTTGCGAGCAGACGACTCGTTGAGTTGCACCCCTTCAATGTCTCGATCCAACTAATCGAGGGGCGGAACGGTCTCCACCGACCTTCCTCTCTCAAGATACGGGTCACCGGCAGGGCTGGACGTGAGCGAACTACTGGCGTCATGTCCACGCTGGCGCCAAGCTTGGTTGTCGTGGCACCGGTTACGGGCGCGCCGGGCGCCTACCGTGCCTGGACGCTGTTGGGCATAATGCACCCGGTGAATCCACGTCCGGCTGGCATCTACGACATCATGCGATATGCGCGAGGTGCCAGCCCGATCGAGGTCGTCCTTGATGGATATCCCAACTATCACTACCTGACATCCCCACCTGATCGGGAAGCTCCAAGGCTGATGCTGGAGCGAGGCATCAACCCGACGGCTTCGGTAGTGGGCCCGGACGGCCCTCGCCGCCCTCTGATCGCGATCAGGTCCAGCCCGTGGAAGGCCGGACACACGTCGAATCCTTGGCATGACGAGTTCGACCTCGACCACGGGCACATCCGGTACTACGGGGATCACAAGTCCTCGACGGTCGGGTTGCCTGGTGCGACTTCGGGCAACCGCGCCCTCTTGGATGCGTGGAGTCTGCATGCGGGGACGAGTGAGCGGGAGCGAGCCCTTGCGCCTCCATTGCTGGTGTTTCGTTCGATCACGGTGAACGACGGCGGTCGTCGCATCGTGAAGGGTCACGTCGAGTTCTGCGGCGTCGCCGTCATCGAACGGCTGGAACACGTGGTGCAGCGCGATCCAACCACCGGCCGTAGCTTCCCCAACCTGGTCTTGGACCTGGCGGTATTGGACCTTGCCGTGGCTGGCGACACGCTCGACATGAGATGGGTCGACGATCGACGCGATGCAAACCTGACCGTGACGCAGACAGCCCGCTACGCCCCCGAGTCATGGAAGCGCTGGGTGGCGCAGGGACGAGCCGCGATCCCGCGGGTACGCCGAAGGGTGATCTCGTCGCGCGTCAAGACGACGGAGGAGCAGCTCCCGATCGCCGGATCCGTCGAGGAGCGCCTCCTCCAACAGCTGTACAGCTTCTTCGACGCCCGCAAACATGCCTTCGAGATGCTTGCCTCTCGGATAGCAGCTCAGATCCTTGGTGGCTCGGGTGCTGTCTACCGTGATGGCTGGCTGACGCGAGCCGGAGGGGACGGCGGCGTGGACTTCGTAGGGCGGCTCGACGTCGGCTCGCCGACGAGCAACACGCCCCTGGTCGTGCTCGGCCAGGCGAAGTGCGTCGCGCCGAGGTCCTCGGTCGGCCCGGACCAGGTGGCCCGCGTGGTCGCCCGTCTCCGCCGAGGGTGGATCGGCGCCTTCGTCACGACGGGCGTCTTCTCGCGACAAGCGCAGGTCGAGATCATCGACGACCAGTATCCGCTCGTGTTGGTCAATGGCCGGGTGCTCGTGGAGCAGGTCGTCCGGATGGCTGCGACCGACCACGGGGGAGACGTCGATGCGCTACTTCGCTCGATCGTGGGCGAGTACGAGTCGGCGGTGACCCACCGCCGACCGGAGGAGATCCTGTTCGGATGACCACGCCAATGCCATGAATGCGGAGTGGAACGCAGCTCAACGTGCCGCAGGAATGGATTTCTTCCGCCGGGTCTTTCGCACAGCGCCTCTTACTCCCTTGACGTGCTCGACGATTGCGCTTCCCACCGCCGCAGCCAGCCGAGGTGGTACCGCGTTGCCGATGAGCCGGCCAAGTGGCGCAAACTGCACCGGAGCCTCCGGCTCCACGAACTCGTAGTCCGGCGGGAAGCTCTGCAGGATCGCGGCCTCTCGAAGGCTCATGGCCCTGTCCTGCTCGGGATGCCCGAACCGGCCAGCGCCGTAGCTATAGGCCAGTGTGGTGATCGTCGGTGACGGCTCGTCCCAGGCCATACGCGCGTAGACGTTGCGGAAGGTGTTGCCGGAAGCCTTGCGGTGGCAGGGGGACCTCAGTTCTTCAGGCCAGTCCTCCCAGGTCCCACCAGGCGTCGACTGCTTGATGCGTTCGAGGTTGATCTTGTCCAGGCTCCGACTCTTGTGGAGTCGGTCGCCCGGATGGGTCCCCCCGCTGCCCACCGGGTCCAGGCCACCGATCGCCTGTCGTACCGTCGCGTAGTTGGCGGGCGAGGTCGTTCCCTTGGGGACGGTGATGTCACCCAGGAGCGAGGCGACGAGGACCATTCGTCGGCGGTGTTGCGGCACGTCGTACGCCGGGCAGTAGCAGGATTCGTAGTCCACCTGGTAGCCGAGCTCTCGCAGACGGGCGACGAACTTCGCGAAGATCGGGGTGCTGCCGATCCTTGGCACGTTCTCCATCGTCACGATCTCCGGCAAGGTGCCCTCGACCAGTCGGCTCACCTCGTCGAGCAGGGGCCACTGGGCCTCCCGAGAGGTGTCGACACCGCGGCGGTACGACGAGAACGGCTGGCACGGCGCGCAGCCCGCGAGGACCCGCACTGCTCCGGCTGGCCACAAGCCGGCCAGCTCCTCGACACCGAGGTCGCAGACGTCGCGCTTCAAGAACGGTGCCCGGACGTTGGCGCGGTACGGGTAGTCACAACTGCGGTCGAGGTCGACGCCCGCAGCCAGGTGTATGCCTGCTTCCTGCAGCCCGTAGGACAGCCCCCCGACACCGCAGAAGAGATCCACGGCGGAGATGGTCACAGGGCGTACGGCCATGCCCGGACTCTAGTGGATCAACCGCATCGTCGGTGTCCGACGGTCGGACGACGTGGGTTCCGTCGCATCGTAGCCGAACGGGCAGATGCACTGTCTTGATGACGACATTCCGCGGGGCTGCCGGCCGCACGGTACGCCTGCGATGATCCGGCAGGGTCGATCAGTTCAGCAAGAGGCGTCTTGAGCTGCAGGTCCGCGCTGTCAGTGCAGCGTGGGACGACTGAACGAGCAAGCGCCTGCCCAGTTCGAGCCGTCCGTGGATCAATAGTACATTTGTACTATTGATCCAGCTCTGTCGGACTTGGTCCCTACTATGAGCCTCCCATCAGCAAGGAGGCGGTCATGGCGACGTGGGCGCAAGCGCCGATGCAGCGCTCGGCAGGTGTTCCGACCCCCATCACCCGTGCCTTGGTAGACGAGCTGCGCACGATCCTCGACCGTCGCGGCGTGCGCCAGACCCACTCGCTGGTGGCCGACTTCGTCGCCCGGCACCGTCTGACACATCGTGATGTCGACGCACTGCTGGTTGCCCTGACCAGGGTCGGCGTCGCCGACGTTCCTGCGACCGCGACTAGCCCGATCGTCGACGGAGCCACCGTCGGTGACCTCGGAGACCAAGACGTCCATGCCGTACCCCTGCCCCTGGCCGCGCCGGAGGTCAGCGAGCAGCCGGGGGGCGCGGCGGACGAGGCCGCGCCTGACGACGACTTCGCGTGGATGTTCGGGGAGGAGCCGGAGATTCCGGCCCGTCGGTCTGCCGACGAGGTCGTGGATGCGGTTCTCGACGACCTCTTGGGAGACTGGTCCCGCACGGGAGGTCGACTCACGCGCGCCGAGGTGGCGTTGCTGGCCACCAAGCGGAAGCTGTCCCCCACCCAGCTCGGCGAGTTGCTCGACCTGCTGGAGGAGGCGGGGGTCGAACTGCCTGAGTCCGCCGAACCACTTCCAGGGCGAGCAGCTCGCAAGGGCTACGAGTTCCACGGGGACTCGGTCGGCCAATACCTGCGCACGATCGCTCGGTATCCCTTGATCGACGGACCTCGGGAGGTCGAGCTGTGGTCGTTGATCTCGCAGGGCGTCGCGGCCCAGGAGGAGCTCGACGCTGCGGAGCAGGGCGAGCTCGCGCCGAACGTCCAGCGGAGCCTGCGGGCCCGGGCCGCCGATGGGCGGCGGGCACACGCTGAGCTGGTGTGCGCGAACCTACGGTTGGTGGTCTCGATCGCGAAGGCTCGGCACTACGAGTCCAGCGGCATCGAGTTCGCCGACCGGATCCAGGACGGCAACCTGGGACTGATGCGCGCGGCTGACAAGTTCGACGGGTCGAAGGGCTTCAAGTTCTCGACCTACGCCACCAACTGGATCCGACAGTTCATCGAGCGCGGCATCGGCGACCGGGGCAGGACGGTCCGGATCCCCGTCCATGTCCATGAGCAGGTGCAGAAGGTCAGGAGGGCGGTTTCGAAGCTCACCGCGCGGCTCGACCGGGAGCCCACGTTGGCGGAGATTGCCGATTTGACGGGCGTGGAGCCGGGAAGGGTCCAGGCATTCCTGGATCTCATGCACCCGTTCCGGAGTCTCGATGCGCTCCTCGGTGACGAGGGGGATCTCCACCTGTCGGACGTCCTGGTCCGCGAGGAGGATCGCGACGGCCGTACCGATCCTGCGCAGATCGTCATCCATGCGATGTTCCATGCGGACACGAAGCGCATGCTCACGGCGCTTCTGCCGGAGCGGTCGGTCCGCATCCTCGAACGTCGGTTCGGCCTCGGTACGGGGGAGAAGGAGACGTTGGACGACATCGCTACCGATTACAACGTCACCCGTGAGCGGATCCGACAGATCCAGGACAAGTCGTTGGTGAAGCTCCAGGAGAGTGAGCAGGCGGCGGCACTGCGGTCGTACCTGGTCGATGATTCGAAAGCCGGCCGGTCCGGCGGTTTCGTTGGGAGGCAGGGCTCATGAGCGGGGCAGTAGTTCAGTCGGAGGAGCAGGCGTGCGAGGCATTCGTCGCCTGGCTCGACCGTCGGGTGGTGGCGGCGGGCCGGGGTGACGGGTTGGAACGGTTGGAGGTGTCGCCGTCGGGCACGTTCTGGCTCGGCAGGCTCGCCTGCGAGGACGAGGTACGCAAGGGTGCGGCCGATGAGCGGTCCGAGCGGTTGGACCCATGCGCCATCGGCATCCGACTACGGCCGGCTGCGGCACCGTCGTGGTCGTTGTCGGTGAAGGTACGGGCGAGGGCATGGGTACAGGACCCCAAGGACGGCCCGGATCCCGACCGGCGTTGGTGGCGTAGCGACCTCGTCGAGGAGGTCGTGTCGGTGCTGGTCGGCGCGGAGGGCGGATCGTTCGGCGGCAAACAGCTCGCGGACGCGTTCGCGGCGGTCGGGGCGCCGGGCCTGTCCGCCGAGGTGCGGATCGACGTCGAGGACTGGCACAGGGAGACGGAGCTCGTCGTTCAGCTGGTCAACACCAGTCCGGAGAAACCGCCAGGGCTGAAGGACTCGCACCTGTACGAGACGCAGATCGAGGTCTCTGGTCTGGCGACCGCACCGTTCCAGTTGGAGGCGCTGCCCGACAGCTTCCGCTACGACCGTGCCGTGCCCGCGTACGGGGTGAACGTCGGCGTCGAGATCCTGGCATCGGGTGCCTTCTGCACGTCGGACACGGTTGCGGTACAGACCTCTCGGCCCCAGTACTGGAACGGCGTCTACGAGGAGCCGGACCTGTCGTTCGAGACCTTGGCGAGCGACCCGCTGCCCGAGCTCGCCAAGCTGGTGGACGCGTTGGCGGCGTACGACGACGCGCAGTGGTCGCCTACTGCGTTGGATACGCGGCAAGCCGCGCAGGCGTGGACGGCGGCGATGCGTGCCGAGGCGGACCGGTCGGCGGCCGAGGTGTTCGCGGAACTCGGTCGGCTGCGTACTGGCCTGGAGTTGCTGCGGACCCGACCGGAGATCCTGCGTGCGTTCCAGCTGATGAACATGGCGATCGCCCGCAGCGCCCGAGGACGTGGATACAGCGCGTGGCGGTCGTTCCAGGTCGGCTTCCTGCTGTCTGCCATCAGGTTCCTGGCCGAGCCTGACGACGAGGCGCGGCACGTCGACACGGTGTGGTTCGCCACCGGCGGCGGCAAGACGGAGACCTACCTGGGGCTGTTGCTGACCGCGGCGTTCTTCGACCGCCTCACCGGCAAGACCATGGGGGTCACCGCGTGGTCCCGGTTCCCGCTACGGCTTCTGAGCCTGCAGCAGACCCAGCGGTTCGCCGACGCGCTCGCCGGCGCCGAGATGGTGCGCAAGGAAGAAGGCGTCGGTGGCACGCAGTTCAGCCTCGGCTTCCTGGTGGGCCGAGCCGGGACGCCCAACAAGGTGGTGCCCAAGACCGAGGGCGACGAGGTCACCCCGGACAGCCCTGGAATGCCGGACCGGTACCAGGTGCTGCTGTACTGCCCGTTCTGCCGCGACGAGAACCTGAAGATGCGGTTCGATCGCGAACGGTGGAAGCTCGAGCACCGCTGCACCAGCGCGACCTGTCCCACGAGGGGGCAAGCGCTGCCGATGTACGTCGTCGACCAGGAGGTGTTCCGGTTCCTGCCGACCGTGGTGGTCGGCACGTTGGACAAGGCGGCGTCGATCGGTCTCCAACAGGCGATGCGTGGCCTCGTCGGTCCACCTCAGAAAGTGTGCCCTGTGAAGTGGCACGGCTTCACCTACGCCGAGCGGTCGAAGTCGCCGAACGGCTGCCTGGTGCCGGACTGCCAGGGCGGAAAGGTCCTCAAGCCTCTGCAGATGGACGCGAAGCGGTTCGGGCCGTCGCTGCGACTGCAGGACGAGCTGCACCTGCTTCGGGACAGCCTCGGAGCGGTGGACTCCCACTACGAGAGCCTGCTCGACCATCTGCAATGGGAACTGTGTGGAACGCGGGCGAAGATCGTGGCGAGCAGTGCGACGCTGACCGGGTACGACCGGCAGATCGACGTGCTCTACCAGCGGCAGGGACGGGTGTTTCCGCAGCCGGGACCGCGGGCGGGCGAGTCCTTCTGGACCACACCGACGACTCAGCCGCTGAGGCGGTTCGTCGCCGTCGCGCCGCGCGGCGTGACGTTGGAGCACGTGAGCGACCGGACCCTCGACGCGTTGCAGCGGTGCGTACGGGAGCTGGTCGACGACCCTGCGGCGGTGTGCGCGGAGGCCGGGGTCGACCCGCGGCACGCAGCCACGTTGGTCAGCCTCTACGGCACCGACGTCGTCTACGGGACGACGCTCTACGACGTGGAAGCCGCCGGCCGGAGCCTCGGCAGTAACAACACCGTCGCGGGCATCAACGTCGAGCAGCTCACCGGTCAGACCGACTTCGACGAGGTCCGCGCGATCCTGGAGCGCCTGGAAAATCCGGAGGACGACTTCGCCGAACGGATCCATGTCGTCGCCGCCAGCTCGATGCTCTCCCACGGAGTCGACGTCAACCGACTCAACACGATGGTGATGCTGGGCCTGCCGTTGACGACGGCAGAGTTCATCCAGACCACGGCCCGAGTGGGGCGCAAATTCCCCGGTCTGGTGTACGTACTGCACAAGATCGGCAGGGAACGGGACGCGCAGACGTTCCGGCACTTCGAGCAGTACGTGCGCCAGGGCGACCGGTTCGTCGATGCCATCCCGATCACCCGCCGCAGCCGCCGTGTCCTGGACCTGACGATCGCCGGCGTCGTCGGCGCCCGGACGCTGATGATCCGTGAACCGGCGAGCCGACAGCGGCTGAGTACGCCGGCGAAGCTGCGGGACTACGCCCGCAACTCCGGCATGACTCCGGCGGCGGAGGCCGCTGAGGTAGCCAGGGTGCTCGGCCTCGACGGGGCCGAGGACTCGGTGCACCGCGAGCAGATCGCCGAGTGGTTGCAGGCGTGGTTCGTCGACCTCGAGGATCCCGCCAACAAGGCCACGTTCGTCAGCGAGCTTGGTCCCCGTTCCCCGATGATGAGCCTCCGCGACGTCGAGGCCAGCGCTCCCATCCACGATTGACAGGCGGACGGCATGACGATTCTCGGATCCCGTAGCGGCAGCCAGATCCTGCGTACGTTCCTGCCCGACCAGACGGTCGACCTGCGGGGCGAGATCTATCGCGTTGCCGAGTGGTCGGCACCGAGCGCGATCCAGGTCGACACCGATCTCGTGCGCAGGCACCTGCTGCGCGAGGTGGGAGCGTGGATTGCGCACGACACCGACGGGGGCATGGGCGACGACCTGCTGCGCAACGCTGCCGTCGAGGTCGTCGAACTCGAAGAAGCCCGCGGCGTCACGGTCGAGCGGTATCCGCAGGTGTGGCTCTGTCGAGTCTGTAAGCGCATCGGCAAGTCCCTCGATCGGGCGTGTAGGTGTGGGCAGCGCAAGTGGGGCCAGCTGCACTTCGTCGGCATCCACGACTGCGGCGCGATCACCGAGCCTTGGATCAAGCGGTGCGAGGTGCACGACGACGTGAAGGTCGTCATCCCCAAGAGCGCGAAGGCAGCCGACATCACGTTCGTCTGCCCGGTCTGCGACAAGCTGACGATGCAGGGGCTCGGCTTCAACAAGCGATGCGCGTGTGGCGACGGTTCCGTGCGGTGGAACGTGCACAAGGCCCGGGCCGTGTACACGCCGCGGGGCATGGTGCTCATCAATCCACCGCGGCCGGAGCACCGGGAAGGTCTGAAACTTGCCGGCGGCGCCCGCAAGGCGCTGGTATGGCTGGCCGAGGGCCTGACCGCCGCCCGGCCCGCCGACGTCACGGCGAAGCAGACGAAGGAGGAGTTCCTCGCCAAGCTGATCGGCGACGGCATGGACCCGACGTTCGCCGCGACGATGGCGGACATGGCCGAGCAAGGAGGTCAGCTTGCGAAGCCCGGCGACCACCCGATCGACCAGTTGTCGGCGGATCGGAGAGCAGAAGCCGAGCGGGAGGCCGTTGACGTCGCGATGGCGCTAGCGGAGAGCCGGACGCCGACCACGGCTCTGCGCGGCAGCACGCCGGGCGACGCGCTCGACCTGCGCTACCGGACCAGCTACCCGGGAGCCTTGGCCCGCGCGGGGATCGACGGCCTGGACCTCGTCGACCGGTTCCCGGTGCTGAGCGCTATGTACGGCTACACCCGTGGGGAGGACGACCCGAAGAAGTGCCGGCTCGTTCCGTTCCGACGCAAGCGGGGCGGCTACCGGTTGTACGGCAACCTGGCTGAGACCGAGGCGTTCCTGGTGCGTCTCGATCCGGTGCGCGTCGCGACGTGGTTGTCGTCCAGAGGACACCGCCTCGCTTCCTGGACCCCTGGAAACGGTGACCCGGTTGCAGCGCGAGTTGCGGTCCTGCAGTCGGCCGTAGTGCCGTCCAAGCGTGACGACCCGTCGGTCGGATCGGTAGGCACCGACCTGCTCAAGCTTGTTCACACGTATGCCCACAGGTTCATCCGACAGGCTGCGGTGTTCTCGGGCATCGAACGGGATGCGTTGAGCGAGTATCTCGTTCCCGCCCACCTCGGGTTCTTCGTGTACGCCGCCGCCCGTGGCGACTTCGTCCTCGGTGGCATGCAGGCGGTCTTCGAATCGAACCTCGACGACCTGCTCGGCGCGTTTGTCGACGCGGAGCACCGCTGCCCGCTGGACCCGGGGTGCAACCGGGGGAGCGGAGCGTGCAGCGCGTGCGTGCACCTGGGCGAGCCGTCGTGCCGGTTCTTCAACCGGTTTCTCGACCGCAGTGTGCTGTTCGGCACGGACGGCTACCTGCGGCCGCCGGTCAACCGATAGCGGGCGGCACCCGACGCCGCCACTCGGCCTCGACCCGGTCGGCGGCGGCATCGGGCGCCTCGTGTTCCCATACGTGCAGGACGGTCCAGCCCAGGTCGGCGAGAGCGGCGTCCTTGGCGCGGTCGCGGGCGACGTTGCGGTCGAGCTTGTCCTGCCACCACTCCCGATTGTTGCGGGGAAGGGTGCCGTGCTCGGGACAGCGATGCCAGAAGCAGCCGTCGACGAAGACCGCGATCTTCGCCCGGGTGAAAGCCAGGTCCGGGCGACCCGGCAGCCCGGGATGGTTGACCCGGAATCGCAGTCCCCGGCCGTGCAGTACGCGCCTGAGAGCCAGCTCGGGTTTCGTGGATGATCGGGGCATCCTCCGGAACCGGGCCGAGGTCTCGGCGTCGAGCGGTGCTGGCAGGGTGGACTTTCGGTCCATGTCACCAACCTATCCGGGGACTTCACGAAAGATCATCCAAAGCTAGGCTCAGCCGGGAAGCCACCTAACTAGTAGTGACGGTTCGAAGACGGAGAATGCACCTGTGACGGCAACGAAGCGCGACGTCCGTGGAACACTCGCGCCGGGATCGGTCGTGGTGGTCCGAGACGAGGAATGGCTCGTCCGCGCCACCGAGGAGACCGCCGACGGCACCCTGGTGCACGTCCAAGGCCTCAGCGAGCTGGTCCGCGATACGAACGCGTCGTTCTACGAGCAGCTTGACGACGTGACGCCGCTGGAGCCGACGCGGGCCCGGGTGGTGGCCGACGGCAGCCCGCGCTACCGCACCGCCCGACTGTGGCTCGAATCGACCGTCCGCAAGACCGCCGTACCCGTGGGGGAGCGTTCGCTGTCGGTGGCTGCCCGCGGGCTCGCCGACGCGCTGAGCTATCAGCAGTCGGCAGCACGCAAGGCACTGGACCCGGAGAACCTGCGACCGCGGATCCTGCTCGCCGACGCGGTTGGCCTCGGCAAGACCCTCGAGATCGGCATGATCCTCTCCGAGCTGGTGCGTCGCGGACGCGGCGACCGCATCCTCGTGGTGACGCCCCGGCACGTGCTGGAGCAGATGCAGCACGAACTGTGGACCCGCTTCGCCTTGCCATTCGTCCGGCTGGACTCGGCCGGCATCCAGCGGGTACGCCAGAAGCTGCCCGCGACGCGCAACCCGTTCACCTACTACAAGCGGGCGATCATCTCGATCGACACGCTGAAGTCCGACCGGTATGTCGCGAGCTTGCGCAAGCAACGCTGGGACGCCGTCGTCATCGACGAGTCGCACAACCTCTCCAACGTCTCCACGCTGAACAACCGGCTGGCGCGTCTGCTGGCGCGCAGCTCCGAGGCGCTGATCCTCGCCTCGGCGACCCCGCACAACGGCCGAGCGGAATCCTTCGCGGAGCTGGTCCGGCTGTTGGACCCGTCGGCCGTGCCCGCCGATGGCACTCTCCATCCGGAGGAGGTACGGCGACTGGTCGTGCGGCGGCACCGGCACAGCCCGGAGGTCGCGCGGGTCGTCGGCGCCGACTGGGCGGAGCGGCAGGAGCCGAACAACGTGCTGGTTCCCGCCACCCCCGAGGAAGACGCCGTCGCCCGCGAACTGGAGGAGACGTGGCTGTGGCCCGGCCGGGGCGGTAGCCCGTACTCGGGACAGAACCCCTCGCTGTTCCCGTGGACGCTCGCCAAGGCGTTCCTGTCCTCGCCAGCGGCGCTCAAGGAGAGCATCGAAGGGCGACTGGGCCGGCTCGGCGACGATGACCGGGCTGACGTCGAGCGGCGCGCTCTCGAACGGCTGGCCGCGCTCAACGAGAAGACGCTGCGGCGGCCGTCGGCGAAGTACCGCCAGCTCGTCGAGCACCTCAAGGAGATGCGTGTCGGTCGCGGATCGCCCGTGCGGGCGGTGGTCTTCGCCGAGCGGCTGGAGACCCTGCGCTGGCTGCACCGGAACCTACCCAAGGACCTCGGCCTGCCCGCCGAGGCTGTCGAGATGATGCACGGTGGGCTGGCCGACGACGAGCAGCAGCGCATCGTGGAGGCGTTCAAGCAGGAGCAGGCACGAGTGCGTGTACTGGTCACCGGCGACGTGGCTTCCGAGGGCGTCAACCTACATGCGCAGTGCCACGAGTTGGTCCACTACGACATTCCGTGGAGCCTGATTCGTATCGAGCAGCGCAACGGCCGCATCGATCGGTACGGGCAGAAGCACCCGCCCCGGGTCACGGCCCTGCTGCTCGACCCGTCGAGTGACCGGTTCGCCGGAGACGTACGAATTCTCGCCAAACTGGTGGAGAAGGAGGACGAGGCGCACGCCGCACTGGGTGACGTCGCCTCGCTGATGGGCCGCTACGACGTCAAGGGCGAGGAGGACGAGATCCGTGCCGTCCTCGCCGGCAGAAAGGACCTCGACGACGTCGTCCGCCCCGTTGCCGCCGTAGCTGCCGGCAACGACCTGTCCGCTCTGTTCGCGCAGCTCTTCGACGCACCCACGACCCCCGGCGCCGAGGAGCCGACCGGCGGTCACTCCGATCCGGCGACCGACCTTGGGTCGGGCCTCTACGGCGACGACGTCTCCTACCTCGAGGACGCGCTCCGCGAGGCGTTCATCGACCCCGCGGCACCGCCGGCCCGCGGAGGCGTCGCCTGGCGCCGTGACGCCGCGTTCGGCACCGTCGAGTTGACCCCGCCGCGAGACCTCGTACAGCGCCTCGAGGTGCTACCGCAGACCTATCTCGCCGACCGCAGGGTCACCGAGCGGCTGGTGCTCGCTACGACCCTGGCGCGCGGCAAGGACCGGCTCGCGGCGGCGCTACGCGACGACAGCGACTCGACCTGGCCGGACGCCCACTACCTCGGCCCGCTGCACCCCGTCCTGGAATGGGCGGCGGACCGGGCGCTGGCTGCCCTGGGCCGCAACGAGGTGTTCGCCGTCCGCGGTGCCGTCGACGCCCCGTCGGTGCTGCTGCTCGGCACGCTGACCAACCGGCGCGGCCAGGTCGTGTCGGCGGCCTGGCTGACGGCGGAGTTCCCGGTGCCGGACGACCCATCGTTCGCGCTGATCACTCCGCACGACTCGGCACGGGAAGCGCTCCACGCCCTCGGCTGGGACGTCACTCGTAACAATCCCGGGCCGGTCGTGGACATCGACGTGCTGCAACGCCTCGTGGCCCCGGCAGTCCACGAGGCCGAAAAGCATCTACTCACCGTGTTCGAGGCGGCGGCGCAGGACGTGGCGCTACGGGTCGAGGAGTGGTCCAGACGGCTGGACCGCTGGGACAAGGAGGCAGAGGCGCTGATCCAGCGCAGCGACGTCAAGCAACGCAGGACGAGTGTGGAACAGGAACGAGCGTTGGTGCGGGCGATGGCACCCGACCGACAGCTCGTACGGCCGCTGCTGGTGGTCGTGCCCGACACGGAGGGTGGCAAACGGTGAGCGGGACGGACGCGATCCTCGTCGGCGAGGGTTGGATCTCGGAGCACTACTTCACCACCGAGGCCAAGGGCGAGTCGTTCCGTTCGGAGGTCAAGAAGCGCCGCGACGCGTGGGACGCCGAGGCGAAGGAAGGCCGCAAGACGCCACGGTCGCGGTTCACAGAGGCCCGACAAGGGCTTGAATCCGATCTCGCGACGCTGGCCGAACTCCTCGATCCAGCAGCCGGTGCCGACAGGCGCGACGGACTCGCCCCCGAGGATGCGGCTGTGGCGGTCCACGATCGGATGCTCGACGTGCTCGAGCTGACCGGCCACGGCCTCGTCCTCGATCGGCAGGGTCCGCTGCTGCGGGTGTCGTCGCCGGGCGTCACCGACCGGTCGCCGTTGGTCGTCGTATCCGCGCGGCCGGTCGCCAGCGTCGAAGAGCTGCTGGCCCGTGACGCGGTGACGCTGCGCGAGCCGGTCCAGCTCGGCGACGACGCCGACGAGGTGAAGTCCGCCGCGCGGCTGGTTTCGGCGATGTTCGTCGCCGACGACGCCCCCGACCTCGTCCTCGTGCTCGCCGGACGCTGGGCGCTGCTCGCCGAGCGGGAGCGCTGGGCCGAGGGTCGCTACCTCGCCGTCGACGTGCAGCTTGTCTGCGAACGCAACGACACCAAGAAAGGCGGGGAGATCGACCGAGCCCTGACCTGCCTGGCTGCGCAGTCGATCGCCCCCGACGCGGACGGGAAGCTGTGGTGGCACGACATCCTCGCGGCCTCCGTCAAGCACACCGTCGGCGTCTCCAAGGACCTGCGGGACGGCGTCCGCCTGTCCATCGAGATCATCGCCAACGAGGTAGTCGCCCGCCGCCGCGAACAGGGCCTCGACCCGTTGCCGGCGAGTGAAGCCCAGCCGCTGGCGAAGCAGTCGCTGCGGTTCCTCTACCGCATCCTGTTCCTCCTCTACGCGGAGGCGTCGCCCGAGCTGGGCGTGCTGCCCGTCGGTGCCCGCGAGTACGACCAGGGATACAGCCTCGACCGCCTGCGGGAGCTTGTGCAGGTGGAGCTGGCCACGCCACGCGCCCGCAACGGCACTCACCTGTACGACTCACTCGGCGTGCTGTTCCGGCTCGTCGACTCGGGCCACACTCCCGCCATCAGTGAAGACGACGATCAGGGGTCGGCGTTTGCGGAGGGGTTGACCTTCAACCCGTTGCGTGCCGACCTGTTCCGCCCAGAGGCGATCGCACACATCGACGAAGTGGGCCTCGGCAACGCCGCCGTACAGCAGGTGCTCACCCACCTGCTCCTGAGCAAGGAGTCGAGGGGCAAGGACCGAGGCTTCATCTCGTACGCGGAGTTGGGCATCAACCAGCTCGGCGCGGTGTACGAGGGCCTCATGTCCTACACCGGTTTCTTCGCCGAGACCGACCTGTACGAGGTCGCCAAGAACGGTGATTCCTCGAAGGGCTCCTGGGTAGTTCCCGTCGAACGGGCGGAGGGGATCGCGCCCGCCGACTTCGTCAGGTTCGTGGACCAGCTGACCGGCGAGCAGAAGCCGGTGCTGCACCGACGGGGTTCGTTCGTGTTCCGCCTCGCGGGGCGCGAGCGACAGCAGTCGGCGTCGTACTACACCCCTGAGGTGCTCACCCGCTTCACCGTCGGACAGGCCCTCGAGGAACTGCTCGACCAGGACGGGCGGACGACGAGCGCCGCCGAGATCCTCGAACTGACCGTCTGCGAACCGGCGCTCGGCTCGGGGGCCTTCGCCATCGAGGCGGTACGGCAGCTCGCCGAGCAGTACCTCAAGCGCCGCCAGGCCGAACTGGGTATCCGGATCGACCCCGACGAGTACCCGCGTCGTCTCCAGGAGGTCAAGGCATATCTGGCGCTGCACAACGTGTACGGCGTGGATCTCAATGCCACCGCTGTCGAGCTGGCTGAGATCTCTCTGTGGCTCGACACGATGGTCGAGGGCCTGTCGGCCCCGTGGTTCGGCCTGCACCTGCGCCGCGGCAACTCCCTCCTCGGCGCTCGCCGAGCCGTTTATCGACGCGGGCAGGTGAGCGACAAGTCATGGCTCGGCACTGTGCCGCGCGACGTGCCGCTGACGTCGCTCGTGGCAGACATCGAGGCTGGGCGGGTCGCGGACGACGGCATCCATCACTTTCTGCTGCCCGCGGAGGGGTGGGGTGCCGCCGCTGACGCGAAGGAGGCCGTCGCGCTCGCCCCAGATGCGGCGAAGCGTCTCAAGATGTGGCGCAGCAGCGTTAAGTCGAAGCCGACGCAGCAGCACGTCAACGCGCTCGTCGAGCTGGCGCACCGGGTCGAGGTGCTGTGGCAGATCGCGCACCGGCGGCTGAGCATTGCCGAGCGGGAGATTCGCCGGGCGATCCCGGTGTGGGAGGGCGGCGACCTGCCGGAAGGCGGTGCTGTGCAGCGTGAGCAGATTGAGGCTGCCCTCGCCGACCCCGACGGCTCCTTTCAGCGTCTGCGCCGTGTCATGGACGCTTGGACGGCATTGTGGTTCTGGCCGCTCACCGAGGAGTCCACCACCATTGATGGGGTACGGGTGGATCCGCCCACGATGCCACAGTGGATCGCCGGTTTGCAGGCGCTGCTCGGTCGTAGCCCTGAGCTACGCAAGACGTCCCTGCCGCGTGAGACCCTCACTGCAGGAGCAAGCTGGGATGAGCTAAATGCTGCCGAGAAGCTCGAACTCGGCTTCGCGAATGCACTGCCGGTGGCGGACGCGCAACAGGCGCATCGGTGGCTTGTTGTATGCGAGCGGGTTGCGGAGCAGCAGGGTTTCTTCCACTGGAATCTGGACTTCACGGCGGTGTTCGCGCAGGGCGGTTTCGACCTCCAAGTGGGAAACCCGCCGTGGGTGCGGCCCCGGTCGGACGTGGACGCTCTGCTCGCTGAGGGCGACCCGTGGTGGCAGTTAGCGGTCAAGCCGACACAGGCACATGTCAAGGCGCGGCGTGAGGTAACGCTCGCACTGCCCGGGATCAACAGTCTCGTGGTCAACGGCACGAGCGAAGTCGCCTGTCTTGCGGAATTCGTCGGGTCGGCGATCCAGTATCCGCGTCTGCAAGGGCTTCAACCAGACTTGTATCGCTGCTTCATGGAGCAGACTTGGCGGGATTCCTCGCCGCGCGGCATGGTGGGCCTAATCCACCTAGAGTCGCATTTTACCGACGAGGATGCGCGGATGCTTCGGGCGGAGGCTTACCTTCGGCTGAGGAGGCATTGGGAGTTCATTAACGAGCTTGGGCTTTTCGATATCCAGAACCAGAAGCACTACGGCGTAAATATTTATGGATCGCCCACAGGGATGCCTCGCTTCGCCAACGCGGTCTCGATGTATCATCCGGACACCGTGGCGAGGTCGTTGTCCCACGATGGATCTGGAGTAGAGCCCGGCTTCAAGGATCACGACGGAAACTGGGACCTACGCCCACACTTGAATCGCATAACCACCGTTACCGACGAGACGTTGGCGACCTGGCATGCAATTCTCGAGTCGCCTGATGTACCGACACGGCAGACGCGCATGGTGTATACGGTAAATCGTTCAACTGCATCGGTGCTCGACAAGCTGTCGCACGCGCGGCGCATCGGTGAAGAAAGGCTGCACTTCTCGCGCGGCTGGGACGAGAGCATCGACAGGAAGAAGGGATTCTTCGAGTCGGAGTGGGGGGCTCCGGTTTCGTGGGAAGAAGTTATCCTCCAGGGGCCTCATCTGTTCGTGGCGACGCCGCTGTATAAGACGCCGAATAAGACGATGCTGCACCACCGTGACTGGTCAACCACGGACTTGGAGGCGCTTCCGCTAGACGCAGTGCCGATCACTTCGTATAAGCCAGCGGGCGACAGGCGCCGGTATGATCGCTCATATGTGCACTGGGGTGACAATAATCCCCGTTCGGCACGCGATTTCTACCGTGTCGCGTGGCGCAAGATGGCCGCCAATACTGGCGAGCGAACTCTCACTCCTGGAATAATCCCGCCCGGCGCGAGTCACATCGATGGAGTTTTCTCGATCGGCGTCGCAGGCGGCACCTTGTTGCATCTAGCGGCGATCGCTGGTTTTACATCCTCGCTTATCTCAGATTTCTCCGTTCGAGTCGCACCCAAAGCGAACATTCGCTTTGGTGCTGTCGCTCGATTGCCTATCGCCGGCGAGCATGCTCTGCAGGGTCACGTTGTCTTGCGCTCGCTTCGGTTGAACTGCGTTACCGCTGCATATGCCGACCTCTGGACTGACTGCTACGGGCCCTCCTTCCGCAGCGATACCTGGGCCGGCGGCTTCGACCACAGCCGCCGTCTCCCTTTAGGCGGTGTCGGCCCCGAATGGGACTCCGGCACCCCGCTTCGTATCGCGGCCGACCGACGCCAGGCTCTCGTAGAGATCGACGCGCTCGTTGCGCTCATGCTCGGGCTGACCGCTGGGGAGTTGTGCACGATCTACCGCACGCAGTTCGCCGTCCTCTACGGCTACGACCGCAACTTGTACTACTACGACGCCAACGGACGGCTCGTGCCGAACTCGGTGCTGAGCGTGTGGCGGAAGAAGGGTGACCGGGTCTCGCAGGAGGAGCGCACCGCGACCAACCAAGCGGGCAACACGTACACCTACGAACTGCCCTTCGTGACGTTGGACCGGGAGGCGGACATGCGACAGGCGTACGCCCACTTCGAGCGGCTGCTGGAGGAGCGTTCGTGAGTGAGCTGCTCCCCACGCTCCAGGCGGACGGCATCCGGCACAGTCTCGTCGACTACCTGACGACCACCTTTGGGCTGACCGACGGGGACGTCCGCGATGGGCTGGACCGGTTCCTGTCGGATCCGACGTCGGGCATGTTCAAGGGCCCGTACGTACGGCTGCGACTGCCGTTCCGCCCCGCCGACGAGGGCTGGCGGAAGTCGTTCGAGTGGTACGAGGGCTTCCCGCCCTACGGTCACCAGGCGGCGGCCTTCGCGCGCCTGGCCTCGTCGGTGGGCGGGGAGCCGCGGCGGCCGCTGCCGACGTTGGTCACGACGGGCACGGGCTCCGGCAAGACCGAGGCGTTCCTGTATCCGATCATCGACCATGTCCTTCGCGCCCGCCGCGAGGGCGTGACGGGCACGAAGGCGCTCATCCTGTACCCGATGAACGCGCTCGCCAACGACCAGGCCGCGCGGCTGACGAAGCTGCTGACCACGCACCCAGCACTGAAGGGCGTGACCGCGGCCCTCTACACCGGGCAGACCGGTCCGACGCGCACCACGGTGACCGCCGACGGGCTGATCACCGACCGGGGGATCATCAGGGACACGGCCCCGGACATCGTGCTCACGAACTACAAGATGCTCGACCAGCTGTTGCTGCGTTTCGAGGACCAGGAGTTGTGGCGGCAGTCCGCGACGAGCCTGCGTTACCTTGTACTCGACGAGTTCCACACCTACGACGGCGCGCAGGGTACGGACGTGGCGATGCTGCTGCGTCGTCTCGGTCTGGCGTTGAAGAGCCACTGGCGCGACGGCGACCCACGTGTCGACGACGCGGCCCGGGCTCGCCCGTTGGGGCTGGTGACGCCGGTGGCGACGTCGGCGACGCTCGGCGACAAGGGCGATCCGGCGGTGATGCTCGGCTTCGCGAATACGGTCTTCGGGGAGAGCTTCGACGCCGACGCGGTCGTGACCGAGACCCGGTTGGGCCTCGACGAGTGGACCGCCGACGCGGTGGAGACGGTCGGGGCGGACGGGTTCGCGCCGGTCGAGGTCGGGGCGCTCGACGTGACGGCGGCGGTCGAGGCGATCGCGGGGCTGGGCCACGACCCGACGGGCGAGCAGGTCGCCCACACGGTTCTCGGTCTGCTGTACGGGGTCGATGCCGGCCGGTTCGCCGGCGCGCACCCTGATCTGCTGTCGGCGCTGTGCCGCGCGCACCCGTTCGTCCGAGACCTCGCTCGTGAAGCGGAGCATGCGGTCGCGCTCGACACGCTCGCGGGCCGGGTCCTCGGTCATGCGGGCCTTGGCAGCGATCCCCGCGCGGCGACCCTGCTGTCTTACGTCCTGGCGATGCTCGGCCACGTGCGGGCGGTCACTGGACGTGAGGCGTTGGCGTTGGACGTCCACCTCTGGGTCCGCGAGCTGACACGCATCGACCGCGCCGCCGCAGCGACGGCGCGGTTCCGATGGGGCGACGACGGCCCTCCGGTCGCGGGTGGCGACGCCGAGGAAGTGCGGCCGTCGTTCCCGGCGATCTACTGCCGGCACTGCGGTCGCTCCGGCTGGGGTGTGGGTCTCGCACCCGTCGGCAACAGCCTCGCCGTCGACGACGACGGGATCCGCCGCGACCACGCAATCAAGGAGGGCCGGTTCCGGCCGCTGCTGTATGCGCCCGCCGAGGCTGCAGCCCGTATCGAGGAGGGCGAGCGCGTCGAAGGGCTGGTGTGGTTCTCGGTCCGCAACCGCGAACTGCTCGCCGACGTGGCCGAGGACGACCCGGACCTGCGCGATGGCTGGGTCCTGCCGGTGCTCACCAACGTTGGCGTCGACGCCGACGAGCAGGGGCGGAAGGACACGTGCCCGTCGTGCGGGCAGGAGGACGGGATCCGGTTCCTCGGCAGCGCGGTCGCCACGCTGCTGTCGGTGTCGCTGTCGACGCTGTTCGGGTCTCCGACGCTCGACGCCCGGGAAAAGAAGGCACTGGTCTTCACCGACTCCGTGCAGGACGCCGCGCACCGAGCGGGGTTCGTGCAGGCCCGGTCGCACACGCTTACCCTGCGGTCCGCGCTGCGTGACGCCGTCGCCGACGGCGCACTCGCGCTCGACGCGCTCGTCGACGAGGTGATGCGGCAGGCAGGCGACAACCCGTTCACGCGGTACCGCATCCTCGCCCCCGACTGCGCCGACCGGGAATCCTTCGCGGAGTTCTGGCGGGCGAAGACCTTGCGGTCGGTGCCCGCCTCGGTGCGGTCGCGGGTGCGCAAGCGGCTCGCGCTCGACGCGGCGCTGGAGTTCGGGCTCAACTCGCGTACCGGTCGCACCCTCGAACTGACGGGATCGGTGGCCGTCGAGGTCGAAGCGGGTCTGCCTGCACGGATGGCCAGCGTGGCGCGCGCCGCCCTGCAGAGTGCTTCATGGCAGGGGACGCTCGGCTCGGCGGGGCCCGACGACGCGACGCTCGTGCAGTGGGTACGCGGCGTGCTGGACCGGCTGCGCGCCCAGGGCGCAATCGACCACCCGTGGTTCGACCGGTACCGCGTCGAGGACGGCCGCCGGTGGTCGATCTGGGGTGGGCGGCCTCGAGGCGAGGGCATGCCCGCGTTCCCTCGGGACCGGCCCGCGCCCGCGTACCCGAAGGTTGGTGGCTCGGCCGAGCCGAACCGCGACGGTGGCCTGGACCCGGTGACGTCTGCACAGTCGTGGTACGCCCGCTGGACCTCGCGGGTGCTCGACGTATCACCGCTCGACGGCGGACGACTCGCGCGGCTGCTGCTCGACCGGCTCGCCCGCGACGGTGTGCTCTCGACGACGACCAGCGGGGCCGGCGCGACCGTGTACGCGATTCCCGCCGCCGGGATCGTCGTCGTGCCCACCGAGGAGGACGACCTCGAGGCGGGTCGCCACCTGCTGGTCTGCGACACGTGCCGGGCCACCACACCGGGCACGACGTCGGCCGTCGCGCAGCTCACCGGCGCGCCGTGCCTGCACGTACGCTGCCGCGGCCACCTCCTGCCCGAGGCGCTGGCCGACAACTTCTACCGGCGCCTGTACGCCTCGCCCGACATGCGCCGGGTCGTCGCCCGCGAACACACCAGCCTCCTCGACGACGAGACGCGCCTGGCGTACGAGGACGGCTTCCGCGATGCAGCCACCAGCCCGCAGGCGCCGAACGTCCTCGTCGCCACCCCCACCCTGGAGATGGGCATCGACATCGGTGACCTGTCGGCGGTGTTCCTCGCATCGCTGCCGCGCACCGTCGCGTCGTACCTGCAGAGGGTCGGTCGCGCCGGCCGCCTCACCGGTAACGCGCTCAACCTGGCCTTCGTCACCGGACGCGGCGAGCACCTGCCCAAGCTGGGTGACCCGCTGTCGGTCGTCGACGGTGAGGTCCGGCCCCCGGCGACGTACCTGGCCGCCGAGGAGATCCTGCGCCGACAGTACGCCGCGTACCTCGTGGACGGCTTCGCCCGCGACACCGGACGACGCCACCCGAGGACGGCGGTCGGAGCCATCGGATCCAGCGCACCGGGCACCTTCCTCGGTGACCTCGTGGTCCACGCCGAACAGGACGCCGACGAGCGCCTGCCTCGGTTCGTCGCCACCTTCGACGAACTGCCCGCTGAGGTCGTGACCGGGCTTCGTGATTGGCTGCGCCCCGCCGGCGGACCGAGGACCAGCGGCTTCGCCGCCCACGTGCACGCCGCCAGCCGCCGCTGGCAGGACACCGTCGAAACGTTGAAGCATCGGCAAGCCAGGATCGCCGCCATCCTCCCTGACCTCGAGGCGCGCGTCACGTCACCGGCAGCGACCGACGACGACCGGCAGGCGCTGCGCTCCGCGCAGGCCACTCGCAAGCTGACCGCCAGCCAGCTCGCCCACCTGCGCAGCACGTACTGGATCAGCGTCCTCGAGGAGTACGGGCTGCTGCCCAACTACACCCTCCTCGACGACACCGTCACCCTCGATGTCGGCCTGTCCTGGACCGACCCCGACACCGGGGCCTACGAGTACGGCAGTGCACGGTTCGAGCGTGGCTCCGCGCAGGCGCTGCGTGAGTTCGCCCCGGGTGCGACGTTCTACGCACGTGGCTGGGAGATCGAGATCGACGCGATCGACCTGGGTCTGGACGGCGCGTCGGTCCGCACGTGGGCGTTATGCCCCGCCTGCGGATACGCCGTCGACGTCGTGGAGTCTGGCCGCGAAGTCCCCGTAGTGTCCTGCCCGCGCTGCGGCAGCACCGGCATCGACGACACCGGCCAGCGCCTCGACGTTGTCGAACTGACCCGCGTCTCCGCCGAGGTACGCCGCGACGAGGTGGCGATCTCCGACCGCAAGGACGAGCGCGGCCACGTCGCCTTCCAGGTCGTCGCCGCCGCCGACGTCGACCCCGCCCACGTCGCCCGTCGGTGGTTCGTCGAGGGCACCGGCCTTGGATGCACGTACCTGCGCGTGGTCGACCTGCGGTGGATCAACATGGGCCCGCCCGGGCACGGCACGACACGCACCATCTCCGGCGCCGAACGCCAAGGCACCCTGTTCCGGGTCTGCTCCGGCTGCGGAAAGAAGGACACCGACACGGGACGCAACCGGCCACACGAGCACCGGCCATGGTGTCCCCACCGGACCGCCGCCACCGAGGTGACGAGCACAATCGCCTTGTCCCGGACCCTGCGTACCCAGGGTCTACTGATCCGGCTGCCCCGCGCGGTGAGCCTCGGCGACGACTTCGCCGTGCCCAGTCTCTCCGCGGCCCTGCTGCTCGGCCTACGCGAGCAGATGGGCGGCCACCCCGACCACATCCGGGTCGAACACGCGATCGACCCGACGCTGTCCGATGGCACGGACAACCACGACGCCATCCTGCTTCACGACGCCGTACCCGGCGGCACCGGCTACCTCGCCGAGACCGCCACCCCCGAACGCCTTCGTGAGCTGCTGATCCTCGCGTGGGACCGGGTCCGCGACTGCGATTGCCGCCACGAGGAACGCCTCGCCTGCCACCGGTGCCTGCTACCGTTCACCGCCCCCGGCGCGATTCGACGGGTCTCGCGGGCGTCAGCCGACCGGCACCTGCGCGCCCTCCTCGGGCTGCCCCCCGAAGCCGAGACCGCCGAAGGGACGACCTGGACCGTGACCGAGGTGCCGCCCCACGAGGAACCCGAGTCGCACCTGGAACGGGCCTTCCACCGGCTGTTCGTCGGCCGCCTACGCAGAAGCGGGGCTGCCGTCACCGAGGCACCCGGCCCGACCGGCAACGCCGTGCGTTTCACCCTGCCTGGCGCGCACCGGCAGTGGACACTCACCCCGCAGGCCAACGTCGGGGACTCCCGCCCCGACTTCCTGCTCGAGACCAACGACATGAACGTTCCTGCCGTCGCGATCTTCACCGACGGTCGGGCCTACCACGCCACCGCAGCCGTCAACCGGCTCGCCGACGACGCTCGCAAGCGCACGAACCTGCGCGACGCAGGCCTCGTCGTTCTCGGAATCACCATCCACGACGTCGCTGCAGCCGACGACGGCAACGCCACCGCGCCGCGGTGGTACAACCCCGACCTGGCCGGAAACCTGATGAACGTTCCGCAGTTCCAGGCCCCCCCAGAGGCCTACAAGGACCTCGGTAGGGGCCCCGTGGACTGGCTCGTGGAGTGGGTGTCGAACCCCAGCCCCGACGCGGTGCGCAGTGTCGCCCGGGCCGTGCCGATGTTCTTGTCGATCGGGGCACAACCCGTCCAGGTGCCCGACACGGCGGGCCTCGACGAGGTCGCCCGCGCGGTCCTACTCGACGAGCACCTGCCGGCGGGCACACGTCGCGTGCACCTGCACCGCACCGGCGCCCTCGCCGTGGTCGTGGAAATGGCCGGCAGCGGTGTCGTGCAGGTCGCCGCCGTGCTCGACGACCGCGACGGCGTACTAGACGACGCCCACGGTGACGCGTGGCGGGCGTGGCTTCGCCTGTCCAACGCGCTCGCGCTGCGCGACTGGCCGACGATCGTGACGACGACCAGCGTCGTTGGACCGTCGAGCGCCGCCCTGTCCGACGCGACTCCCGGCCACGGGCGCCCTGTGGGTGCGTGGGCGGACGTCTACGACGCCGCCACACCCGGCGACGAGCGGAAGCTCGTCGCGGCCCTCGCCGCCCGCGATGGGCTCGCCCCGCCCGTGGTCGGTGCCGAAGGCCCCGACGGTATCCCGCTCGACCTGTCCTGGCCCGACCTGCAGGTGGTCGTCGCCTTCACCCACATGCCACCCCAGGACCGCGCGGACCTCACCGCCGCAGGTTGGCGAGTCGTCGACCCCTCGCCCGAGAGCGTCGCCGCCGCCCTGACCGACGTCACCCCCTACGAGCACGGAGAACGTTGATGCCGACGATCATCATGGGCAAGCTCGCCAGCAAGATCGACGGCTCCATCCGTGGCAAGGCGATGACGTTCCTGCAGAGGCTTGGCACCGACGACACCACGCCCGGCCTGCACGTCGAACCCATCCAGCACTGCGCCGACCCGCGGGTGCGCACCGGCCGGGTCGACGAGTTCTGGCGTGCGGTCATGTTCCGACTGGACGGCAACGGCGAAACCCACTACGTCATCCACGGCATCTGGCCGCACGACGACGCGATCGCCGTCGCCCAGCGCGTACGCCTGAAGGTCAACCCCATCAACGGCCTACCGCAGATCGACGAGATCACTACGTCGCCCGTGGCCCCGCCCGTCGCCCCACCACCGACCGTGGCAATGTCTGTCGCACCGCTGTTCGTGCGCCTCGGGCACGACCGGAACGACCTCGTCGACACACTCGGCCTGCCCGACGACGTCGTCGACCAAGCCCTGGCCGCCGCCGACGAAGATGCCGTGCTCGATCTCGCCCAGCGCCACGAAGGCTGGCTCGGGACCATCCTCGTCGACCTCGCCGCCGGCGACACCGTCGAGGCGATCGTCGCCCGCATGCAGCTCGAGAAGACCGACCCGACCGGCGACGCCGATGCCGACGTCCTGCAGTCCCTCAAGCGGCCCGCGGCCGCTCTCCAGTACGCGTTCATCGACGACCAGGACGAGCTGCGCCGTGTCATCGAGAACGGCGACTTCGGGGCGTGGCGGATCTTCCTGCACCCCGACCAGCGTCGTTACGTCGACCGCAGCTACAACGGCCCCTTCCGTCTCTCCGGTGGCGCGGGCACCGGAAAGACCGTCGTCCTCGTCCACCGCGCCCGCGCGCTCGCCCGGCGAGAGTCCGACGCGCGGATCGTCCTGACCACGTTCACCACGAACCTCGCCGAGGCACTCGGCGACGGCCTCACCCAGCTCGACCCGCAGGTGCCCCAGACCAGGGCTCTCGGCCAGCCCGGCGTCCATGTGACCGGCGTGGACGCACTGGCTTCCGCCGTGCTTCGCGGCGCCGGGAGTGGTCTAGCCTCCGCGATGCGCAACGTCCTCGGTGAGCAACGGTCCGCGCCGCTGGCCCGCACATCCGGCACGCGTTGGCGGGAGATCATCGAGTCGACTGGAACCACCCTGCCGCACGAACTCGCCAACGAGACGTTCCTCGCCAGCGAGTACGCGCACGTCGTGCTGCCCCACAAGGTCCACGACGAGGCCGCCTACCTGCGGGTACGCCGCCCCGGACGCGGCGTCGCCCTCGACCGCGCGAGGCGCTCCGCCGTCTGGGCGCTGATAGCCGCGTATCGTGCGCAGAGCCGCATAGACGGCAGCCTCGACTTCACCGAGGCCGCCGCCGTCGCAGCCGCTTACCTGGTGACGCAGACCGACCGGCCCGCGGACCACGTGCTCGTCGACGAAGGCCAGGACCTGTCACCTACCCAATGGCAACTCCTGCGTGCCCTCGTCGACGAACACCCTGACGATCTGTTCATCGCCGAGGACTCACACCAGCGGATCTACGGCACACGCGCCGTACTCGGGCGCTACGGCGTCGCCATCGTTGGCCGCTCCCAGCGCCTCACCCTCAACTACCGCACCACCGCGCAGAACCTCCACTTCGCAATGGGCATCCTCGACGGCGGCGAGTACGTCGACCTCGAGGAGGAACCCGACGAAACCGGCTACCGCTCCGCCCGCACCGGTCCTGCCCCCACCGTCGAGTTCGTCGAATCCCTCGCTGGCGAACTCCAGGCCGTCGTCCGCCACGTCCGTGCCTGGCTCGATGATGGAGTAGCCCTCGACACTGTCGCGGTCCTCGTTCAGGACAGGTTCCACCGCGACCGCGTCGCTACCGCCCTCACCGAACACGGCATCGACGCTCGCGCCGTCGATCGCGACCGACCCCCGGTTGGACGCGTGCCGGTCCTCACCATGCACCGTGCGAAGGGTACGGAGTTCTCCAAGGTCGTCCTCGTGATCGGCAAGCCGTCGCCCGCCGAACTGGCCCGCCTCGCATCGCTGGACCCATCCGAACGTTCGGACGCGGAACTGCGGGCCAGGTCGTTGAGGTACGTGGCGGCGACCCGGGCACGGGACGAACTGGTGGTGGTGAGCCGGAAGTGACGGGCTACTTCGCGGGTGCGCCCGCCCGCCGAGCTGCTGGCCGCGAGCCGAAGGAGGCAGATGACGCGCCGAGGGCGACGGAGCTGGTCCCGGTCTGCATCAGCCACGTTGGAGAGTCCGAGCTGAGCCAACAGGGTTCCGCGGCCCGACTCAGCGTCGAGCAGTTCGCGGAGATCCGATCAAGCTGGTCGTGGGCAAGTACTTGGAGCGCGTCATCGTCACTGCGGCTACCGCCGGGGCAGACAAAGGCGCACGTCGCAGAAACCCGCACCGAATTACGAGCCCAACAGGCTGGGAATGGTCTCGACCGCGCCGAAGACCGCACGCGGAACGGCGCGGGACCAGGGTTCGATTGCCTGCCGGTCCACCATATGCCATCGAGCCAGATGATCATGCCGCCCGTCTGGCAAAGATCTTTCTCTGAACCTCAAGGTAACGGCGCAGGTCGACAACGCTATCGTCCTCGGAATCGGCCGCGTCTCCTAGAACCTCGTCCAGGTCTATGGAGTTCGCCTCGGCAAATTTTCGCGTGTAATCGCCTATGAGGTTGACCAGCGTTTTCCACTGCTCGACCGAGAGATCAACGGTGATAACCCCGTCGACGGAATAGACTTGCACCGCATCCAGGTCGGAAATGAGCTGGCTGACGACGCCGATGTCAAGTCGTCCTTCGCGAGCTGCTTCCAGGTAAGCGCGCAACGAGGCGTTGAAGTTCTTGAGGCAGTCGGGGACTACACGCTTGCGCTTCCTTGCGGCGATCAGCGCGGCGCCTCCAACGACTGCCACTCCCGCGGCGGTGACCCCGACGATGACCCACGGGTTTCGTAGCCCGCCTCTGAGACTCGCTACAGCCCGCTCTGCTTGGTTCTTTACCGGGCCGGCGACCTCATCCAGGTGCTTGAAGACTTGTCCCGTGGCGGCATCTCGAACCACGCTGCCGATGCGGAACAATTCTCCCGTGGCTATTCGAGTCTGGATCTCCGGCGGTATGTAAAGGTTGACCTGCTCGATCACCTGATCGATCACTGCTCGTCCTCCGCCGCAGACTCCTGGTTCCTGGCATCCAGGTCGGCTTGATTGTAGAGGTTCGTGATGGCTCAGTGGCTGTCTTGGCGTCCGGCGTACACCTGGTTGTTCAGGCGGCCAGCATCGATGAGTACTACGCCTGCCAGCCGGGGCCGATGTTCGAGAGGCACCTCGTCACCAACCTCAAAGTGCCGCCGCACGTCGTCCGGTGGGGTAGACCCTCCATATCTGTCGTGTGACTCCAGCGCAGCTTGACCTGCTGTGGCGAACAACCGTCTCACTGCCGTAGCCACGTTTGCTGTTCCGGATTGGCAGACGAGCTGGTACCAGGGCCAGGCATCAGACAGCACCTTATCCGAGCGCAGGGTGTGGCCAGCGCGAACGTGCGTGAGCGCGGCGGAAACGGGCAGTAGAGCGCATCCCCACTGAGAATGATCTAGATGTCCGTGTGGGCATGCTCGGTTGTTTCCGATGGCAGGGAGACTTTCCGGCTGGCGGTCGCTATAGAGGCAGTACAGCCCGGGGATGTTCTCCTTGCGGCAGGAATCTGCGAAGACTTCTATTTGTAGCTGACCTGGATGGCGAGCAGCTGCACGCTGGTCCAGCGCAAACCGATCGGAGTCCGGGCTCAGCCGCTTGGCCTGCATACGGAACCCGAAATAGCTGCCGTGATGGTGCACCCACCACTCCCAATCCGCGCCGGTGTCTGCTTCGCGATGGGAACCGAACCGTTCCACCCGGACCCGTCTGGGATGGGTGAGAGCGAGGTGCAACAGGAGGTTGTCGGTGAAGGTGGTCTCGCCCGGTACCAAGCGGACTGACCGACCGCGGTCGTACATTGTGGCGACGTTGTTGGCCAGCGCGCGGAACGTCGGGCAGAGAGTCGTATCTGCTACAGGCCCGGGGGCGGCGTGCGTACGCCGGTAGTCCTCCAAGCCGTCGCTGGTCAGCGACCAAATTCCCCTACCAAACCTGTCCGGTGGATAGAGGGCACCGTCGTCGACCAGCGCGCGACGCGCTACGGACATCTGGTTGCGCCATGCCAGCTCGCCGCCCCTGCTGGACAGCTGCGCGAGGTCTTCACTGGTGAAGCATGTGCTGTACAGCCTTTCGATCTCCTTCAAGACGACGGGCCGCGAGGCTTTGCCTCCAAGGTTTCCCAAGGCATGTACGAGCCACCTGCCGAGCTGGCGAGTGCCGGTCGCTGCCACTGAGGTCGCCTCCTAACGCGCTATCGATCACGCTGCTTCAGCCCGTGTCGGCTGTCAACACCAGCCACGACGGGGGTGTTCTGCCGGCGGGGGTAGTACGGCCGAAGTTCAGGCGGCGGCGTGGACATCAAGAAGTCCCTGGTCGAGACGCTCCAGGACGTCGAAGAGCCCTGGATGCAGGGCAAGGTCGAGGCGTGGGCAGCGCCGAATTCACTGGCACTTCGCCGATGCAGTCGAAGCATTGCGTCCGACGTGGACGTCCGTAAGACTGGCGGGGGATGATCGTCATTCTGTGGTCGATAGATGACCGACCGTGATGGTGGCGTGCGAGTGAGGTCTGTTCTGTGGGTGGCTTCACCTCCGGCGTGAGCGAGTGGCTCGGCCTGATCTCCGGGCTGCTGGCGGTGGTCGCCGCTGTCCTGGGGTTGCCGCCCCTGATCGTGCGTCTCCGCGAAGCTGGCAGGAACCGGTCAGGAAAGCCGAAGGTGCTGCTGCCGTCTCGTACCCAACTCGTCGACCGCGGCAATGAGGTGGCTCAGGCGTTGCAGCATCTCGACCGAGGCGAGTACCTGGTTTCCATCGAGGGCAGCATTGGTGTCGGCAAGAGCGCGCTGGCCACGGAGGTGGCGCATCGGCTTGCCGAGCGCCGGCCGGCGCGGAAGCCGGGCCACGGGTTCACGTCGCTGGTCTGGTTCGACGCTCATAACAGCGTGCTGAGTCTCGCGGACCTTGCCCGCACGCTTGGACTCGCCACCGGAAGTCCGGCACTGTCAGCGGCTCCCGCCGAGCACAAGGCCGAGGCGCTACGTGCACACCTGGCTGACCATCCGGCTGTCCTGGTTGTCGACAACCTGCGGCTGACCGCTGCCGATGCGCAGCATCTGATCGACTTCCTCAGGACCCTGCCGAGCGGCTCGCTGGCCATCGTTAGCGCCAACACTCCTGGTCGGCTGCCGGCGCCGCGGGTGCTGCTGCAAGAGCTTCAGTTGCAGTACATGCAGGAGCTGCTACTTCGGGAGGCCCGGCGCCGTAGCGTTCCGGAGATCGTCGGAGCTGATGCTGCCACGTTCGAGCGTATCCATCGGTTGCTCGGCGGTAATCCGAGGGCGATTGAGCTGTTCGTGCTGGCCTGTTCTCGAGACGGCCGGAGTCTTTCGGACCGGCTTGGTCAGCTTGAGAGCGGGTCGACGCAGTTGGCTGACGCGCTATTCAGCGTGGTGTGGCAGGAAGTGAACGACATGGGGCGCAGCCTGCTGCGTGTGTGCGCTTACCTGGGCGGCAGCGCCGACGCTGAGCAGTTGCGAGTGGCGCTCACGGTCCCGGCGGCCGACGTGGGCGTCCTCGTCGAGCGGCTGTGGTCCGATGGGCTGCTCTCGTCGCGCCAGCAGCACGGCGTGACGGTGTACACATGCTCGGCTGCGCTGCGGCTATTCGTGCTCAACCACACAGCGTCCGGCGAGACTGTGTCATTCGCGGGAAGGCTGGCGGAGCACTTCATCGCCCGCTTCAGCCAGGACTGGGAGGACGCCGCCGGCGCCGGCGCGCACATCGAGGCGATACGGCTGCTCGTCCGCGACCTTCACCGGCATGAGGCGTACGAGCAGTGCGTGAAGCTGTTCGAGGTCACGCTCGACATCTTCTTCACGTTGGGTCTGTTCGACGACCGTATCGAACTCGGCTGGGTCGCGTACGAGGCAGCGACGGCGCTGGGGAACGATGAGCAGCGTTCGCTGGCCTTGTCAGTGATCTCATCTACGCACGCGGTGCGCGGTGAGGCTGAGGAGGCGGCTCGCACAGCCCAGCTGGGGCTCGGTATCGCCCGGGACGCCGGCTCGGCACGGGAGATCGCCCGACAGCTCCGGTGCGTCGGCTTCGCACTGTTCCGAGCCGGCCAAGCGGCCGAAGCCCTCGCCGTGGTCAAGAACCCTCAGGAAGATGCCGAGGAGATCGCCCGGGCAGCTGGCGACCCGAACAACATGATCGACATACAGTCGCTGGTCGGAGCCGCCTACTGGCATCTGGGCGAGCTGGATTCGTGTGAGCAGACGGTGCGCCGGTTCCTGGAAGCCTGTGAGCAGTTGCCCTGGGAGCGGGGCAAGGCATACGCGATCAGGGATCTGGCGGAGGTGAGTCTGATGCGGCGGGCATTCGCGGACTCGGGTCTGCTGCTTCGTCAGGCGCGGCAGATCGCTGAGGAATACCGCGACGTCCGTCAGCTGGTCCGCATCGACCTGACCGATGCTCGGCTGAACCTCTTCCGGGGGCGCCTGCTCAGAGCACACGGGCACGCGCGTAAGGCCGCTGCAGACGCACGGCAGCTGTCGCTGTCTGGCGAGCAGTCCGAAGCGGAGGCCACCTCGCGCTATGCGACCCGAGCGCTGTTCATGCCGTGGCTGTGGCTGGCCGCGTACCGGCGTCCGAGAATCAGGTTCACCAGCCAGACGGTCGGCGGCGACTGATTGCCCGCGCCACCGAGAGACGAGGAGCAGGTTTTCATGATCCAGCAGACACGTCACCGGATCGGTGTGGGCAATGACGAGCTCGCTGCCGTCGTCGCGACACCGACCACCGGGTCGCCGCAACGCATGGTCATGATGCTGCACGGCGGACCGGGTGGGCAGAAGGACGGGCCGGCCGACCTCTACGTCGACCTTGCCGCGCATCTCGGCGCTGCCGGGATCGCTTCCGTGCGCTTCGACTTTCGTGGTTGCGGCGAAAGCACCGGCAGCTACCGGAATATGACCATCGCCCGGCAGGTCGAGGACCTGCGAGCGGTCCGCAGCTTCGTCGATGGCAGGTATCAGCCGACTGCCTGGGCGCTGATAGGGGAGAGCTTCGGCGCCACCGTCGGCCTAGCTGGCTTCGACCCGGCATACCGGGCGGTCGTGCTGCTGTGGCCGGCCATCTGGCTGCTCGACGGCGCGTTCGAGTCCTACGTGAGCGAGGACAACCTCAGCGCGGCACGGCGCGACGGTTATGTGGATCTCGACGGCGAGCAGATCGGCGTGGCGTTCCTCGACGAGCTGCAGGACGTGCAGGACGTCAGCTCACCGCTGCGCGGCTTGTCCACCCCGGTGCTCTTGGTTCACGGAGAAGCCGACGGCGAGGTGCCATTCGGGCAGAGCGTACGCGCGGCCGACCTGGTCTCAGGACCGCACAAGGTAGTCGGGGTGCCCGACGGCGATCACTGCCTCGAAGAACCGCAGGAACGGGACATCGTGTACCGCGAGACGGTGACATGGCTCCGCGAATACCTGTAAGTATCGGCGCACTATTTCTCGCGCCGACCACCTACCGGCACCTGCCGACGATCGGCTGGGCGGCGCACGGCGAGATGCAGGCCGAGCTGCGCTGGCAGCTCGACCACCACTTCGACAGCAAGACCATCGTGATTGCCGACCGGCGACTCGGCAACCCTGCCGCCGCCCGCCGCGCCATCGACGATGCCAGGAAGGCTCTCGGCGGGCAGGATGTGCTGCTGGTCTGCCTGGCGGGCCACGCTGTCACGTTCACCCGTCGCGACGGCGATATCACCGCGTTGGCGCTGCCCGGCTCCGTTCCGGGACGCCCCAACAGCATGCTTCGGATCGATGAGCTGTCGGCGGTCGTTCTTCCAGAAGCGGGAAAGCCGGTCATCGTCTGCGCAGACCTCGTCTCCGCTCGCGACACGGTGGGCGCCGTCGCCCCCGCGTTTGCGGGCGCCTTCGTGCTCGCATCGCCATCCGCCGCGGATACGACGCCCGAGAGCACCTGCCACGATGGCCTCGCTGCGGTCCTCGGCGACCTCGCAGCCTCGGGAACCCAGCAGGCAGTGCCGCACCTGCTGGACCTCGCCCGGCAACGCGTCGTCGCCGCAGGCGGGAGCCCTCACCTCGCCGTCAGCGCGAGCCAGGCTGCGATCACGTCCCGATACGTCAGCGAGCAACTGCCCGATTACGTCCGCGAGGATCTCACATCGCCCGACCCGGGTTCCCGCCTCGACGCGGTCACCGAACTCGCCGCGCTGGCCGCATCTACCCCGTTCGCACGTGCCAGCCTCCTGCGGCTGGCGGCCAGCGACCGCGCCGAGGCCGTCCGCAGCTATGCCGACACGATGTCACGGCAAGACCGGCAGCCGTCGCTGCGTCAGTTGCTGGCCGACGGCGTCATCCCACGCGAGGTCCACGAAGCAGCGCTGAAGGAACCGGCGGTACCCGACCTGCTGCCCCACACCGGCGGCGAGGTGATCCTCGGCGTCGACGCACCGCACGGACAGGACGACTGCCGCCCACGACACACAGTTCGCCTACAGCCGTACCGGCTGGCCCGCACCGTAGTGACCAACCGCCAATATCTTGCCTTCCTCGCAGCCGAGGGCGGCCCCTGCCCCGACCACTGGCAGGCCCACGACTCGCTGTGGCGGGACGACCTTCCCGTGGTCATGGTGTCCTGGCTCGACGCGTTGCGCTACTGCGCCTGGCTGACCCGCCACCTGCATCACACCAGGGCGCTGGCTCCGGACCAGCGCATCGTCCTGCCCAGCGAAGCGCAGTGGGAGGCATCCGCAGGCAACGACCGAGGCGGGCGACACCCCTGGGGAGACGTACCCGATCCACGTCGGGCCAACATCCGCGCCACCGGCATCGGCACGGTCGTCGCCCCCGGCCAGTTCTCCCCGGACGGCGACAACGAGGCCGGCTGCCAGGATCTGATCGGCAACGTCTGGGAATGGACCCGCAGCCTCTGGGGGCACAGCGGACACCAACCGACATTCGGCTATCCCTATCGCCACGACGACGGACGCGAGATGGCCAGCACCCGACCGGGGGAGCGATACGTCATCCGCGGCGGAGCCTTCTACTACGCCACCGAGTGCGCGAACTCGTTCACCCGCAACCGCATGCTCGCCACCGATCGCCACCCCGCGGGCGGGTTCAGGGTGGCGTCCACCAACGCCAGGGAGACGACGTCGTGAGCGGCCAGGCGCATTGGGATGAGGAGCTGACCGTCCTCGGACCGGGCATCTCCGAGGCGGTCCGGTGGGCAGGTCTCGCCGTCACCGAAGCGGCAGGCATGCACCTCACAGACACCAGCGGGCGCAGGATCGCCGACCTCATGGGCGCCGCCGGCGTCAACCTCCTCGGCCACTCGCATCCGGCGTATGTCGAAGCCCTGACCCGACAGATAGGCAGCTGGATGATCGGAGCGCACGCCAGCGACGCCCGCCTGGAGATGACGCGCCTGCTGCGGCACCTGCTGCCGGCTCACCTTGACCGCATACAGCTCTACAGCAGCGGCAGCGAGGCCGTCGAATCGGCCATCCGGCTGGCGAAGTCCGCGACCGGCCGCTTCGAGATCCTCTCCTTCTGGCAGTCCTTCCACGGCCGCACACTGGGCAGCCTCGCGCACACCAGCGGGGCACGCACGGGCCTCGGACCCACCGCACCCGGCAGCATCAGCGCCCCATACGCGAACTGCTCACGTTGCCCCCTGCGCCTGACCTCGCCAGCCTGCGGGTTCGCCTGCGTCGACCTCGCCCGCGACATCCTGCGTGAGCAGTCCACCGGATCCCTCGCAGCGATCCTGGTCGAACCCGTCCAAGGCCGCGCAGGCAACGTGGTGCCGCCTACGGGCTACCTCCGTGCCCTGCGCCGCCTCGCCGACGAACATGGCGCACTGCTCATCGCCGACGAGTCCATGACCGGCATGGGCCGCACGGGCACCATCCTCGCCAGCGACCAACCAGACGTACGCCCCGACGTCGTCGTACTCGGCAAGGGCCTGGGCAACGGCTACCCCGTCTCCGCCGTCTGCGCCCCGGCGGAACTCATGCAGCGAGGACCCTTCGGTGCGCCCAGCGCCAGCTCCTCCAGCTACGGCGGCTTTCCGCTGGCATGCCGTGCCGTCGCCGTCGTGGCCCAGACCGTACACAGGCAGCAGCTGGCAGACAGAGCGGGCGAGGTGGGGGCTCTCACGCTCACCCGGCTGCGCCAGGACCTCGCCGGGCTGGCGCTGGTCAGCAGCGTCCACGGTATCGGCATGGCGATCGGGATCAGCTTGAACGTCACCGGCAAGGAGCAGCTGCGCGAGGTGTTCCAGCAGCTCGTAGCCGCCGGAGTATTGGTCATGACCGGAGGGCACACCCTGCGGCTCTACCCGCCGCTAACCGCCGACGAGACCGAACTCACCGCAGCCGTGGACACCCTCGTGTCAGTGCTACAGCGCTACAAGGCCCCGACATGATCAACGTTGGTGTCATCGGATACGGGCGGGCAGGCGAAGCCCACGCCCGGTGCTACGACACCATGCCTCAGACCCGGATCGTAGCCATCCTCGACCCCACGCCAAGACGGCGCGACGCCGCACGAGCCCGCTTCCCGCACGCCGCCGTCGCAGCCACTCTCGACGACATCGACGTAAATATCGACCTGGCGCTGATTTGCACGCCGCCGACCAGCCACGAGGCATACACCAAGCAGGCGCTCATGCGCGACGCCCACGTGTTCTGTGAGAAGCCCACTTTCCTCGACCCCGGCAACGGAGCGAAGTTGATCGCGCTTGCCCGGCAACGTAACAGGATCATCTACCCCGGCCACAACTACGTGCACTCGCCGCTGCTACAGCGTCTCCGCGAACTCGGCGCTCCCGAACGAATCGGACCCCTGCAGCGCCTCGACATGAGAATCGAACGCCCCACGTCGGCAAGCGGATCTCCGGACTGGAACCCGTCGTGGCGCCGCAACCCCGCAGTCTCCGGGGGAGGTGTCCTTGTCGATCACGGCCCGCACTGTGTGTACCTTGCCGAATGGCTGACCGGGATGCATGTCCACCTGGTCGGCTGCACGATGGGATACAACACCCTGGGGGTAGAGGACCACGTCGAGTTGGTGTTCGACATGAGCGGCATGATCGAAGCCCACATCCTGCTCTCATGGCGAGCCCCGCGCCGGAGGAACACCTACAGCCTCACCGGCACACACGGCACGGTCGTCCTGAACGACGACACCCTCGTCGAGGACAGCCCCGCCGGGCGGCGAACCTGGCGACTGACCGAGATGCCAGAGAGTCGCCACACCCACAACGACTGGCTACCCGCCCTCGCCGATGATGTACTCCGCCAGGTGGCCTCGCCTGCTATGGAAGCAGAGCTGGCGCGACCCGCACTCGTTGTCGCACATGCGATCACAGCCGCCTATGCATCAGCCGCTCAGGGTGGCCTGCCGTACCGCCTGCCGGGCGCACTCAGCTGACTCCTTTCATCCGGACGGGTGAGGTTCCAGCGAAGATGGGGATGGTCTCAAGCGCCGCCCTCGAAGCATCCCGCTTCCCGCAACACAACAGGCGCTGGGCAGCTTGCCCTATCCCCAGTGCTCTGCCTGATATTTGATGAGGTCGTCGCCGTGAAGCTGTTTGGTCGCGTTGCCGACGCGGACCCAGAAATCCGACGCGTCGGCGTCGTGTTCGCCGCATGGGCAGTTGGGTGCGAAGGTTATGGGTCGGTGATCGTTTGCATTCGCTCGATAGGCGCCCGCGTCGAGATACCGGGCGCCCGGCTCACTGTCGGCACCTACCGGAACCGCATGACGCCGCCCGGGGTGATTGACCCTTGGACGCAGCCGTCGCCAGCGACATCGAGCCCGGCCTACGCTTTCGGCGAGGTGGGCGCCGGCCTCGGAGTGCAGCCACAGATCACGCGACGCCCAATCGCCACGCCAGCCGCAGCGGGCCGCCATCACCGGCCAACCACATCTGCTCGCCGTCGCCGCGGGCAGCGCCAGCAGGTCGCCGCCGATTGGTGCGTCATGGCCTCGGCTTTGAAAGTCCGTACCCGTGGGCGGTTGCCGGGCAACGGTAACGTCGTAGCGGCGCGAGACCTGCCGACGCTTCCGCGGTCCGCGGCAGGCGGCAGGCGGCAAGGCGAAACGTGGACACGACAACTGGAGGTAGTTGGTGCCGATACTCGTCTACGAGGGAGAAGAGTCGAACCTCAAGGTGCTGGCCGACGATCTGGCCGCCCACCCTGATCTGGCCGGCGTCTGCACTGTCACGATCAATTCGGCCGATGCGTCTGGTCAGGGCGTGCTTCGTCACGGGGCCTTGGCGGAAATCGCCATCACCATCGCGTCCGGCGTCGTGACCTCCGCCGTCTACGACACGATCCGCCTGCTGGCCGACCGTGCCCGCGATCGTGGCAAGGTGGTCGAGAAGACCGACCGGCCAGACGACGAACAGGACAGGTAGCGCCAGCATTGAGTCGTCTCCGGTCGCCCTTCGGGGCGGAGCTGAACCTGCGAAGCCAGCTGCTGTTCCTAGACTCCCCACCCGGGCAGCCTCGGGACCCCGTGACAGCCGCTCTGTCTTGGCACTACCGCTACCTGCACGAGAGCAGCCACTGGGCGCGATACCACGGATCCTCCATCGGGGTGCTGCTGACATTGCTGCGGCGCACCCGTGACTCACTCGCCACATACCTGCTGAGCCAACTGAGTCCGGCGGAGCAGGCCGCGGCCGCGGCGGCCCGTGCGGGCGGCGAGCCTCTGCTCTCGCTCCAGGGCGGTGCCCTCGCCGGGACGGACCTTGACTCGCTCAGCCAGGACTGGATCGACCTGCTGTGCACGTACCAAATGCTGATCGACCCTGGCCCATCCGTCGTGGAAACGATGACGCGAGAGGGCATGGCTCGAGCGCTCACCGTCACCTGGCAACAGTCCGCCGGCGAAGGAATGTTTCCCGGCACCGTGCCGGACGTGATCGTGACCGGGCCGGGGACGTGCGTTCATGTCGATGGTGCGCTTTTGACCACGCGGCTCCTGTTCGAATGCGCCGCGGTCCTCGATGAGCTCTACCCTCAGGCGCTGGGCGCCCTGCGCCCCTTCACTGATCCGTCGCTGATGCGGATGCTCGGCCATACCCTGACCGGCGAGTACGGCATTCCTTACCGACTGGCAGAACGGCTCGCGGGCAGGTACATCGGCCCCGACGTCGTCCACGCGCTCATCGATTTCGCCCTCAACCCGGTCGTGCCTGGCCTCCACCCCGGGGGTTCCGTCGTCAAGTGGGCAGAACTCGACCCACCTACGCGCTTCCTGCACGCCGCGAGGACACTGTCTCGTCGGCCGGTGGAGCTGGAGTCCGTGCCGGCGACAGCAGCGACGGTAGCTTCCTGTCACGAGCGGTGGGAAGCCGAGACGGGCCTGCGGATCGGGCGAGTCGTCGCCGACCTGACTGATCTATCGACGTTGCGGGAGGCGGCGCGACGGCCAGCGCATCCGATCGAGGCTCTTCCGAACGCCACCCTGGTCTATGCCGCGCGGCTGCATCAGGAACGTGCCGAGACGTTGCACACGATCTCGCACTTCGGCCTGAACTTCGTCGGTGAGGGCGCTCTGCGTTTCGTCAACCCGGACTCATTTGGTCATGAGGGCAACTGGTGGTTGTTCCCGCCGTTGCGCGTGATCGAGGATGAGTACTGCTGGCCCTCGGAGCGGATGGACCAGGACGACGCAACCAACCTTTTGGTCGGGGCGGCCGTGTCCGCCGCGCTCGACGACGTGCTGTACGGCGTCGGCCCACTGCACATCGGACACCTGCCACTGGCTGTCCTCCGAAGCCCCGGTGAGCTGGCGGGGCTCAACAACATTCTGCGTTCGATCATCCGGATGAACATCGGATGGGACAGGCCGCAGTGACAGTTGGCCTGGCCTGCCGTCGGATAGCGGGGCAGCGGCAGCTGCACCCTCTGCTGCGCCAGATGGTCCCGCAGCGACCAGATCCCGCGAGGGATAGCCGTCTCCGGACACCGGGACGGTGAAGAGCCGCCCATCCTGACACTTGCTGCGTCGGCGGCGGATCAGAAGCGCGTTGTGCTACCCGACGCCGCGAGTGACTTGCCGCGCTTCTCCGGGCGGGTGGTCGAGGCCAGCCGAAACCCTATCCTCCTAGGACGCTTTGGGGATTGGGTGACCAGCCGCTCGAGTTCGTCGGCTGAGAGCAGTTTTATCGTTTTCATGGTGCCCGAGCAGGTACGCGATGGTGTGTCGTTGCTCCAGCTCGGACGGGGCTCCCGGTAGGACTGCATCGGCTCAGACGCCACTGCCCGGAATGGGAGCGCTGATCGTCATTCTCCAGACCGTCAGGCGCGGTGGCGGCGGGTTTTCTCGATGACGTCGCGGCCGTCGGGGCTCTGCTTGCGGGGCGGTAGTCGGCTTTGCGTAGGGCGGCCATAGTGTCGGCCGTGGTGGCTTGAATCGCCAGCACGGTCGGGGCGAGCAGACGCAGGTTGAGCTTGTCCAGCCGGTTGTCGGCGCAGATCTGCATCAGCAGCGCGGTGTCGTCGCTGACCAGGGTGCTGGCCACGGGTGCGACCCGTACAGATCGGTGTTGGCGGGCGACGTCGGCGAGCAGGTAGCCCAGCGGTTGCGGCTGTCCGCCTTCGGCGATCTTCGTCAGGGCCTTCGTTAAGCGGTGCTCGGTCCAGCCTGCGTCTTAGGCGCCGCGTACCGTAGCTGGGCTGAAGCGCCATGTCTTGGCTGGTGCGGGAGACGTCCAGTGCGAGGAGCCCCTGATAGCGTCCGTCTCCGCGAACGTCACGTCGGCTCGCCGCATAGGCAATCACCTGGAAAGCAGCCAGCCCTGTTCCTGGGCGCGGACAATCGCCTCGATCCGCGTACGGGCGCCGAGCCGTCGATACAGGGTCTGCAATAGGCGGTACATCGCGCGCTCGGAGTAGCCGGCCAGTCGGGCCAGTTCGGCGACCGTCATTCCGGCCGCGAGGTGACGTAGCCAGGTCAGCTGATCCGCCGTGACTACGGGGTTGCCCTCCGCTCCCGCGAGTGCGGCGGCCACTGCGGCGGGTACGACCGTTTGCCCGTCGATCGTCGCCTCCACGGTCCGTCGAAGTGCAGCCGCAGAGACCTCGCGGTGCAGCACCGACCGCGCCCCGGCGCGTACCGCACGCGCGCCCAGGCCTGCCGACTCCTCGCTCAATACTGCGATGACGCTGCGTTCCGGAGCGTCTTGCCTTACCCGTCCGAGTAGGTTCCAGTCCGTCGCGTTGGCCAGTGTCAGCAGCATCAGGCCGGCATGGCTCTGACGGGCCCAGGCCAGCGGGTCCGTCGGGATGCCGACCTGGTATCCGGCTGCGGAAAGCACGGCGATAACCCCGTGCCGGTACATCGGCAGGGGGTCGATCACCGCGAGATCCATGGCGACGAGGGTAGGGAGCGCGGCGTGGTACCGGCGCAGACCCGGCGGGAACCCGCCGCAACATGTCGTGGTTCTGCCCGGTCCCTCGGCCCTAGCGTTGAAGGATGGTCGTCGACAACGACCTCGGGCTCGGGTCGTTTCTCCCGATCACCGAGGAGGACCGGGAGATCATCCGGCAGGCGAAGATGCTCAACATCCGGGTCACGCTGCAAGAGCGAAATGAAATCTTGTCGGTCGCCCGAGAGCTCAGGGAGTGGCAGCACCTGCCCGACGGGGATTTCGACCAGCGGGTTTTCGACGAGGTCGCAGTCCGGAGGTATCCGCGGTCCGCGCCGTCGCTCTTGGACGTCCGGGTGGTCATGGCCGCCCTCCGCGCCGGTCACCTCTCGTAGCGACGGTCACCTGCAGAATGCCGGCGTGGAGAGGAGTTCCGGCAGGCGATCCAGACCCTCATGATGGCACTATGGTGCGGCTAGTCAGACCTCGATCACTTTGGGTGGCCGTGGCGGCGCTCGTCTCGGGAACGGTCCTGATGGTCGGCGACGTGCCGCGATGGTGGGGCCTGCTTAGCGACGATCAGGACAACGGGCTTCTGCGGGCAATCGACCGCGGTGACAAGTTCGCCAGTATCCTGTCTTTATTGGTCGGGATCGCCGCCCTGCGGGTGGCGATCTCACAGCGTCGCCAAGACGGTCGGGGGACCGGTTCCACCTCGAGGGCTGCCGAGCAAGCCCGGCAGGTGCTCGGATTCTTCGTGGACCGTCGCGGCGAGCGCTTCAGGCTCCGGTGGGCGTTGCGTGACCCGCGTTCGCGGCTGATCGTGGTGCACGGCCCGGCCGGCGTCGGCAAGACCGAGCTTGTCCGGCGCGTCCTGGCCAACGTAAGAATCGACCACCGATGGTACTTGGTGACCCCGGCCTTTTCTCCGACCGTGGACACCCTGTTGCGCGCCCTGAAGACGGGCGGGGTGGATGCCGAGGCCGAGCTACCACTGGATAGTTCGCCGCTCGGGCAATTGGAGGCCATCTTGCGCGGCAGGACGAGGAAGCCGTCCATCATCGTGCTTGACTCGGTCGAACGATTGCTCGATGACGACCACAAGTTGACCGACCTTGCCCTCGACGAAGCGCTCGACTTGATTGCCACTGGTCCGCGGCACGGCGTCAAGGTCATGTTGATCTCCAGCGTCGTCCCGATGGCGGGGGCAGGCGGGACCTGGGTCGACGCAGCCTGCCGGGTCGCGGTGGATGGCCTACCGCTTGACTACTTCCGCACGTTCGTCGAGAGGAGCGCAGGTGGCCGCGCCGGCCTGCTGTCCTCGCTCGACGACCGTCGGCTGGATGAAGTTCGCAGGGATCTCGGCGGCAGACCGCGCCTCGCCCAGCTGTTCGACGCGGTCCTGGAGTCGGACCAGGGCACGACGCCGCTCGACTTGGCCGGCGAAGTGCATGGCTGGGCTGCTCGGACCGGCGTGGACGGTGTCGGTGACCGTCTGCGGAGCCGGATGACCACGGCCTTCCGCTCCGACCGTCGGCAGGTTTACCGGGCCGTCGCCGCGTTCGCTACTCCGGTCGACGCCAAGGTGGTCACGGCTTTGGCCAACGAATTTCGCCCACCCGACGACCATCTCGAAATGGGCTTCGTCCGCAGCGAGTTGATTGAGCTGAGTCGACATGCTATCCACACTGACCGTCAGCAGCAGACGTTCTTCCTAGAGCCGGCCGAGGCGAGCCGGGTGCTGGTCTGGCGGGAAAAGATTGCCCGGGAGAGCATGGCTGCTGATCGGCGGCTGCTGATCGGTGCTGCCTGGCGGCTGCGGGCACGACGCCAGGCCGACCATCATGGGGACTGGGCCAATTCCCCGTCGTATCTGGCCGAGGTTGACGCCTGGCTGCGTGCCGACCGGGTAGACGGGGCCTTAAGGTCGATCGAGGATATAGAAGCCAAGGTCACAGATGGCAGTCCCCTTATGCTATTTCGGCGGCCACGGCGGCTGATTGCGGAGCAGATCGAGGCCACCGAGAGGCCGGCCAACTACAACGTCCTTGGCTACCTGCACCATGCCAGCGGTCACTTCGGACGTGCGGCGGACTTCTACCGGGCCGCGTACGCGCTTGCCGGCGACGACAAGCCTGGCTGGCGAGCCAGAATTTTGATCAATCTCGCTGGCCTTGAGTGGGCCCAGGGAAGCGTGGGGCACGCGTTCACCAACTTTGAGAAGGCGCTCAAGATGGCGCCGGACGACCCTGCGGTACGTGCTGGATCACTCGCCGGGATGGCCCGGTGCCGGCGACGCGACGGCCAGTACACCCTCGCACGGCGGTACCTGGCCCAGGCGCTGCGTGCGGCCGGGCCGCATCCCGGCCGCCGGATTCCGATCGAGTTGCGCCTGGCGCGTCTGTACGTCGAGATCGAACAGTTTCGGGAAGCCGAGTCGCTGCTCGATGGCGTCCGCGACGAGACCGAGGAAGTTAAGTCGCTGCGGGCGGCCTACCTGGACGTGCAGGCAGACCTTCGGCTGGCTCAGGGCGACCACGACCAGGCGAGGCGGCTCGCGCGCGACGCAGTGTCGCTGGCCCTTCCCGCCCACGACCCAGTGGTGGCCCTCCAGGCCCGCTCGACCCTCAGCGTGGTCTACATGCACGAAGGCCGGTTCAGCCAAGCTGCCCGCGAGGCCGCGATGGCCCGGCGGTACAGCGGCACCGACGCGCTGATCGTCCTGGCCATCCAGGGTGTCGCTGTCCGCCGAGCCAACGGACCAAGCGCGGCCCGATCTGTGTTCGCCGAGCTCGTCGACCAAGCCAACCTCCGCACCGGGCTCAATGACCGCGACTTCGCCGCCTGGACCTTGACGGGGATCGCCCGATGTGCCCAGGCCCTCGACACTCCCACCGGGTCGACGAAGCCCGCGCTCGACGACTTCACCCGCGCCCGGCATCCGTATGCCGAACCGGCACCCGCACTCACCAGGCTGATGACCTTTCTTCTCGAGACCATCGCCGCCGGCGATGAAGAGCGTGCCCGGTTGAAGCCCGCAGTCGACGACCTCCGCAGTTCACTGAGCCATTCCGCGCCAGGCCAAGGTGAACGATGACTCCCTAGCGGCGTCCCGCTGAGGAGGCTCTCGTGCTAACCAGGTCCCGGGCGGTCAGCCCGGGACCCGTCAGGTAGCCCGGTTTTCGTGCGGGCGGAACAGCGCCGAAGGCGCAACCCGTGTTGGGCATCGTTCGTGTCGCGGACACATCATTTTCGTACGAAGCGTGATTCGTGTTCGCGTTTCGCGCGATCCCCGTCCCAATGGGTGGGGATTTCTGCTGTGCGGGTCAGGGCGCTCGTCGGGGCGGTGAGCGGAAAGACCACCGTGTCAGTTTCTATGGCTCAGGCGTCGTAGTAGCACAAGATGATCATGTTGTTGAGCCGCAGGTGGCCAGCGACGCTGTCTGGATCCTGGTCGCGCATCACCGGGTGGTGGCGACGCAGGCAACTGTCGTGTCGAATCCTGTCCAGGAGATGGTCCTCGGACGTAGAGGGGCTTCTGTCGTCTCGATGAGGTGGGGCGGGTGCTGGTGTTGCCGTGTCGGCATCGGGTAGCCGGCACGATCGTGGACCCAGTGGGAGTCCATGATTCGGCCGCACACGCCGCAGCAGATCACCCCGGCCAACAAATAGCAGCGGAGGACGCCGTCGGCTGAGGTCGGGGCGGTATGGATGGCCTGGACGGCGACGAAGTGTACTTCGCTGACCAGCGGAGTATGCGCGACCTCGCGGGAGATGCAGGGCCGGAGGATGTCGGAATGTGTCAGAGAGTGCTGTGATGATGACGCAGTAGGTTGCGCCCGACGGAGAGGGGAGCCATGGCGAACCCACCGCGATTGTGGTGGCAGGACATCGATCCCGTGGTGTGGCGGTGCTTCGGTCAACCGGATGATCTTGCACGGGAACGCAACACCGCGGCCCTCGCCGCCTTGGAGGAACTCGCCACCCGTGCGCCGATGTCAGCGCTGAACGACATCGAAGCGCAGATGCGCGAAGTTGGTTTCCTCGACGTGATCACCGACCGGGACCTCCGCGACGTCCTCGACTACCTGACCAGCGCGCATCTGGTGGAGCCGTTCCGCGACTATGCCGCACTGAATTCCGGCTTGGACGCGGTGATGCGGCGCCAGGAGGCGTGGGCGTTGACCAAGGTTGGCCGAGCCGTGGTCGGTGCCGTGCGCTCAGCCGTCGTGGATTCTCGGCGAGCCTTGCAGTTGCCGACCCGGCTCCTCGACGGCGTGGACCGTACGCTGCGGACACTGCTGGAACACGCGGTACAGGACCCGGGACTGCTGCCCACCGATCTTGACGACGTGCGTACCCGCTTAGAGGAGATGCAGCGCGTCACGGCTGACTTCTACGCAGCCCTGGCGCAGATGGTGCAGTCCGACGTGACCGACGACCTGATCTTCGGCGAGAACCGCGACCGGGTCGTCGAGGCGTTACGTCAATTCCCGCGCGAGTCCGAACGCGCGCTGCGCCGAGTGGAGTCGACCCTGGCCGAACTCGCCGCCGCAGGGCCAAGGCTTCTGGTGGAGACGGCGGCGATGCACGCCGGTCTGATCGATCCCGGCGAACAGCAGCACTGGATCGACGAGCGGGCGCGCCGCCTGACGGACCTGCAGGCGTGGTTCGGCACAGACGGTTCGGTGCAACGACTGATCTCGTCCGCCGCAGGAGCGGTCCACACCCTGCTAGTCGCGATCGACCGTCGATACACTGCCTTGCGCCGGGGCTCCGACTTGGCCGCCGACTTCCGGGAACTGGCCTACAGCCTGCACGCTCAGCCCGACGACCCGCAGGCGCGGCGGGTGTATGCGGCAGCGTTCGGCCGATGGCCCTCAGTGCACGCAGCGGTCAACACCGCCGACGAGGAGGTGGCCTTCGCCACCGCCGCCGACGCGGGCATCAGCCGCCACCAGGTCGAGGTGGTGCTCCGCGAACACGAACGTAGCGGCCCGGCCGGCGGCCGGCCCCGTAAAGTCCCCGACGCCGGGGAAGCCCGGACCGCGGCGCTGCAGCGCGCGGCCGCCGAATCCGCCGCCCGGCGCAGGTTCACCGCACTGCTGCTCACCGACGGCGAGGTCCGCATGACCCACTTCTCCGGCCTGGAAACGCCGGCGCTGGACATCCTCCTGAGCGCCGTCGAAACCGCCCTGCACACCACCGACCCTGTCACCGGCTACGGCGAGGCCCAAGCCGAGGGCGCGAGCGTGGTGGTGCGCGTGCGTGTCACTCGTCCGGGAGCGACCGTGGCGGTCCGGTTCGCCGAGGGCGTGCTGTGGGCCCCCGACCTGCTGGTGAGCGTCAGCCCAGCCGACACCGGTGTCGTAGCGGCGCGGGTGGAGGGGGCGGCATGACCCAGCGGTCCCTCGACCCGGACCTCAGCGAAGCCGCGCGGCATCTCACGCTGATCTGCCGCATCACCGCCGCTGATGAACCGGTGCGCTATCGGCACGTGCTGCGCGGCCGCCGCGAACTCACCGAGTTCTTTCGCGCTGAACTGGGCTGGAGCCTGCACATCCACGATGTGTCCGGGGTGGTCCGGCTGCACAAACGCCGCGACGACGTACCCGCCGACCGCGGGCCGCATCTGCCCCGCCGGACCGGCCGCGGAGACCTCGCACCGGCCCACGTACTCGTGCTGGTGGCCCTGGTCTGCGAGCAGTTGTGGCGCCGCCCCCGCATTAGCCTGCGCGAGTTGTTGCAGTCGGTCGCTCAGGTGTGCGCCGCCGAAGCGGCGACTGGACGGCTTCCCGCGTTCCGGATCGTCGCCGCTGACGGGGTCAGCAAAAAGGAGGCGCAGGCCGCCCGCGAGAACATCGTCGACGCCATCCGGCTGCTGCAGGCCGAAGGCGAGATCACCGTCGACGCCGACCTGGAACGAGCGGTGACCGATGAGGACGCAGAAGTCTTCATCACCGCCGACCGGGACAGCCTCGCCAACAAATTCGCGTCGCTATCGCCGACCCTGCTGGCGCTCAACGACCGGCCACCCGACCAGCACGTCGAAGCGCTGACCGCGGTGTCGCTGCCCGACGCGGACCCGGTCGCCGCCGCGCAACGACGCACCGGGGTGGAGGGCCGCCGGTTGACGGCGCTACGGCGCGTTGCCGACGATCCTGCCGCAGACCCTGCTGATGATCTGAACGATGTGGGTTATCTCGCAACACTGACCGGCCGGGAGCGGGCCCTCAACGTCGCGTCAGCGTTGGGACTGGTCAGCACCGTCCGCCGCGACTGGTGGGAGATTACCGACCCGGCGGCATCAGCTACCACCGGTGCTTTCCCGCAGGGCCGGCGTATCGAACGGCAGGCGGCGCTGGCGCTGCTGGCCGTGCTGCCGGAGCACCCCGACCGGTACGTGAGCGTCGCCGACATCACCACGATGGTGGAGCGGATCCGAGCCCAGACGCCACGGTGGGCCGCCGGCTACGCCGAACGCACCACGGCCCTTGCCCACGCCGCGGCAACCGAGCTGGTCGCCGCCGGGCTGCTGCACGCCACCAGCGACGACGACCGCTGGCAGATCACGCCCGGGGTGCACCTGTGGCACGTACGCGTGCGGCACCGCGAGCGATCACGCACCCGCGCACCGGCCTCACCGGAGCCGGACAGCCTGTTCAGCATGACCACCACGGCAGGGGAGCAGCAGCAGTGAGTGTGATCCCGCACCAGGTCCGGCGCCTGCCCGAGCCGGCAGTCGAGGACGTGGCCGGTCTCGGTGTCCCGCGGGTAGTCGGCCGGTGGCAGCCCACCCGGGCCGGTGCGGTCAACTCCTGGGCCTGGACCGACGAGGTGTTCCTGTTCGCCGACGGCTGGCTGGCCCTGGCCGGCCCGAACGGATCCGGCAAATCCCTGACCGCCTCGATGCTGGTCACCATGCTCCTGGACGCCGACACCTCACAGAAAGCCCTGTCAGTCTCGGGGGAGGCCGCCGGCACCCTCATCGACCGGCACACCGACCGCACCACCACCGAGGACCGCACCGGAGCCTGGTGGCTGGAATACGGACTGCGCACCGCCGACTCAGAGGACGTGCGCTACCTGACCACCGGGCTGTGGCTGCGGTCGCAGGGCGGCAGCCTGCAACGAGCGTTCTTCCTCACGCCCGGCCGGGTCGGCATCGACGTGTACCTGCAACGCGACCGCGATCCGGTCGCCGTCGAGGACCTCGCCGCGCAACTGGCCGCCCTCGACGGCCGGCTGTTCACTTCCCACGACCGGCTCACCAGCAAGGCGAAACCGCATCTGCGCGTCGCGGACGAAGACCAGTACCGCGACGCCGTCCGCACCACGTTGTTCGCCCCGCTGGATACCGTGCAATTCGATGCGCTGCTCGGCGTTCTGCGCAGTCTGCGCAGCGTGCGCACCGCGGAGGCCATCTCCCCGAACGCCATGCGGACGGTACTGACCGAGGCCCTGCCTGCTCTGGATCCGCGGGCTTTGCAGTTCATCGCCGACACCATGGAACGCATCGCCGACCTGGAACGCCAGCTGCAACAAGCCCGGTCCGAGACCCGCCAGCTGGAGCAGGCCGAGCAGCAGTACGGGCGCTACCTCGACACGGTCACCGCAGTGGAGGCCGCGCAGCTCTCCCACGCCCAAACCGTCTTCGACGATCACGCCCGTCAGGTGCGCGCCGCCGAGGACAAGCTGAGCGAGGCCGCGCGGGCTGCAGCGGCCGTCGCCGCGCAACGGGCCGATCTGCGGACCACGATCACCGAACTGAAAGGCAAGCTCCAAGCGACCGACGCGGCCCTGCGCGACCACGCCGGCGCGGAACTGCCCCAGCTCGAAGAGCGCCTAACCGAGCTGCACAAGCTGCACGACGCGGCGCGGCAGCGACGAGACGACCTAGACGACGACGCGCAGCTGGCCGCCGCCGCAGCCGAGGAAGCGCTGGATCAGGCCGCCAGTGGGCAGCGGCATCTGAGCGAACTCGTGGCCCATCTGCTGGCCGGCGCCGCCGAGGTGGGTGCGCAGGCGTTCGTCGACCGTATCGCCGACACCAGCGACCATCTCACCAGCAGTAGGCCCGGGTCATCGGTGACGCTGACCGGTCTGGCTCAGCTGACGGGCACTCCCCAGAGCTGGGTGCAGGCCCGTCTGGACGTCTTGCAGCGCATCGACGCTGCCATGCGTGAACTCGACATAGCCCACGAGGGCCAGCGCGGCGCCGCCGCCCAGGTACGTGCCGCCGAAGCCGACCGCGACCGGTACGACCAGGCTGCCGAGCAGGCCGTGACCGCGCGCCAAACCAGAATAGTTGAACTCGGCGCCGCGGTGCAGCGGTGGGACATCTACCGCGTCGAGCTGCCCGCCGTACCCACACACCTGCTCGACACCGGCGAGAGGACCGACCCGGACGCGCTGGTGAGCTGGCTGCACCGCGCGGGCACCAGCACCCGGCAGCGGATCGCGCTCGCCGCACGCGAACAAGACGTCCTCAACGCCGGCCGCAACGTCACCGCTGCGGAGACTGCCCTGAGCGTAGTGGCCGGCAAACGCGAGAAGGCGGCAGAAGCGGCGGTCGAGGCCGAACGCGGCCTTGCCCGAGCCCAGCAGCAAGCCGTTTTCGATCACGAGGCCGCCGACGAACGCGCCCGGCAAGACCACGCCGCTCACGAGGCCGCGGTCCACGCCGCGCAGCAGATCACCACGGATGCCGAACAAGCACTCGCCGATGGCGGGGCTGCCGCCGCCGCCGCCGAGCGCACCTGGGCTCACCACGTCGCCGTATGGCGGACCTCGCTGGTCCACCTCGACTCGGCCGCCGTCGTACTGCCCGGCGACCTGGACATTGTCGACCTGCACCAGCCGGCACGAGCAGTCCAGCAGGCACATGCCACGCTCACCGCGCGGCTGCAGCGCAGCATCGCCGCCGCCGAACACGACCGCGACCAAGCCCAGCACACCGTGGACGACCTCGATGCCGAGCTGCGCAACGCCCGTCGGCAATCGCCGGTACCTGCGGCACCGCCGTGGCGTGCCGTGCGGCACCAGGACGCCTGCGTCCCGTTCTGGGCAGCGGTCGCGTTCGCATCCCAGACAGACTCAAGCCACGCCGACCGGCTGGAAGGCGCCTTACTGGTCTCCGGCCTGCTCGATGCGGCGATCACTCACGACGGGCGGCTCATCGGCGACGGTGACCTCACCCTGTCCCCCCACCATTCGGTTCCCGGTCGCAGCCTCGCCAACTTGCTGACCGCGGAACCGGACTGCGGCATCGACCCGCACCGCATCACCAGTCTGCTGCGCAGCATCACCATCGACGACCTCGACAGTGACACGACCGCCGGACGTTTGCGCGTCGGCCCGCTGATCGCGACCGCCCCGCGCGGCTACCGCGCCGCGTTCATCGGCCGCACCGCCCGTGAACGGGCCCGCCTCGCCCGGGTCACCGACCTTGAACACCAGCTCGCCGCCGCCGGTGACATGCTCGCCGGCGCGCAGCAGCATCTGCAGTCGCTGCACCAGGCGGCACAAGCCGCCCAAGCCGAGGTCGACAGCTTCCCGGCGACCGACGACATCACCCGAGCCCGCGACACCCTGGTTCAGCTACGCCTCGCGCTCGCCGCCGCCGAGCAGCGCACCACCAAAGTCGTCGCCGAGGCCGATGCCGTCATGGCCCGCGCGCTGGCCGCCGTCGCCGCTACCCGCACCACCATCGACCGCGGCGTGCTCGACGCCCGCCAACAGGTGGAATCCGCCGGTGACGCCCTGCACGCCGCTCTGGAAGCCGAGACCGCCGCCACCGGACACCTGGACACCATGCGCGCCGAACTGGCTACCGAGGTCGACCACCGTGATCAGGCCCAAGCCGCCGAAGACCGGTGCGCTCACGAAGAACATGCTTTCCCCGACCTCGACGACCTACGACAAGCCCTACGAGACGAGGACGCCGCGGATCAGGCCGCCATCGCCGCCCGAGCCCGCGTCACCGACCACGAGCGCCTGCACCGCGATGCCAGCACCCGTGTCGCACAGGCGCAGCAGGCCGTCAACACCGCGGCCACGCAACCGGACAGCACCATGCTGCCCACCAGCGCGCAACCCCTGAACCGGCACCGGCAAGCGGTCGAAAGCTTCGACCGTCAAATCAGCACCTGGTCCAGCGCCGCCCAACGCACCCTCGACCTGCTCACCACCGCTCACACCAGCGGAAAAGCGGCCGGCCGCACCGCCGCCCAGGCGCAGGCCGCCGCGACCGAGGCGGGCAACCTGCAGCAGAACGCCGTTAGCCTGCAGGCCCGCGTCGAACAAACCCGAGCCCTGTACGGCGCCGAATACACCCACCTGTTGCGTACGCGCGAGACCCTCGAAGCCGAACACGACACCCGGCAGGCCGACGACGAAGCGCTCGGCAAGCAGCACGGCAAGCACGAGGTCGCCGAAGCCGAAGCCCGCCTGACCCTGACCAACCTTGCACCACAACGAGCCGAGACCGAACAAGCCCGGACCCGATACCACCACCGGATGGGTCTGCTGGCCACCTACGGCTTCGCCGACGTCCCGGACGACATCGCGCACGAGCCCGACGGCACCCCCGCCAATATCACCGCCGCGCTGAGCTGGGCCCGCCGAATCCTGGCACAACGACAGGGAACCACCCGCCTGGACACTCTCATCGGCAACCGCGACCGCATGCTGCGCCAGCTTGAAAACACCACGCGCACCGTCAACCAGGCCCTCGCCGCGTTCGACCAGCAACTCGACATCACCACCCTGGAGAACACCGACTGGCGCCGCGTCACCCTCGCCGCCCCCAACGCCGCAGTCGGCGACGACCTGCGCCACGCCACCGCCACCCTGCGCACCACCGTCGCGGGCCTGGAAGCCGACCTCCGTCACGACATCAAAGGCATCCTCAAAACCTCGACATTCATCCAGCTGCGCCGCGACATCCAGCAACGCCGCGAAGCCGCCCAAGAGCTAGTGCGCCAGATCCGCGCCACCCTGCAGAACGTACGCACCGGGGTCGCCCGCGTTGGCGTGCAAGTCGACTGGAAAGTCCGCGAGGACGACAACGCCCGCCAGATGGTCGACCTGCTCACCGCCCCGCCCGCCGACCAGGTCTTCGAGTCGATGTACGACGTCCTGCGCCGCCGGATGGAAGAAGCCGGCGACGAAACCTGGACCGACCGCGTCGCCCACACCTTCGACTACCGCTCGTGGCACGAGTGGCACATCAGCGTCACCCACAGCAGCTTCGGCGTCGACCAGTTCAAACCCGTCAACGCCCGCTCCAACCCGCTCAAGAGCCTGTCCACCGGCGAATCACGCCTGGCCACCATGCTGCCGCTGCTCGCCGCCGCCTGGTCCATGTACTCCGGCACCACCTACCAGGGCCCCCGCCTGCTGACCATCGACGAGATCGACGCCGCCTTCGACGACAAGAACCTGCGTCAGGTCCTGGCCCTGCTGCGCACCTGGAAATTCGACGTGCTCGCCACCACCCCGTCGATCGCCCCACTGATCAAACGCGAATCCCGCGACGTCGTCATCCACGAAGTCATCACCACCGCAGGCCGTCACCGCGTCACCATCCCCTGGCTGTGGAACGGCGCCGGCGAAGCCACCCCCGTCACCCTGCCGCTACCAGCCACCCGAACCGAGAGCTGACCCACGGTGCCCACCGAATTGACCTACCTCGCCGCCGACTCCGACCTGCACCCGCTCTGGCAGGCGATCCACGACCGGCTGTGCGCCGGCACCACCCCCGAAACCCTCACCACCGTTCGCGTCACCGACATGAATCACGCCGGTCTCGCCCAATTGCGAACCTGGCTTGACACCACCACCCGGCGCCGCCGCAGAACCTCAGCCGTCACCATCACCGTCGACACCATCACCGTTCCCGTCCGCGACCTGCTCAACGTCCTCGACCTCACCCCTGACCAACTCGTCACGATCGTGGAACTCGCCATCGACGCCCCGATCATCGACCGTAGCGCCACAGCCCGCACCGCAGCCGCCCACCGCGAACAGCTCTGGCAGTACGCCGCCGGCCAGCTTCCCGGGCTTCCTCAGCTGGTCACCCGCATGCGCAGCGCCGGCCTCGGTGAAGACGACAGCGACATCCGCACCACCATCGCCGCCCTGGCCGCGGTCTTGAAACAGCTGCCCGTGACCCCGCCGAAGCCGCTGGCGAAACTGGCCCACGACACCGTCGGCGATCCGCACTACTTCGACCTGGACAGGCTCGCCGGTAGACGCCTCGTTGCCGCGATCGCCGAACACACCGGCCAAGCCGTACCAGCCCGACCCGACCTCGTACGGGCACTGCTGGCCGAATCCGGCATCGTGGCCGACCGGTTGTCGGCCACCGTGCTGCTTTTCAACGTCCACACCACCGGTGACGGTCCCATCGACCGGCGGCTACGCGACAGCAGCACCCCCGTCGCCCTCACCCTGCTCGACCTCCTGCAGGAGCCGCCAACCCTCGGCCCGCAAGTTCTCACCGTCGTCGAGAACCCGTCCGTGCTGGAGGTCGCCTACCTCAACGGCTCACCCCAGCCGCTGGCCTGCACCAGCGGACAACTTCGCGCCGTCGACCACACCCTGTTCCGCCTCGCCGTCCACCACGGCGTTCGCGTGCGATACGCCGGCGACATCGACCACGCCGGCCAGCACATCGCCGCCATCGTCGCCGATACCTACGGCGCTGAACTCATTGCTATGGACGCTGACACCGCCCAGCAAGCCCAGCAGCGGCCACCAGCCGTCGCCTCCGCACCTTCCACGCATGCCGACACACCGGCGATCTACCAGGAACACGACGTCCTGCTGCACCGCCTTCTCCAGTAGCGCCTCACCTCAGCAGCGCGATTGCGGACGCTTAACTCCTCGCTTGCGGACTCCGTGAATCAGGCCAGTCCGGCGGTATCGGTCGATGCCCAGCCAGCGTCTGCGGCGGTTGCGTGGGTCTGCTGCACCGATAGGTGACACCTGAGATGGCTTGCCCTGTGGGCGGGCTGGAAGGATGTCGCTGTGCCCAAGCCCTACCCCCGAGAGTTC
>NZ_JBEZCZ010000016.1:0-139046 GCF_040647875.1 Micromonospora sp. NPDC049230
CGGCGTAGCCGCTACGAACTGGCCGACGCCCGACTCGCGCACGCCCTCGGAGACCTCCTCGGCCTGGTCCTGGCCGTCGATCCGGCCGCCTGCCCCGCCGCCGAGTCCGAGGGGTGCTGCTGAGAAACGCGCCACTCCGGCTAGTGTCGGTTGGCCCGTCGCCAGCAGCACCGACAACCGCCCAGCGGGCCTACGGGATGACCGCGCACCGGGGCGGAGGGCCGGTGGGTGTGTGGTGGGGTTGGGTGCCGGTTATTCCTCGGCAGTGCCTCGGCTGTGGCACCACCAACTCGTCGATCTCCAACCGGCCGACACGCAGCTCCCGCACGACCGCCCGGCGGATCGCCAGCCGCCCGCTGCCCACACACCCCGGCTGCCACCCCCACCGACCTGTCCCCCGTACCGGCGCGCTCCGGTCACCACCCACCAGATGTCGGCCCCGGTGGCCCGCTCCGCTCACCCACGCCCGCTCCCCACCGCCAGGTCCGCGGCGGTCCCCGGGAAGCGTTCCGCGAACGTGCGGTACACCGGTCTTCCCGGCACGTTGTCGCGGATGGCGAACACCACGTGGTCGAAGCGGTCGACCGCGCGCAGCGCGGAGGCGAAGGCGTCGGCGACCGTGGCCGGGTCGTTGCGGAAGACACCGCATCCCCACGCGCCCAACACCACCGTCCGACGTCCGTGCGCGGCCGCGACCTCCAGCACTCGGCGCGCGCGCCGGGCCAGCACCGCCGGCACGTCCGCAGCGTGCCCGGGCTGCTCGCGGAGGATCGCGCCCAGGTTCGGCGCCGCGGCGGTCAGGAACGACGTCGTGTACGGCTGGTCGAGCAGCTTGCCCTCGTCGTCCCGGAACACCGGCACGTCCGGGGAGAAGATGACGCGGTCGCTGTAGCGCAGGTCCCGCTGTTCCCGGTGGAACGCGTAGAACTCCGGGGCGGCACTGAGGCACGCGTACAGCGCCGAGGAGCGGGCGATGCTCTCCTCCTGCGCCTGCGCTCCGCTCAGGAAGCCACCACCCGGGCTCTTCGCCGAGGCGAACACCAGACAGGCCGCTCCGGGCGCCAGCCGGCGTGCCGCCTGCAACGTCGACTCGCCCGTCACCTCCACCCTGCCTCCGCCGGGCTGCGTGTCTCCCGCCGCGGACACCTCGTCTGGCAGGTGCAGACGAGTGCCGGCGACCGCGGCACGGACACCCTCGCCAACGCCGACCTCGTCACCGGCGCCGTTGCGATAGCGACCCGAATCAGCGATTGCGACAGTCTGCCGGGCAATCTCGCGGAGGCGGTCGCTCACCCGGCGTACCCGTCCGCGCTGCGACCCTCGTTCGTCACAGGGACCACGCTAGGCAGTCCCGCCGCGACCGGCAACCAGGCCGGTAATATCGGTGCCACCGGGGCGCGGCGGTGACTAGCGTACGCGGATGAGCACTGTTTCGACCGCCGGGCTGCGACTGCGGTTCTACACCGATCCGGGCGAGTTCCTGGCCGCCGCGGGTGCCTACCTGGGCGCCGATCCCGTCGTCAGCACGGTCGTGACCACGATCGCGCACCGGGTGCTCTCGCAACGGGCCGAGGGGATTCCGCAGCCCGACCGCAACTGGTGGCTGGTGGTCTTCGACGACTCCGGCACTGTGGTCGGTGCCGGGATGCGTACGGCGCCGTACGCCCCCTACCCGCCATTCCTGCTGCCCATGCCCGACGAGGCGGCCGTTGCGCTGGCCCACGAGTTGCACAGGCGCGAGGAGGAGGTCCTCGGGGTCAACGGGGCCCTGCCCGCCGCTGACCTGTGCGCCGCCGAGCTGACCCGGCTCGGCGGGGGTCGAGTCCAGGTCACCCAGCACACCCGGCTGCACGAGCTCGGCGAGCTGGCGTGGCCGCCGACGGTGCCGGGCGGCCTGGTGGTCGCGACCGAGGCCGACGTGGCACTGGTCACCGAGTGGTGCGCCGCGTTCATGGGCGACGCCGACGAACAGGCGGGCCGCCCGCGCGGCACCAGTGCACACGATGTGCCAGACGACGCGGAGCTGCTGCGCCGAATCCACAGTGGACGATACTGGTTCTGGGTCGACGAGACCGGTGAGCCGGTGCACCTCACCGGGGCCAACCCGCCGTCGTTCGGGGTGGCCCGGTTGGGCCCGGTGTACACGCCGCCGGCCCAGCGCGGACGCGGTTGGGCCAGCAACGCGGTCGCCGAGGTGTCCCGGCGGATCCAGGCCGAGGGCGCGCGGGTCTGCCTGTTCACCGACCAGGCCAACCCGACGTCGAACAGGATCTACGCCACCCTCGGCTACCGGCCGGTCGTCGAGATGGCCAACCTCGTCATCGTCCGCTGACGGCGTAGGCCGGTGAGGTCGCCCGCCGATCAGGACCGCCAGCGTCGTCGTCGCCGCGGTGACACCCGCCTGGATCAGACTCACCGGCACCACAGTTCATATTGATCGGTAACTCACCCTACCGCCCGTTGTCACCCCGCTCCGCCGGTCGCGCGACGGCTGTCACCTTCTCCGTACGTGTCGTGCACGGCGAGTTGGTCAAACCTGACCCGTGCGGTCTTCGGCGCGGCGTTCCCACTGGTCCGCACCTTGAGAGTGGCTGTCGGGCTGGGAGTGTCCTCGACGATGACCACGTCCGGCACCCCGGTCGGCAGGTCGGCCGGCCATCCCGCGTCGTCGGTCGGCTCACTGGTCAGGAGGCGCGCGGCACGTCCACTCAGGCCCGTCTCGGTGGCCCGCACCGGCCGCCACCCCGGCAACGCCTGTCCGGTCGGCCGTGCGACGGGCACCCGCGGCGACGCGGCCGTGCCCGGCGGGTGCTCGGCTGCCGTCCGGTCGCCGGCAGGGCCTGGGCCGGTCACTGACCGATCCACATGTGCAGGAGGTCTTCTTCGTCCACGACGCGACGCTCGGAGATCTCGGCGAGCAGTTCCAGATGGACGGGTCCGTCGAAGATCTCGGCCCGCTCGGGGCGCAGCGCCCCGCCGAGACCCAGCGCCGGGACAAATCCGTAGATGGTGTCGGGGCCCACCGGGCCACGCAGTGCGAGTATCCGTTCGAACAACGGCTCCCGGTCAGCGCCGTGAAGGTCGACACTGCGGCGGTCCTGGCACATCAACAGCGCGTACAGCAGGTCGTTGCGGGCATCGTCGGACAGTTCGCGGCCGGACCGACCGGAAGGGACCACCCACCCGTACTGCGCCGTGATCGTCAACCGCGAACCCGTCTGCTGCCCCCACACCTCCACATCGCCGAACGCACTGCGGCTCACCGCAATCCATCGATCTTCTCTCGGTAACACGAGGCCGTCTGTCCACGCGTCGACCGCCGGCTGCCACACGTCCGGATCACACAACCAGAACGATCCGTCAGCGAAGCCGGCGAATCCGTACTCTCGCCAACACGCCAGCAGCAGATCGGGCACAACCCCTGCATACTGAGCCAGCCGATCAGCGCCGACCGGCTCGGAACGGGTTGGCGGTCCCCAGTTCTCGGCCAATTCCGCTACGTCAACATGCACCATCGGTTTGCCTCCCTCGCATCGCTCACCAATTGTCCGCTTAGCCAACGCGCCGCAGCCTATTCGCCGTGCGCTGCGCACCATCGGGGGTGGTGGCGGCCCGTGGGGAGGAGGACAGACACATGGGTGGGACGTCGCGCTCACGGCGACCGCTGTGGCGGGGACGCTGCTCCTTTGACAACCGACCCGGGCGCTGCTGAGGAGGACCGCGCCCGTCCAGCCAGCCGGCAACGGGCGTCGACGGGCCCGATCGCGTTCGTGCGACGGGTGATGGTGCGGATCTTCGTCGCCGCTGGTTCGCTCGCGCGGCATGCGTGGACTGCTTGCACTACCCTCGCGCCGTGGAGAGCACCGAGATCAACGCACCCATCGTCGGCGTCACCGTCTACCCGGACCGGGCCCGGGTCACCCGCCGATGCAGCCCTCGGCTGACCGCCGGCGAGCACCGCCTACGCGTCGCGCCACTCCCACTCGGCCTGCGGCGCGACTCCATCCGGGTCGGTGGGCGGGGCGCGGCAACGGTGCTCGGTGTGGATGTGACCACCTGGCGGCAGGCCCGCAGCGCCGACCCGCAGATCGTCGGTCTCGAACAGCGACGCCGCGAGCTGAACGACGAGTTGGCCGAGCTCGCGGACGCGGACGCGGTCGAGGAGCAGCGCGGGGAGTTCCTCACCCGGTTGGCCGAGCGCGCCGGTGGCACGTACGCCCGGGCGTTGGCCTCCGGCGAAGCGACGCCGACCGACGTGGCGTCCTTCACCGACTCGGTGGCCGGTCAGCTCGCCGAGTCACGCGGCCGGCGGCGCGGGCTGTCTCGGCGGCGCACCGAGTTGGCCGCGGAGTTGGCAGCGGTCGAGCGCGACCTGAACGCCGCACGCGGCAAGCGGACGCCGGACCGGTTGGCCGCCGAGGTGACGGTCTCGGTGGCGGACGAGGGTGCGGAGGTGGAGCTGGAGCTGACCTATCTGGTCGACGGCGCGGTGTGGCGGCCCTCCTATGACCTGCGGCTGGTCGACGACACGATGACCGTCACCTGGTTCGGGTTGGTCAGCCAGAGCACCGGAGAGGACTGGCCGGAGTGCGAACTCCGGCTCTCGACCGCCCGGCCCGCGGCGACGACAGTCGTACCCGAATTGTCGCCCTGGTATCTCGACCGGTCCCGGCCGATGCCGGTCGCGGGCGCGGCGGCGGCCGTGCCGGTCGGGATGCCGCCCCCGGCACCGGGTGGGGCACCGGCTCCGCCCGCGGCGTCCCGGGCCCGGTTGCAGGAGAGCGTCGCCCAGGTGGAGCAGGGCGTCAGCGCGGCCACCTACCGGCCGGCCCGGCCGGCAGCGGTGCCGGCCGACGGCAGCGCCCACCGAGCCACCATCGCCGTGCTGGAGCTGCCGGCCCAACTGGACCACGTGACGGTGCCGGTTCGCGCCGCCGAGGCGCACCTGCGTGCCACGGTACGCAACACGTCGGACCACACGATGCTGCCCGGTCCGGCGGCGGTCTTCCACGGCGCCGATTTCGTCGCGGCCACCGGGCTGCCGATGTGGGCGCCGGGCGAGGAGATCGAGCTGGGGCTCGGAGTCGACGACCGGTTGCGGGTGGAGCGGAAGCTGCACCGGCGCTCGGAGACCAAGGCCGCGCTCGGATCGACGCGGCGGCGGGAGGTGGACTACCGGATCACCGTCGCCAACCACACGCCACGGTCGGCGACGGTCGAGGTACGCGACCAACTGCCGGTGTCGCGCGACGAGGCGGTGGTGGTGCGGGAGACGACCCTGGCGCCGGCCCCGACGGAGCGTACGGAGCTGGGAGAGCTGGCCTGGCGGCTGTCGCTCGCGCCGGGCGAGAGCGGTGAGATCACCGTCGGCTTCCGGGTGGAGTTGGCCAAGGGGGTGGAACTGACCGGCTGGCGGGAGTAGGCACCTCATCGCAGGGTCACGATCACCCCCGCCGGTCCGCTCGGATCGGGCTCGGCCAGCACGTAGCCCCGCCCCTGGAGCCGACGGAGCATGCTGTCACCGCCCCGGTGGTGAGGTTGGTCCGGTTGCGGGGACGGTCCGGTCTGGACCGCCCCCGCCGGGAATCACTCGGAAATGACGAACTGGGCGGTGCTTGTGGTGTCGTAGTTGACGCCGTTCTTCTCGGCGTGGTGGGTGCAGTTGACAGTGACCGTGCGGGACTGGACGGGGACGCCGGTGACCGGGACGGTCGGAGACCAGAAGGTCACGTCGACGAGGGCGCCGTTGTTCTCGGAGTCGTAGTCGTGGGTGGCGTAGCTGAGCACTGTGGCGGAGCACCTGACGTTTATGTAGTTGGCGTCCACCCGGTCGTTGCCCCGGGTGGCGAGCCGGGAGTAGCCGCGGACCTTGATGCCACCCACACGCAGTGGCCAGCTTCCTTCGTGGCCGGTGTCTTCTAGTTGGATGACGCCCTGCAGGTTGTAGGTCGGGGCGGGTGGGGTGCCGCCACCACCACCACCCTCACCGCCGCCGCCACCGCCACACTCCGAGTCGACGGGGCACTCGGGGACCCACGCCCGCGCCGGCAAGGCGTTCACGCCGACGAACGCGAAGCAGGCCAGCAGGGCGACCCCCAGCGTGGAAGCGCGTCTAAGCACGTCATCTCCTGTCAGCAGACGCCCGGGCATGTCACTCAGGGCGTTCGGTTGGACGCGTAGAGTATGGCCACGGTTTTGGGGAGCGCGAAAGGCATTGCGCGTTACGACGCGGCAGACTGTCCCTTGTTCGCGCATCGGAGGTCGTCGGCCCTGCCCCTGCCGGTCGACCGGATCTCGGCACGCCCTCGATCGGTGGGCGACGTCACCCATTGCCGGAAGCGGCATCAGCCGAATCACGCATTGGTGGATCGACGCGCGTCGCCCGGTGGGCGGGATGGCCTGAGGTGGTGGGACGATCCGGTTCTCTCGGGGAGCGCGCTCGGGACATGGGTCGGTCGAGCGTCGCGTGGAGCGGGCCCGATCGATGTGTCCACCTCGGCCGATCGGGGCAACGGGCAGTTCCCGCGCCACCTCGGGTTCCAGAGCGACAAGCCGATCGGGTACGACTTACGGGATGACCCAGCGCAGAAGCAGCTGGCCGCACCAGCACCACGCCTGAATTGAGGACCAATGCCCGGACTCGCGGAACGCCTGGCCGACCTCGCCAGTGGCGTGATGCTGGACAACGCCCACGTCGCCGGCCTCAGCCACCTCTCCCCCGAGTTCATTCGGATGACGCTGTCGGCCGAGGCGTTCCGAAAGGCGACCTGGGTGCCCGGAGCGAAACTCCAGCTCCGTCCGCGGCGCGGCTCGATGAGTCTGCGCACCTACACACCGACGAGTTGGGACGCCGCCCGGGGTGTGACGGAGCTGGTCGCCTACACGCACGGAGACGGTCCGGCGGGGCAGTGGTTCGAGCGGGTGGCGGAAGGCCAGAGCTGTGCGGTCTTCGGGCCACGGCGCTCCATCGACCTGCGCGGGGCCACCGGTCCCGTGCTCTTCGTCGGGGACGAGACCAGCGTGGCGCTCGCCCTCGCGTTGCGCACCGTCCCCGCCGAGACGTCGCACGTCTTCGAGGCACACGATCCCCTCGCGCTCACCGACGTACTCGCCCAACTGGGGATCACCGAACGAGTGGCGGTCGTCCCCAAGGACGCCGACCGGGTCGAGCTTCTCCAGCGCTGCCGCGCGGCGGCCGTCCAGGCGTCGTACACCCTCGTCGTGACCGGCGACGCGGCGACGGTGCACGCCGTACGGCGGGACAGTCGTGGGTGGGAGCGCAAACCCCGGCAGGTCATGGGCAAGGCATATTGGGCCGAGGGCCGCACCGGCCTCGACTGAGCCGCGCAGCGCCACTACCGGCCAGGGCTGCGACGGTGTTCCTCGATTGTGGAGATGTGCTGCTCGGCCCAGGCCCGGACCACCGCCAGCGGGGTGTCCAAGGAGAGACCAAGGCTGGTGAGCGCGTAATGGACGCGCGGCGGAACGCTCGTCTCGACGCGGCGGGTGACCAGGCCGTCGCGGCACAGGCTCTGCAACGTCTGCGACAGCATCTTGTTCGACACTCCGGGGGCGCGGCGACGTAGCTCCGCGAACCCGAGTTCTGCCGGATGGTTCTCCGCCAGCACCTTGATCAGCATCGACGTCCACTTGTCGCCGATCCGGTCGAGCAGTTGTCGGGTCGGGCAGTCCGGGCTGAAGAGATCCCCGGTTACCCCGGGCTCACCGGGTGGCGCAAGAGTGCCCTCTTGCCAGGTCATCAGGCATCTCCCATGGTATGCAGGTAACCAATGGTAACCGCCAGGAGGCCAGACATGGAATTGCGCAGGATCCGGACAAACAACACCGAGTTGAACGTCGCCCTGGACGGCGAGGGCCCACCGGTGCTGCTGATGCACGGCTGGCCGCACACCTGGCAGGTCTGGCGCGAGGTGCTGCCGTTGCTGGATGGGCGGCGCCGCGTCATCGCACCAGACCTACGCGGGCTGGGCGACAGCGCCCGCGCGGCGGACGGGTTCGACGCGGCGACCGGCGCCGCTGACATGCTCGGCCTGCTCGACGCGCTGGGGGTCGAGCAGGCCGAGGTCGTGGCCCTGGACGCGGGCGTGCCCGCCGCTTTCCTGCTCGGCGCCCAACACCCGGCCCGGGTACGCCGCCTGGTGCTGATGGAGGCGACGCTGCCCGGCCTGCCCGGTGGCTTCCCGGCACCACCGTGGTGGTTCGGCTTCCACACGGCCCCTGGACTGGCCGAGACGGTGCTCGAAGGCCACGAGGCCGAATACCTCGACTGGTTCCTCCTGGCCGGCACCTTCGAACGTCGGGGGGTGCCCCCGCAGATCCGCGACGCGTTCGTCGGCGCGTACACCGGTCGCGAGGCGCTGCGCTGCGGCTTCGGCTACTACCGCGCCGCCGAGCAGAACGCGGCAGCGATCTCCACGGCGGGCCGGCTGACCACGCCCACCCTGGCCGTCGGCGGCAACACCGTCGGCGACCTGCTCTACCGGCAGCTCGCTCCCATCGCCGACGACCTTTCCGGTGAGCTGATCCCCCGCAGCGGCCACATCGTGGCACTGGACCGCCCGGACGCCGTCGCGCGGTTGCTCCGCGTCGACTCCGCCACGTCCCGATAGCCGAGCGGCAACATCCGGGCGTCCGCCGTAGACGATGTGCCGTTCGGTGTTCGGGGGAGGGATCGTTGTGGTGGTGGCCACGAAGCCGTTACTTCGCCGCCTTTTCCGGCCGGGGGCGACGTAGCGTTGAGGGCTGCCCAGGGCGGGTCCGCATGCCGCATGCCTGGTTGACGCCGATCCGCGAGACGAAGATGGTGAACGCCGGGTGCCCGTGACAAGTGAACTCGTGGTGGTTACGCCACCGCCGACAGCTGCCGCACCGAGGACCCCCGCGGTGTTCCGATCCTCCCCGGCCCCGACCCGCCGCACGCTCGTCGACATTCTCGACGACTCCGTGCGCGCGCACGCCGAGGCTCTCGCACTCGACAACGGTGCCACGGCCTTGACGTACCGCGACCTGGCCGACGAGGTAGCGGCCGTCCGGCAGTCGCTGGCCGGGCACGGCATCGGTGTCGGCGACCGCGTGGGCATCCGGATCTCCTCCGGTACGGCCGAGCTGTACCTGGCGATCCTCGGCGTTCTCGCGGCCGGCGCGGCCTACGTACCGGTGGACGCGGACGATCCGGAGGAGCGCGTCGAGCTGGTCTTCGCCGAGGCGGGCGTCGCGGCGGTGCTCGGGGACGGGCTGGCGGTGTCGGTGCGGCGTACCCCAGTGGGTCGGATCGCCCGGCCCGGCCCGGACGACGACGCCTGGATCATCTTCACCTCCGGCTCGACGGGCACCCCGAAGGGGGTGGCGGTCAGCCACGGCGCGGCGGCGGCTTTCGTGGACGCCGAGGCGCTGTTGTTCCTCGCCGACGAGGCCAGCGAGGCGATCGGCCCGCAGGACCGGGTCCTGGCCGGGTTGTCGGTGGCGTTCGACGCGTCCTGCGAGGAGATGTGGCTGGCGTGGCGGCACGGTGCCTGTCTGGTGCCGGCCGCGCGGTCGCTCGTGCGCAGCGGCGTCGACCTCGGTCCGTGGCTGGCCGAGCAGCGCATCTCGGTGGTGTCGACGGTGCCGACGCTCGCCGCGCTGTGGCCGGTCGAGGCGCTGGAGGACGTCCGGCTGCTGATCTTCGGTGGCGAGGCCTGCCCACCGGAACTGGCGCAGCGCCTGGCCGTCGAGGGACGCGAGGTCTGGAACACCTACGGACCGACCGAGGCGACAGTGGTGGCCTGCGCCGCGCGGATGACCGGCGAGGGGCCGGTCCGGATCGGGCTGCCGCTGGCCGGCTGGGACCTCGCGGTGGTCGACGCCTCGGGCGATCCGGTCGCGATGGGTGAGACCGGCGAGCTGGTGATCGGCGGGGTGGGTCTCGCCCGCTACCTGGACGCGGGCAAGGACGCCGAGAAGTTCGCGGCGCTGCCCGCGCTCGGCTGGCAGCGGGCGTACCGCAGCGGTGACATCGTCCGGGCGGAGCCGGAAGGGCTCCTGTTCGTCGGCCGCGGTGACGAACAGGTGAAGCTCGGCGGACGCCGGATCGAGCTGGGTGAGATCGACGCCGCGTTACAGGCGCTGCCCGGCGTCGCCGGTGCCGCCGCGGCCGTGCGGCGCACCGCCGCGGGCAACCAACTGCTTGTGGGGTACGTCGTTGCGCACGACGGCGTCACCTTCGATGCCGCGGCGGCGGCGCTGCGGATCCGCGAGCAGTTGCCGGCCGCGCTCGTGCCGCTGCTGGCCGTGGTGGACGAGTTGCCGACCCGGACGTCCGGCAAGGTGGATCGGGCCGCGCTGCCCTGGCCGCTGGCCACCGGGCAGGACACCGCGGGCGAGCTGACCGCGACCGAGGAGTGGCTCGCCGGCGGTTGGGCGGAAATCCTCGGCGTACGCCCCACCGAGGCGGACGCGGACTTCTTCACCCACGGCGGCGGCAGCCTGAACGCGGCGCAACTGGTGGCCTGGATCCGTCGCCGGCACCCCCGGGTCTCGGTGGCGGACATCTACCTCCACCCGAAACTGTCGCGGCTCGCGACGATGCTCGACGCGCTCGACAGCACAGCGGCGACACGCCGGGAGGTCCGGCCGACGCCGAGGCGCGCCGGGCTGATCCAGGCCGCGCTGATGGTGCCGATGCTCGCGCTGGTCGGGCTGCGCTGGCTGACTGTCCTGGCCGCCCTCGGCAACGTGCTCACCCTGCTCACACCGGCACCCTGGGCGCCTGTCGTGTCCTGGTGGTGGGTGGCGCTGGGCTGGCTTCTGCTGTTCAGCCCGCTGGGCCGGATCGCCCTGGCCGCCGCGGGAGCGCGACTGCTGCTGCGCGGGGTACGCCCCGGCAGCTACCCGCGCGGCGGCGGCGTGCACCTGCGGCTGTGGGCCGCCGAACGCCTCGCCGAGCTGACCGGCGCCACGAGCGTCGCCGGGGCATCCTGGATGATCACCTATGCCCGGGCGCTCGGCGCGTCCATCGCCTCCGACGTCGACCTGCACTCCGCGCCGCCGGTCACCGGTCTGCTGAAACTGGGCCGCGGCGCGGCGATCGAGCCAGAGGTCGATCTGGCCGGCCACTGGGTGGACGGCGATGTCGTCCATGTCGGCAGGGTCCGCGTCGGCGCGGGTGCCCGGGTGGGTTCCCGCAGCACCCTGATGCCCGGCGCCCGCATCGGCAAGGGGGCGCGCATCGCCGCCGGCTCGACAGTGACAGGCGCCGTACCGGCGAATCAGCGCTGGGCCGGCTCACCTGCCACCCCCGCTGCCAAGGATCCCGCCGAATGGCCCGGTCAGCGGCCCCCACGAACGCGACTGCGGTCTCGCGGGTGGCCGATCGCGTACGCGCTGACCGCCCAACTGTTGGGGCTGGTGCCTGTCGTGGCCGCCCTGCCGGCGCTCGCCCTGCTCGGCTGGACGCTCGCCGTCCGGCCCACTGTCGGCGCGGTGCTGGCCGCCGTCGCGGTGGCGACTGTCGTCTACCTGGTGGGCTACGCGCTGCTGGTGCTCGGGGCGGTGCGGGCGCTCAGCATCGGCCTGCGCACCGGGTACCACCAGGTGCAGGGGCGGGTGGCGTGGCAGGTGTGGACGACCGAGCGGCTGATGGGGTTGGCGCGGGTCGGGCTGTTCCCGCTCTACGCCAGTCTCTTCACGCCCGTGTGGTTGCGGCTGTTGGGCGCCAAGGTGGGGCGCGGGGTGGAGGCTTCCACAGTGCTCGCGGTGCCGGCGATGACCACCGTCGCCGACGGGGCCTTCCTGGCCGACGACACAATGGTCGCGACCTACGAGCTGAGCCACGGCTGGCTGCGGGTCGCCCCGGCCCGCATCGGGAAGCAGGCGTTCCTCGGCAACTCGGGAATGGCGGCCCCCGGGCGTTCGGTGCCCAAGCGCGGGCTTGTCGGCGTGTTGTCGTCGGCGCCGTTCAAGGCGAAGAAGGGCTCGTCGTGGCTCGGCGCACCACCGATGCCGCTGCGCCGGACGGTGGAAGCGGCAGACACCAGCCGCACCTTCGACCCGCCGCTCCGCCTCAAGCTGGCCCGGGCCGCGATCGAGCTGTGCCGGATCGTCCCGGTGATGTGTGCCGCCGCTCTGGCGGTCGGCGTCCTGGCCGTACTCGCGACCACCTGGCGGGCCGGCGGGTGGTGGGTGGCCGCGCTGGCCGCCGGGCCGGTGCTGCTCGGCGCGGCGATCACCGCCGCCGCCACCGCGACGGCCGCGAAGTGGCTGCTGGTCGGGCGCTTCCGGGTCACCGAGCGCGCGCTGTGGACCTCCTTCGTCTGGCGCAACGAGCTCGCGGACACGTTCGTCGAGGTCCTCGCCGCGCCGTGGCTGGTCCGCTTCGCGACCGGCACGCCACTACTCACGGCGTGGCTGCGCACGCTCGGCGCGAAGATCGGCCGGGGCGTCTGGCTGGAGACCTACTGGCTGCCCGAGTACGACCTGGTGCGCCTCGGCGACGGCGCCACGGTGAACCGCGGTTGTGTGGTGCAGACCCACCTGTTCCATGATCGTGTGATGAGCATGGACGAGGTGACACTTGGCGCGGGAGCCGCGCTGGGCCCGCACGGCATCGTTCTGCCGGGCGCGAGCATCGGGGCGCGGACCACCGTCGGGCCCGGTTCGCTGGTGACCCGCGGCGACGCCGTGCCGTGCGACAGCCGTTGGTTGGGTAACCCGATCACCACCTGGCCGGCGCCAGCGGCACGGTCGGCGTGAATCCGAAGGCGGCGTCGGCATCGAGCGGCGCGACGCCCGGCGCCGGTCGATCCGGCGACTCCTACCTGCCAGAGCACGGCAACGGCGGCTACCGGGTGCGGCACTACGACCTCGACCTCGACTACCGGGTCGTGACCAACCGCCTCGCCGGCCGGGCGGACATCACCGCGGTGGCCGTGCAGTCGTTGTCGCGGTTCACCCTCGACCTCGGTCGGCTGCGCGTCCAGGACGTCCGGGTGGACGGGCGCCCGGCGAAGTACCTGCACCGCCCGGACAAGCTACAGATCAAACCCGAGCGGCCGATCGGCGCCGGGGACACCTTCCGGGTGGAGATCCGGTACGCGGGCAAGCCGGTGCCCATCGCCGGCCGCTGGGGCAGCCTCGGGTGGGAGGAACTCACCGACGGGGCGCTCGTGGCCAGCCAGCCGAACGGGTCGCCGTCGTGGTTCCCGTGCGACGACCAGCCCGGCGCCAAGGCCACCTTCCGGGTGGCGGTCACCACCGCCACCCCGTACACGGTGCTGGTGACAGGTGATCCCGTGCGTCAACGTCGGGGCGCGGGCGGCACGACGTGGGTGTACGAGCGGCGCGAGCCCACGTCGCCGTACCTGATGAGCGTCCAGATCGGCCGCTACGAGCTGGTGGACCTGGCGGTCGGTGCGGTGGTGCAGCGCGCCGCGATCCCGCCGGCGCTGCGCCGGAACGCCGCTCACGACTTCGGCCGGCATGGTCAGATCATGTCGGCGCTACAGCGGCTCTTCGGGCCGTACCCCTTCCGGGAGTATGTCGTCGTGGTCGCCGACGACGACCTCGACGATCCGGTCGAGGCGCAGGGCATGGCGGTCTTCGGTCGCAACCACGTCGACGGGCGGCGCACGCACGAGCGGCTCGTGGTGCACGAGCTGGCCCACCAGTGGTTCGGCAACAGCGTCACGGTGGCGGACTGGCGGCACATCTGGCTCAACGAGGGCTTCGCCACGTACGCCGAATGGTTGTGGTCCGGCGTCTGCGGCGAGCTGCCGACAGACGCCCTGGCCGCGCGGTGGTACGCGTGGGTCGCGGATCGCCCGCGGAACGTCATCGTCGCCGATCCCGGTGTCGACCGGATGTTCGACCCGCTCGTCTACAAGCGTGGCGCGCTCACTGTGCACGCCCTGCGCAAGAGGGTCGGCGACGAGTCGTTCTTCGCTCTCCTGCGAGCCTGGGTCGCCGAGCACCGACACGCGACAGTCACGACCGAGCAGTTCCGGCTGCACGCCCAGCGCTTCGCCCGTGAGCCCCTGGCCGACCTGTTCGCCGCCTGGCTCGACAGCCCGACGCTGCCCCCGCTGCCCCGCTGACCACTGGCGCGCGTTCGCCCCGGCCGCCGTAACCCGCAGGAGCTGCCCGGACGGCACCTGTCGCGGGTCGCCTCGAAGGGTCACCACCCGGTTCGGGCGCGGATTCCCGGTGGCCAGTCCGAATTCACCGCGTCTCTCTACCTTGCCATCGGATCACCATGGTCCTTCGTTCCCGACGAGATGAGGATTGATGGCAGTAAGCAAGCGGGTCGGCCTGGGTGCCGCGGTGGCCGCGCTGATCCTGACGCTGCCGGGCGCGGCGTCCGCAGCCGAGCAGAGCACGCGGTACCGGGCCGAGTTGATCAAGTTCGCCATGTTGCCGGCGGCGACGTTCGTTCCCGGTAGTGAACCGTCCGGCTCGTCGCTGGGCACGGCCCCGATCAACGGCATCATCCCGCCGTTCGCCGACCAACCGATCCAGGGGTTCAGCGGCGTCCTTCGCAACACCGACGGCACCTTCGACGTGTTGTCCGACAACGGTTTCGGCAACAAGGCCAACAGCGCCGACTTCCTGCTGCGGGTCCAGCGGGTCGCGCCCGGCTTCGCCGGCGGCACCGTCGACGTGGTCGGCGGCATCAACCTGACCGACCCGTACGGCAACGTTCCGTTCGCTCTCACCCGCGCCGACCGCGTTCTCACCGGTGCCGATTTCGACGTCGAGTCGATCACTCGGACGGCCGACGGCACGTACTGGATCGGTGACGAGTTCGGTCCGTACCTGCTGCACTTCGACCGGGCGGGCCGCCTCCTACAGGCGCCGGTGCAACTGCCCGGCGTGTTCGCGCCGGAGAACCCGACCCGCGGTACGACCCCGGCCAACCTCTCCAGCAGCAAGGGCTTCGAGGGCATGGCGCAGTCACCGGACGGCGGCACGCTCTACCCGCTGCTTGAGGGGACCGTGGCGGGCGACCCGACGGGCACGCTCCGGCTCAACGAGTTCGACGTCCGGACCAACGCCTACACCGGTCGACACTGGACCTACGCGCTCGACGCCGCCGACCACGCGATCGGTGACGCGATCATGGTGGACCGTGACCGCTTCCTGATCATCGAACGGGACAACGGCCAGGGTGAGACGGCGAAGGTGAAACGGATCTACCTGGCCGACAAACGCGACCGGAACCGGGACGGGCGCCTCGACAAGACCCTTGTCGCCGACCTGATGAACATCGCCAACCCGCGACACGTCGGCGGGTTCGGCAGCACCTTCACGTTCCCCTTCCAGACCATCGAGGACGTGGTGATCCTCGACGACCGCACGATCGCCGTCCTCAACGACAACAACTTCCCGTCCTCCTCGGGCCGCACGGCCGGCCAGGCGGACAACAACGAGTTCATCGTGATCAAGCTGGACCGCGGCCTGGACGCCGACAAGCGCGTCCTGCGTCGCTACTGACCCGGATACTCCGGGGTGGGTGGCCTGTCCCGCCGCCCACCCCGTACCGGGACACCGGCCAGCGCATCCGCCCGAAGGGGCTCGGTCAGCACCACCGGCACCGCCGCACACCCGCCCCGAGCGGGGGTGAGAGCGGCGCAGGCGTACCGCCGGGTCAGGATCTTGCAGGCGGCGCCGAGGTCGCCGGTGGCCAGGACCACGGCGGCCGTCCGTGCGGCCCGGGTCACCTTTCCCGGGCGAGAGGCCTCACCCCACCGCAGGCGTCGATCGTGCGCGCGGCCGCGGCCTGGACCTGCGGGGACGGATCGGACAACGCCGCGGTGGCCGTGGCCAGCAACGTCGGCAGGATCTGCCGGCAACCGAGTACGGCCCGGACGTAGAGGGCGCCCTGTAGCCGCCCGTCCTCCCAGATCCCCTCCTCGCCGCCGTCGCGAAGCGCATCGGCCAGAGCGGCGTCCACGTCGAAGTCCGGCTCGGGCAGGTCCCTGTCCGTGCTGCTGCCCGCCTCGGCCACCGCGGCCAGGAAGGTGAGCAATTCGGCGCGCAGGCCGGGATCGGTCACCCGCGGGTCGGCGAGCAGCGCGGCCACGTCGAGCGCGGCAGGCGGGGTCGCGGTCCACGGCGTTCCCTGGTGGACGATCGCCGACCGTAGATGCGTGATCGCCCTCGCGCGGGCGGCCGGGTCGTCGCCGGCGAGCGCCGCCAGATGGCCGGGGGTGTCCGCGGCGAGGCCGTAGGCGTGCAGCAGAGCGGCGTACTCGGTCACGTCTGGAAAATACCCGCTCGGCACCGCACCCGGCAGCCGCGCACGCCGATGAGCGGAACTCTGGTCGGAGCCGCGATGTCGCCGTGCGCCCGGAGCACACACCTCAGCGGCGAGCGGGGCGAGGGTCAGTGACCCGCCCGCGATCCGGCGGGCCGGAGACGGCCGCGGGCCACCAACTCGACGGTGAGGACGACGGCGACAGCCTCCACGGCAAGGAGCCCGACGAGGACGACCAACTGCGTCACCCCCGCGACGAGAGGACTCCCGCCACCGAGCAGCACCCCGACGAAGGCGCCGGGCAGCGTCACCAGGCCCACCGTCCGGGTCTGGTCGAGCGCCGGGACCAACGCCTGCCCCGCTGCCGGACGGCACACCAGCAGCACAGCGTCGCGAGGTAGCAGGCCCAGGGCGAGGCCGGCCTGCACCTCACCATGCCGGCTGGTCAACTCGTCGAGCGCGCGACGACCCGCCAGCGACGTCGCGGTCATCGCCCCGCCGATCAGGATTCCCGCGACCGGGATGATCGCGATACCGCGCATCGGCACCAGGCCAGCCGACAGCAGCCCCGCCACCACCAGCATGCTGCCCGCGACGATCGGCGCGCCCGCCCACCATCCCCGGCTGCCGCCCGTGACGCGCCGGCCGGACGTGACCGTCGCCACCACGCACATCAGGACGACAAACGCGGCAGTGGCCCACAGCGACACCACGATGCCCACGATCAGCAGCGACACGGCTCCCAGTTGGATCGCAGCACGGACGGCGGCGACCACGACCTGCCGACCGTGACCCAGCTTTCCGAGGGTCACGACGGCCGCCGCCACAAGGGTCAGGACAACCAGCGCGACACCGAGCTTCGGGCCAACCACGAGCATCGTCGAGGACATGCGGATTACGAGTTCGCCGGACGGCGGGTGGCGGTGAGAACGTCGACGGTTTGCTGCGCCTCGGCCTGGTCGGTCTCGGTCGTCCATCCTTGCTGCCATGGCCCGCCCGGACCGGCCACGACGTGCAGCGGTTCGTCAAGGACGTCCAGTGCCCCGTCACTACTGAACGGACCGCTTCCGAAGGTGCCCACATCGCCCTCGCCTCGATAGACGGCAACCGTCGATCATCGGCGGTCGTGGCCCTGACCGGAGATCGTGCGGTGCCGCGGACCACAGCGTAAACCCCGACTGGCGGCGGCGTTCGTGACGAACCCACTGTCCGATCCGGAGAGGAAGACCATTCCGCTCGTACCCGTGCGAACACGCGCTCGGCCACGTCCTCGGTGCTCACGAACGGCGGTTGCCGTACAAGAGCCCGTCGGTCCGATCAAGGTCACTGCTGGCGGATTGGCGTCCGCGGCGGACTGAGTCATGATCTTCTGGTGGGTAGCGACGAGGAGCCGTTGGCGGGAACACCACGACCGAGGTGGTGCGTGTCGGCGAGACCGTTCGTCGTCCGGTTGGGCAGTGGACCGATTCGGTCGATGCGGCGCTGAGGCACCTGTGGGCGATGGGATTCACAGGGGCTCCTCGACCGTTGGGGCGCGACGGGCCGCATGTCGTTATGAACGAGTGGAAAGGTCATACACATGACTTCTCGAAGCGAGGGCTCGGCCGGGCCCGCTGACATCAACTTCTACTTCGATCCGATCTGCCCGTTCGCGTGGATGACAAGCAAGTGGATCAGGATCGTGCAGGCACAACGGGACTACACCGTCGACTGGCGGTTCATCTCGCTGCGCCTGATCAACTCGCACATCGACTACGACACCCACTTCCCGCCAGAGTACGAAGCCCAGCACACCGCGGGGCTGCGGCTGCTGCGGGTGGCCTCGGCGGTGCGTGAGAAGCACGGCCGCGAGGCAGTCGGCCCCCTGTACACCGCGTACGGCGCCCGCATCCTGGAGGTGGGCCCCGACGACGGCCGGGAGCCGGGCTGGCAGGGTGCTCCCGACCTCGCCACCGCCGCGCTCGTCGAGGCCGGCCTGCCGACCTCGCTTGTCGAGTTCCTCGACGACACGTCCCGTGACGCGGAGATCCAGGCGGAGTCGGACGAGGCGCTGGCGCTGACGGGTAAGGACGTCGGCACGCCGATCGTGCACTTCCAGCCGCCGGACGGCGCGGCGTTCTTCGGGCCGGTGATCAGCCGGCTGCCCGACGAGAAGCAAGCCGCACAGCTGTGGGACCACGTCGTCGGCCTCGCCCAGTTCCCCGGATTCGCCGAACTCAAGCGCAGCCTGCGCGAGCAGCCACAACTGCCGTCGTACGGAGTCACCGCGCAGGAGACGGGCAAGGTCGAGGACTGGCACGCCGGAAGCCGGCGTCTCAAGAAGTAGGCACCCGGTCGTTCCTCCTCCCGGCACCGGCCGGCGGCAAAACACACTGTGAATTTGCCGCCGGCTGCGTCCTGGTGGTGAGCGGCCGAGTGGGGCGACCTCGCTCGTGGCGTCCACGACGAGGTGGCGCGGCCGGCCAGGGCTGACTTTCGCAACAAAGCACTACTAGATGCACCACCGTTGCGTCAGGGCTGTAGCCGGCGGGTCAACCCGGGACAGGAAGTGCCCGATCGGGGAGCGGATTGGGCCCGACTTGACGATCATGGAGTTGTGGTGCCGACTTTGAGGGCTTTACGGGCGTTCTGGTACCCACCACAACTCCATGATCGGCGAGGCAGTGCTGGTTGACGAACAGCCGTTCCACCTCACGCAACGGCGTTGCTACTAGATGACGGGGATTTCCCCACCGTCGACCGTCAGGCTGATCCCGGTGACCCACTGGGCCCGGGCCGATGCGAGGTAGGCGACGGCCTCGGCGATGTCGCGTGGGTCTCCGGGACGCCCCATGGGGATGCTCGCTGTGGTGGCGGCGAGCGGAACGTTCATCGCGTCGGCGAAGTGTTGGCGGATCGCGTCGGCGCCCGGGGTGAGCACGTTGCCGGGGATGATCGTGTTGACGCGGATTCCGGCAGGCGCGAGCTCGGTGGCGAGGGCAAGTTTTTCGGACACACCGACGAAGGGATTCAGCGAGGAGGACGACCTGACCACCGCACGCCGGACTAGTGACCTCGGTCCTGGTGGAGGAAGCACGACAGCAGTTGCCTGAACTCGTGCGGGTGCTCGATCGCCGGCACGTGCCCGCATCGGCCGAACACGTGCAGACGGACATCGGCGAGGTGTTCGAGCAGGGGCTGCGCCGCCGTCCCGAGCGGGGTGACCCGGTCCTCGGCCCCGTGGACGAGCAGCACTGGCACGCGTACCGCCGCCAGCGTCTGCGCCGAGAGGGTGAGATCGTCGACCCATCGTGCCCTGGGTGGAGGAAACAACGACGCGAACGCGGCCTCCCCCGCTCGCATCGCGGCCGCACGGGCATCGACTGCCGAATCGGTCACGAGCGCCTGGTCGAGGACGAGGCGACTCAGCATGTCCCGTGCCCCGGGCCGGCCGGCGGGTGCGGCCCAGAGCGCGTCGAGATCGGCGGACAGCGGTGCCCCGGGGGCGCCCATCGTCGAGACCGCCACGACGCGGGTGACCCGCTCAGGACGTGCGGCCGCCAACGCCAGCGCCACGGCGCCGCCCATGGAGTGGCCCACCACCGCGTAGTGCTCGACACCGAGAGCGTCCATCAGGCCCGCGGCCTGCTCGGTCCACAGCCGCAGCCCGCCCCGGGCGCCCGCCGGGACGGGTGTGCGGCCGAACCCGGCCTGGTCAGGGGCCACCAGGTGCCAGGACGTGCCCAGCGCCTGCGCCGTCGTTGCCCAGGCTCCGGACCCGGTCGTGCCGGGTCCGGAGCCGTGCAGCATCAGTACCGCGGGGCCGGTGCCGCTCTCCAGAACGTGGACAGGGGAACCGTCGACTGCGACGGTCCGAAGTGTCGTCACCGGGGCAGGCCGGGTGCGCTCATGCCGATGCGGAGTTGACGGACTTCGAGAAGAGTTCCATCATCGCCCTGCCGAACTGCGGCATGTCGGGCCACCCCCGGCAGGAGACGAGGTTGCCGTCCACGACGTCGGGAGCGTCGATGACCGTCGCGCCCGCGTTCTCCATGTCACCGGTGATGGGCGGGAAGCACGCGGTCTTTCGACCCTTCAGCAGCCCGTACACCGCCGGCACCTGCGCGCCGTGGCAGACCAGCGCGACGGGGAGGTTGCGCGCGAAGAAGTGCTCGGTGATGCGCCTGACATCGGCGTCGACCCGGATCCACTCGGGGGCACGTCCACCGGGGATGATGAGGGCGTCATAGCGCTCGACGTCGACCTCGGCCCACGGCACGTCGACCGGCAGCTTGCGGCCGTCCTTCTCCACATAGGCGTCGGAGTTGGGGTCGAACTCGTGGATGACCAGTTGCACGTCACGCAACGTCCGTGACGAGACGTCAACGTCCCAGCCGCCCTCCTGCACGCGATAGTAGGGATACATGGTGTCGAGCTCCTCGGCGGCGTCGCCGGTCAGGAGCAGCGCTCTGGGCACCTGCTTCTCCTCGCGTCTGGGGACGGGACAGGGTGAGGTGGATCCAATCCGATCCGATCGATTGATAGCATTCCTCGGCCCAGCCCGCCCGTCAAGCCTCTGCCGCCATTCCGTCCGCGCGCTTGACCTCGTCGAACAATCGTCGGAAACGCTCGCCGGATCGCAGGATGTGCCGACGCATCGCATAGGCGGCGGCGTCGGGGTCGCGCGCGGCGATCGCGGCCACCACTTCCTCGTGCTCGGCCATGGCCAGGTGGGTGACCTGGATGTCGTGGTGCAGCCGGAAGAGGTGCACGTGGCTGTGCAGGCGAGCGAGCGCCTCGCGGATGACCTGGTTCTCCGCGCTCAGGGCGACGAGATCGTGGAATGCGGCGTCGCGTAGGCCGAAGGCGCCATAGGCGGTGGGCCCGCTGCCTCCCTCCAACTCCGCCATCTCCGCCAGCATTCGCCGCAGACCGCCCACCTGCTCCGCGGATGCGCGTTCGGCGGATCTCCGCGCCGCCGCCGGCTCGAGGAGCAGGCGGACCTCGAGCATGTCCTCGAATCGGTGACGGGTGATCTGGGGAGGAATGCGGTAACCGGCATGGGGCACGCGCACGACCAGGCCCTCGGCCTCCATCCGGTTCAGAGCGTCGCGGATCGGCGTCTGCGAGACCCCCAGCTCTCGCGCCAGGACGTCGATCGTGACACGGGAGCCCGGCTCGATCCTGAGCGACATCAGCTGTCCGAGCAGCGTGTCGTACACCTCGTCGGCAAGCCTGCCACCAGATCTTCCCTGCGGCGTTCCGCCCGCCACGGCCCTGCGGCCCCGCGCGCTCATCGCTTCCTCGTCCATCGTGACGTGAGGTCCTTTCTTGCGCCTTCGGGAACCTGTTGACATCAGTCACAACGCTGCGGGATGCTGACGCCCCCACGGGATCGTATAGGAAAAGTGCCGGACGCCCGCCATCCTGCACCATCGCGGAACCGCCCCGCCATCGCTCCACCTCGATCACCCGGCGCTCCCCCGCGACAGCCCGGCAACACGCCTGAACAACCCAGCACCTGCTCGGCGAAGCACATAGCGAGGCTCTAGAAGTCCCCACTCAGAAAGCAGGCGAGAAGATGAAGCGAATAGGACGAACATCAGTTCCCCGGCGAAGGGTGCAGTTGGCGACGGCGGCCCTGCTGCTGGTGGCCACGACCGTGACGGCCTGCGGCGACGGCAAGGACGACGGCACGAAGGCGAGCGCCCCCAAGGCACCGGCGGCGATCCCGGAGCTCACCAAGGACCCGCTGACCCTCAGCTTCATCTGGTTCGACTGGCCGCCCGCCCACGCGCTGGAGGACTTCGCGAACGCGGAGTACAAGAAGGAGCGGCCGAACGCGACCATCAAGGTCAACACCGTGCCGAACGCGAACTGGCACGACGCGATGTTCACCCAGTTCGCCGCGCACAAGACCGACTTCGACATCGCGATCCTGGACTCGCAGCACATCGGTGAGGCCGTGACGAACGGCAACATCCTCGACCTCACCGACTTCGTCAAGAAGAACATCGACGTCACTGCCTACAACCCGTACCTCCTGGCGGCCTACGGGCAGTACCCCCAGGCGGAGACCGGCAAGCGCGACGAGAACGCCAGCCTGTACGGACTGCCGCTGCTCGGCGACACCTGGACGATGATCTACCGCAAGGACCTGATCGGCGACAAGCCACCGCAGACGTGGGACCAGATGATCGCAGCCGCCGAGAAGTGCCAGGCGGAGAACCCCGGCGTCAGCGGGCTGGCCTTCCACCAGGCCAACGGCTCCGACGCCGCGGCCGTCACCTACAACACGGTCAACGGCGTCTACGGCGGCAACCTCTGGGACGCCAAGACGCGCAAGATCGAGGGCGTCCTCAACGACGCCGCGGGCCAGGAGGCGATGGACGTCCTGGTCAACAAGATGAAGCCGCTGACCGCCAAGGGCTCCGGCAACTGGTTCATCGACGAGGTGAACGCGGCGGTCGCCCAGGGCAAGGCATGCATCGCGTTCAACTGGATCGCCGCGAGCGGCGGCCTGCTCGATCCCAAGCAGTCGACGCTCGGCACCACGCGGCAGCAGATTCTCGACAAGCTGGGCTTTGCCACCCTGCCCAGCCAGAAGACGAACCTGGTCCCCCTCGGCGGCATGGGGATGCACGTGTCGGCCTACTCCGCCAAGGCGAACCAGGCCGAGGCCCTGAACTTCATGGAGTGGTTCGAGCGGGCTGACATCCAGAAGAAGTGGGCCGCGGCTGGTGGCGTGCCATCGCGTACGGACGCCCTGGAGTCGCCCGAGTTCCTCAACGCGGGCCCGTTCAACCAGGTGTACGCCGACTCGGTTCCGCGCATGCGGGACATGTGGAACGTGCCCGAGTACGCGCGTCTCGTCAACATCGAGAACACCAACGTGAACGCGGCGCTCAACGGTGCGAAGAAGCCGAAGGACGCGCTCGACGACATCGCCAAGGAGCAGCAGGGCGTCCTCGACTCCAGCAGCCGCAAGGGTGGCGGCGGACTGTGAGTGACTCCGTCCCTCTGACGACCGACCCCGGGCAGGTGGCGTCCGCGACGCCACCTGCACCGGGTCGGTCCCGGCGGCTGAGCGACCGCGGGCTCGCCGTCACCTTCATCTCCCCCGCGCTGCTGCTGTTGCTCGCCATGTCGGTGTTCCCGTTGCTGTGGGCGTTGTACCTGTCCTTCACCGACTACTCGGCCACCCGCGGCGGGCCCGCCAACTTCATCTGGTTCGGGAACTACACAGCCATCCTGACGTCGGCGCAGGTCCACCAGAGGGCCCTGACGACGTTGATCTACGTGATCGGCGCGGTCGGCCTACAGACCGTGCTCGGTTTCTCCATCGCCTACCTGATCTCCCGACGCACGCACGGGCGAGGGCTGCTGACCACCCTGTTCCTGGTGCCGATGATGCTGTCGCCGGTCGTGGTCGGGCTGTTCTGGCGATTCATGCTCGACGCGCAGTTCGGCGTGATCAACAGCATGCTCGGCTCCGTCGGCGTGGGGCAGGTGGAGTGGCTCACCCGGCAGCGAACGGCGCTGGTCTCCCTGATCGTGGTCGACACCTGGCAGTGGACGCCGTTCATCATGCTCATCGCACTCGCGGGCCTCACCGCGGTTCCCAAGTACCTGTACGAGGCCGCCTCGATCGACCGGGCGTCCGAGTGGTTCCGGTTCCGCACCATCACCCTTCCGCTGGTGTGGCCGCTGCTCCTCATCGCCGTGCTGTTCCGGGCCATCGAGGCGTTCCGGCTTTTCGACCTCGTCTACATCCTCACCAGCGGAGGCCCGGGTGTCTCCACCGAGACGTTGTCGTTCCACGTCTACAAGGTCGCGTTCCTGGGCTTCAACACCGGAACCGCCTCGGCGTACGGAATCCTCATGGTCCTCGTCGTCATCGTCCTCACGCAGCTCTACCTGCGCTATCTGAACAAGCTCAAGGAGGACTGATGGCCGTCTCCGTCGACGAGGCCGTCTCCACAGGTCCTGCCCCGGATCACAGGCCGCCCGCGCGTCGTCTCGGCAGCCGGGGCCGTTCCCTGGTGGAGGTCACGCTGCTGACCGTGCTGGCCGTCGTGATGCTCTTTCCGGTGCTGTGGATGATCGAGACGTCCATCAAGGAGAACCGGGACGTCTACGCCATCCCGGCCAAGTTCTTCGACTTCAAGGTCACGATGGAGCACTACAAGGACGTGTTCGTCGCCCCCGACGGCGGTCGCTCGGCCCTGTCCGTCGCGTTCCTCAACTCCGTCGTGGTCGCCGGGGTCTCCACGCTGCTGGCCACGGTGCTGGGGGTGCCGGCGGCCTGGGCCTACTCGCGCTTCGCCGTGAAGGCCAAGAAGGACCAACTGTTCTTCATCCTGTCCACCCGCTTCATGCCGCCCGTGGTGGTCGTGGTCCCGATCTTCCTCATGTACCGCCAGGTCGGGCTCATCGACAACAAGCTGGGCCTGATCCTCATCTACGCCGCGTTCAACGTCCCGTTCACGATCTGGATGATGAAGGGGTTCGTCGACGAGGTGCCCGCGGAGTACGAGGATGCCGCAATGCTCGACGGCTACACCCGATTGCAGGCGTTCTGGCGATATACCCTCCCCCTGCTCGTGCCCGGCATCGCCGCGACGGCGGTCTTCGCACTCATCTTCTCGTGGAACGAGTTCGTCTTCGCCATCTTCCTCACCTCCAGCGACAGCGTACGGACGGCACCACCGGCCATCGCCGGTCTCATCGGGGGCACCACAGTGGACTGGGGCCTGGTGGCCGCCGCCTCCGTGGTGTTCGCCCTGCCGGTGCTCGTCTTCGCCTACCTGGTGCGCAGGCACCTCATCGCCGGCGTGACGCTCGGGGCGGTGCGACGCTGATGGCGGGCATCGAGGTGACCGCGCTGCACAAGCGCTACCCGGACGGGACTGTCGCGGTCGAGCACGTGGACCTGTCCATCGGCGACGGCGAGCTGTTCGTGATGCTCGGCCCGTCGGGTTGCGGCAAGACGACCACACTGCGGGCCATCGCCGGCCTGGAGAGGCAGACCACTGGCGACATCCGCATCGGCAACACGCTCGTCAACGACCTGCCGCCCGCCGAGCGCGACATCGCCATGGTGTTCCAGTTCTACGCCCTATACCCCCATCTGCGAACCCGCGACAACCTCGCCTTCCCGCTGCGGGCCGAGGGCCTTCCGAAGGCCGAGGTGCACAGGCGGGTCGAGGAGGCCGCCCGGCTGATGCGGCTTGGTCCGCTCCTGGACCGGCGACCGCGCCAGCTGTCCGGCGGGGAGCAGCAGCGCGTCGCGCTGGCTCGCGCCCTGGTACGACGACCGCGCGCATTCCTCATGGACGAACCGCTCACCAATCTGGACGCCGAGTTGAGAGCGGACATGCGCACGGAGATCAAGCACCTACAGGGCGAACTCGGGGCGACGATGGTCTACGTCACCCACGACCAGGTCGAGGCGATGTCGCTCGGTCACCGGATCGCCATTCTCAACAAGGGCCGCGTCGAGCAGATCGGCACGCCGCTGGAGGTCTACGACCGTCCGGCGAGTCTCTTCTGCGCCGCGTTCATCGGCTCCCCGCCGATGAACCTCATCGAGGTGGAGGTGGCCGACGGGAAGCTGCGCAGTCAGGGCGGACTGGCCCTCACGCCACCGCCGGGTCTGTCGCGCGACCGTCGCCTGGTCGCGGGTGTCCGACCGGAGGCGCTGGAAGTCACCGAACCGGGGGCGGAGGGCTCGGTCCCGGCCCGCGTGGTCTCGGCGGAGTGGCTGGGCGACGAAATCATCTACGTGGTCGACCACAGCGGTCAGCGCGACGTACGGGTGCGGATGCCGCCGACTGTCCGTTTCGCCGCTGACGCGAAGGTCGGGCTACGGCACACCGGTGGGACCCCGGCGGTCTACGACGTGAGCACGGAAGAGCTGGTGGCCTGATGGGAACCGTTGCAGTGCAAGGGCTGTGCAAGTCCTTCGGTAAGGTCCAGGCCCTGGACGGGGTGACGCTGGACGTACCGGACGGGTCGTTCTTCGTCGTGCTCGGGCCCTCCGGGGCAGGAAAGACGACGACCCTGCGGGCGATCGCCGGCCTGGAGAAACTTGACGCCGGGTCGGTGCATCTGGACGGCAGGGACGCGACCGCTGACGCCCCTGCCGCACGCGACCTGGCCATGGTCTTCCAGAGCTACGCCCTCTACCCGCGGCACACCGTGTACGAGAACATCGCCTCGCCGCTGCGGGCCCGCCGCCGATCGTCGAGTGAGATCGCCGCCGCCGTCGAGCAGATGTCGAACCTGCTGCACATCGAACGCCTGCTGCAACGTCGTCCCGCGCAGTTGTCGGGCGGTGAGATGCAGCGTGTCGCCCTGGCCCGGGCGCTGGTCCGTCGCCCGCGCGCGTTCCTCATGGACGAGCCGCTGACGAACCTCGACCTCAAGCTCCGTGTCGAGATGCGCACCGAGCTCACCCGCATCCACCGCAGCCTCGGAGCGACATTCGTCTACGTGACGAACGACCAGGTCGAGGCCCTGTCCATGGCCGACCAGGTCGCGGTCCTCAAGGAGGGGACGGTGCAGCAGGTCGGGACGCCGACCGAGGTGTACGAACGTCCCGCCAACAAGTGGGTGGCCGGATTCGTCGGAAGCCCGCCGATCAGCCTGCTCGCCTGCCGCGCCGAGGGAGATCGTCTGGTCGGTGCGCAGGGTTGGACACTGCCGCGGCCCCGCTGGACCACGGCCGAGGACGGTCGTGCCCTTCTGCTGGGCGTGCGCGCGGAGGACCTGTCCGTCGAGCAGCGTGGGGACGCGTCGTTGTCGGGGGAACTCTACGGGCTCGAGCCGCTCGGTGACCGAACGGTGGTCGATGTCCTCGTGGGGACGGAGATCCTCAAGGTCAAGGCACGACCCACAGTCACCGGTTCGCCAGGCGAACGGCTGCACGTCACCATCGACCTGGACCGTGCGCACCTGTTCGACGCGGGCACCGGGCTGTCGCTGTCCGAGGTCGGGCGCTAGGGCCTGGCGGCGACGGCGACATGCGCCCGCAGGTGACACCGGCCGGCACCGGTGCGCACGGCCTGTCGACACGGAGACGGCCGTGCTCCGACAGGGCGATCGGTGGCGCCGGCGTCGCGATCGTCGAGGCACGCCGGACAGCACCAAGAAGATCACAGGAGGCGACGCAGTGAGTGACCCGATGAACGTCCTGGCGCCCGAGCACCGGCGGCTCCGGATCGGCGACGCCTGGCGCGACGCCGCGAGCGGAGCCACATTTGCCGTCGAGGACCCGGCCACCGGCAAGACCATCGCCGAGGTGGCGGACGCCGACGTCGTGGACGGGCTCGCCGCACTGGACGCGGCGAGCAAGGCGATGGCGCAGTGGGCGGCGACCCCACCGCGGAAACGGTCCGAGTTGTTGACCGCGACGTACCGGGCACTGACCGAGCGATCCGAGGAGGTCGCCCGGCTGATAACGCTCGAGATGGGCAAGCCGCTCGCCGAGGCTCGGGGCGAGGTGGCCTACGGTGCCGAGTTCTTCCGGTGGTTCGCCGAGGAGGCGGTACGCGTCGAGGGGCGTTACAGCACCGCTCCCTCCGGTGGATATCGCGTCCTCACCGTGCCGAAGCCGGTCGGACCGTGCGTCTTCGTGACGCCCTGGAACTTCCCGTTGGCCATGGGTGCCCGCAAGATCGCTCCCGCGTTGGCCGCTGGTTGCACCACGATCACCAAGCCGGCCGGCCAGACGCCACTCACCATGCTGCTGCTGGCCCGCATCATGGAGGAGGTCGGCGTTCCCCCGGGCGTCGTCAACGTGGTGACCACCAAGCGTTCCGGCACTGTGGTCTCCGCACTGCTGGCCGACAGTCGGACCCGCAAGCTCTCGTTCACCGGGTCGACCGAGGTCGGGCGCGTGCTGCTGCGCCAGGCCGCGGACAACGTGCTGCGTACCTCGATGGAACTGGGCGGCAACGCGGCCCTGATCGTGTGTGCGGACGCCGACCTGGACGTCGCTGTCGACGGCGCCATGGTGGCCAAGATGCGCAACATCGGGGAGTCGTGCATCGCGGCCAACCGGATCTACGTCGAGGAGCCGGTGCGCGAGGAGTTCACGGCGCGCTTCGCCGAACGGATGGGCGCGCTCTCGGTGGGCCACGGGCTCGACGACGGCGTGCACGTCGGGGCGTTGATCGACGAGGCCTCGGTCACGAAGATCGACGAGCTCGTCGCCGACGCGGTCGAGCGCGGCGCCCGGGTCCTGGTGGGCGGCGAGCGGCCGGATGGGCCGGGCCACTTCTACCCGCCCACCGTCCTCGTCGACGTGCCCGACGATGCGCGGATGCTGGAGGCGGAGATCTTCGGCCCGGTGGCGCCGATCATCTCGTTCACGTCCGACGACGAGGTGCTGGCGAAGGCCAACGACACCGAGTACGGCCTGGTCGGGTACGTCTTCACCAGTGACCTCCAGCGGGCACTCCGGTTCGCCGAAGGGCTGGACACGGGGATGGTCGGCATCAACCGTGGTCTGATCTCGGACCCGTCAGCTCCGTTCGGCGGCGTGAAGCAGTCCGGGATCGGCAAGGAGGGGTCGCACGAGGGCATCCTCGAGTACCTCGACCTCACCTACGCGGCGATCGACCTACCGTGACCGGCCTGCTGCTCCGGGCGCCCGCCGAGGAGCACCGCGCCCTGTGCGTCCAGCAAATCGCCGCCGACGTTCCGGAGAGGCACCGACATGCTTGAGACCGTCCGTGGACCACGCCAGCTGATAGTGGGCGAAGGGGTCGCGCAGAACATCCCACGAGTGGTGGCCGAGAGTGGTTCGCGGGTCCTCATCGTTACCGACAAGGTTCTGCTGGGGCAGCCGGGCGTGGCCGAGATCGTGGCCGCCGTGCGGGAGAAGGTCCAGGCCGTCGAGGTGTTCTCCGACGCGACGCCGGACGTGCCACTCACCGATGTCGCCCTGGCCGTCTCGGTCGCCGCCGAGGTGGACGCCGACGTGATCCTCGCCATCGGGGGTGGCACGGTGATCGACCTCGCCAAAATCGTCGGCGTCATCCGACGCCACGGTGGGACGCCGCGCGACTTCTACGGCGAGTCGAAGGTGCCGGGGCCGACGATGCCCCTCGTCGCCGTCCCGACGACGTCCGGCACCGGCTCCGAGCTCACCCCCGTCTCGGTGTTGACCGACCCGGACCGCGAGCTGAAGGTGGGGGTTTCCAGCGTCCACATCGTGCCCGACTTCGCCATCGTCGACCCCGAGCTCACCTACAGCTGCCCTGCGACAGTCACCGCCCACTCCGGCATCGACGCGTTCTGCCACGCGGTGGAGAGCTACACCGCGCGACCCCGGGCCCACGGACCGCGCGACCCGGTGGAGCAGGTGTTCCTCGGCCGCAACCCGATCACCGACCACTACGCGCTCCGGGCCGCGGCGCGGATCGCCCGTAGCCTGCGTCGCGCGGTCCGGGACGGCGGCGACACGGACGCGCGCGCCGACATGTCCTACGGGTCGATGCTCGCCGGCCTCGCCTTCTCCCACGCGGGCAACGCGGCCCCGCACGCTCTCCAGTACCCCATCGGCGCGGCCACGCACACGCCGCACGGCCTGGGCGTCGGGCTGCTCCTGCCCTATGCGCTGGACGCGGCCAGGGACGCCGTCGCCGACCGGTTGGCCGTCCTCGCCGGGGTGTGCGGACTCGACGTCACGGACGCCTCGGATGCCGAGGCCGCGGACACCTTCCTCACCTGGCTCGACGGGCTCCTCGCCGACATCGGCATCCCTCCCACCCTGGCGGACATCGGCGTGGCACGCGCGGACCTCCCGCGCTTCGCGGAGATGGCCAGTGGCGTCACCCGCCTGATCCAGAACCATCCGGGCCCGACCGACACCGCCAGCCTGACCGCGATCCTCGAAGCGGCCTGGGCTGGGGACCGGACCCGGAAGTCCTGACGGCGAGCAGGACTGATCGGCCCGGCCGCGGTGGGTGCCCGCTCACCGCGGCCGACCCGGGGCTCGATCGACTATTTGAAGGCCGTGGCATTGCGGACGGCCCATCCGGCGAAGGTGCGGGGCGGACGGCCGAGGATCTGCTCGACGTGTGGGCTCACCTGTTGCTCGCCGATTTTCGGCGTACCCCGAATGTCAGCGGTGCGGCACGGCTGCTACCCGTTTGCCACCGAGGAGATTTTTTCGGATCTCGGTGAACCGCGCCGGCTTCTCGGGCGAAGACCTGGCAACCGTCGCCGTAGCCGCCGCCCGTAACCCCCAGGGTCCGTCGCGGACATGCCGCGCCGAGGCCTCATCCGGAAGGAGGGGCCTCCAGGGCCGACGGCAGGTGTACGGCGATGTCCAGACCGCCGGTCGGCCGTGCGGCGCTGGAGATCTCTCCGTCGTGCGCGGTGACGACCGCCCGGACGATGGACAGGCCGAGCCCGGCCCCGCGGGTGCCGTTGCCGGCGCCCCTGACGAACGGCTCGAACAACCGCCGCTCCTCCTCCGGCGTGACAAGCGGGCCGGTGTTGACCACCCGCAGGAACGCGTACCCGTTCGCGATACCGGAGGTCACAGTGACCTGCCCGCCGGCGTGGTTGTAGCGCAGCGCGTTCTCCAGCAGGTTGCCGACCATCCGTTCCAGCAGCACCGGCTCGCCGCTGGCCGGCGCCGGCCGCAGGTCGGTACGGAGCGTGACGGCGTCGTTCGCCGACCGGTCGGCTGCGACGGCGGCGGTCGCGGCGACGTCGGCCAGGTCCACTGGCGTACGGCGGGACGGACCGGCCTGACTGCGGGCCAGGACCAGAAGTCCGTCGAGGGTGCGCTGGCTGGTTTCGACGGCGGTGGCGATGTCGCTGGCCATCGCGACGAGTTCGGTTCGGTCGGGTTCGCCGTCGAGGGTGACGTCGATGGCGGTGCGCATGGTCGTGAGCGGGGTGCGTAGTTCGTGCGCGGCGTTGGCGACGAACAGGCGTTGGCTGTTGAGAACCCGGTCGCGTTCGGTGATGCCGTGCTGGATGCGGTCCAGCATGCCGTTGATGGTGGCGGCCAGCGTGGCGAGTTCGTCGGCGGGTTGGTGGACGGGTATCCGTTCGGACAGGCTCTCCACGGACAACCGGTTCGCGGTGCCGGACATCGTCCGGATCGGCCGCAGTATCCGCCCGGCCACCAGCCAGCCGGTCACCCCGGCCAGCGCGGTCACCACCAGCAGGGCCAATACGGCCCGAGCCACCAGATCGACGATCACCTCCTCCCGCAGCCGCCCACCGAGGTCGCCGTCCGGCCCCGGGGAGGGCAGCCGCAGGTCGCCCCGCACCAGCAGCACGTACGTCAGTGCCAAGAGCAGGAACCCGGCGGCCAGCACCAGGCCGGTGTACACAAGCGTGAGCCGGCTGCGGGCGGTCAGTCGCCGGATCACGCGGCGATCCGGTACCCGGCACCCGTAACGGTCTCGATCAGCTGCGGATCACCGAGCTTGCGCCGCAGGGTGCTGACGGTGATCCGCACGGCGTTGGTGAACGGGTCGGCGTGCTCGTCCCACACCTTGTCCAGCAGCGTCTCCGCGCTCACCACGGCGCCGTCGGCGGCGAGCAGCCGTTCCAGCACCCCGAACTCCTTCGGGGTCAGCGACAGCAGCCGGCCAGCCCGTTCGGCGGTACGCCGGGACGGATCGAGTTCCACATCCCCCGCGTGCAGCACCGGCGGGCGGGCCGGCGTGCTGCGCCGGGCCAGCGCACGCACCCGGGCGACCAACTCGGCGAACGCGAACGGCTTGGCCAGGTAGTCGTCGGCGCCCAGGGCCAGCCCGTCCACCCGGTCGGACACGGCACCGGACGCGGTCAGCATCAGCACCCGGGCGGCGCCGCGCTGCGCCAACAGCCGGCACACTGTGTCACCGTGCACCACGGGAAGGTCCCGGTCCAGGACCACCACGTCGTACGGGACGATGTCGCACTTGTCCAGTGCCCGCTGACCGTCGTGTGCCACGTCCACGGCGCAGCCATGCTTGGTCAGCCCGGCCGCGATGTACGTGGCCAGGGGTTGTTCGTCCTCGACCAGCAGCACCCGCATCCGCCCAGTATCCCCAGCAGCGCATATGAGTGGCGTATGGGTCGGCGATCGGTTGCCGACACGCGGTCGTCGGTAGACCTGCAACGGTCCGTGTGTCGATCGGGAAAGGACCGTGCTCATGGAATCGGCTTCGGCAGGTGGTATCGACCGGCGGCGGCTGGTCAGCTGGGGCGGTTTGGCCGCCGTCGGCGCGGTGGCCGGAGTGCCGCTGCTGGGCGCCGGGGTCGGACTGTGCTGTCCCGCAGTTACGGCATGGCCGACAGGGAGAAGGGGATCCGCAACCACGAGGGGAGCGCGTTCAGTCTCAGTTCGGCGGGCAAGCCGTTCCACGCGGTGGCCATGTTGCAGCTGGCGCAGCAGCGCAGGGTGCAGCTGACAGACCCGGTGGGCAGGTACCTGACCGGATTCACCAGGGACATCGCCGAGCAGGTGACCATCCACCACATGCTGGCCGGCAACTCCGGGATGAACACCCCGGCCGAGGACTACGTCCAGGAGAACATCTTCCGGCGCTGCGGCATGACCGGCACGGCGTTCTCCACCAGGCCCCAGTGGCTCACCGACAGGCACATCGCGCACCCGTACATGATGCTGGCCGGCGGCAGCCGGGTCGACGCCGTCCGCAACCTGGACAAGAGCAGCCCGTACCTGGCCGGCAAGAACCCGGGCCGTGCCTTCATCGACGCCCCCGGGGACGGCGGCTTCGCCACCGCGCCGGATCTGGTCCGGTTCGCGCACGCGCCGGGCGACGGCACGGTGTTGAACCGGCCCTGGGCCGACCTGCTCACCGCCGCCAAGCTCCCGCACGGGCCGGCGTCGTTCGGGTCCTACACGATCCCGGTACGCATCGTCAACGGTCAGTGGATGTTCGCACGTGCCGACGGCAACCCGGGTGTGGGCGCCAGCTGGAGCATCTACCCGTACACCGGCTGGGTCGGCGTCATCCTCAGCAACAGCGACGGCGTGCCGCTTAAGGAGATGAGCCAGCAGGAGATGCGGGCCGTCACCGGGGGCTCGCCCGGCGGCGGACCGGGTGGGGGCGGCTGACGCCGATCTCCGGACATTGTCGTGGGTGGGTGACCGCCGAGAAGCGGAGTTGGCATGCGCAGAGACTGGCACTACTGGGTCGGTACGTTCACCGGCGTGGTCCACACCACGGTGGCCGCACTGCCCTTGGCCGCGCTGGCGGTGTCGGTTCTGGCACGCCGCCGCATCGCCGCCGGCACCACGCCCGCCCGGGCATGGCGGATGTCGCTGGCCGAGGTCGGCATCGTCTACGGGACGGTGCCGTTGGTATGGATGATCCTGTTGCCGGGCACTCGGGCCGGGACGACCCTGGTGCCGCTGCGGGATCTGCTCACGATCCTCGCCGACCGGGGGCCGGTGACGCTGTTCGGTCAGGTCGTCGGCAACCTGCTGGTATTCGCGGCACTGGGCTTCTTCGCCCCGCTGCGGTTCGCGGCGCTGGCGTCGGTGCCGCGGATCGTGACGCTCGCGGCGGGCTGCTCGGTCCTGGTCGAGACCGCGCAGTACGTCCTGCCGCTGGATCGGGTGTCGTCGGTGGACGACGTACTGCTCAACGCCGCCGGCGCCGGGCTGGCCGCGCTGGCGTCGCGTCGCTGGTGGCGTGCCACGGCCCGGGACCACGCGCGCAGACCGACAGAGGGCGCAGGGCCACGGGAGTCCTGACCAACGTCGGCATGCCCGAGGCCCCGAGTGAGCGAGAGCACCTTGCTCTGAATCCACCGCAACCATCGGGGTGGTCTCTTAGGCTGCGTTCACCGCCTGCGGCCGGGCCCGCGTACCGGTGAGGAGCACCGATGACCCACAGCGAACGCCATCGCCCGGAGATCGTCGTCGGGCTGGTGGCAACCCCGCCGGACCACCCCGCCCGGGTGGCCGCACGGCTCACCGCCGAGCTGGCCGGTGTGCTCGCCGAGCGGGTCGACGCAGACGTACGGTGGATCGTCCGGGATGGCTGGGGCGACGTGGCGCCGCGCCGCGACCACGGCGTTGAGGCGCTGCTCGACGATCTTGCCCAGCGGCGTGCCGACGACCGGTGGGACGTCGCGATCTGTCTGACCGACCTGCCGCTGCATGCCGAGGGGGTGCCGCTGGTCGCGCAGACCTCCGCTCGGCGTCGAGTCGCGGTGGTGTCCCTGCCCGCGCTGGGGCTGCACCAGCTGCGAGCGGCCCGCACGGCCATCCCGGATCTGGTGAGCAGGCTGCTGACCGATGCTCCCGACCAGCGGGTGACGCCGGCCGGCCAGGCACCGGCCGAGACGGCACGCCGGATGCCCGCCGTTCACCGAGAGGTCGGCGAGGCCGATGCCGGCGAGCGGCGCTACGTCGCCTCGGGGCTGATCGGCCGGGCGCGGCTGTTGACCGGCATGGTCCGCGCCAACCGCCCGGGGCGCGCCCTGCTGGGCCTGTCCAAGCTGCTGGTCGGCGCGTTCGGCACTGCCGCGTTCGCGCTCACCACGGACACCATCTGGCAGATGGGCGATGCCCTCGGCGGACTCCGGCTCACCGTGATCATGGTGCTCGGGCTGGCCGCGTTGGTGGCCTGGCTGATCGTCGCGCACGACCTCTGGGAGAAGCCGGGCCGCGAGACACCGACTGAGCTGGCACGGCTGTTCAACCTGGGTACGATCCTCACCCTCGCGCTGGCCACGGCAGTGTCCTACGTGGTGTTGTTCGTGGGAACGGTGCTCGTCGGGGCGCTGCTGATCGACACCTCAGTGCTGGCACAAACCCTGCAACGACCTGTCGACTTCACCGACTATCTGACGCTCGCCTGGATCACCAGCTCGCTGGCCACCGTCGGGGGCGCGATCGGCTCCGGGCTGGAAAACGAGAAGACGGTCCGGACTGCCGCGTACGGCTACCATCCGCAACCCGACGGCTGGCGGGACGAGAAGGGCGGGTAGTCCCACCACGGCGGGTAAGCGGGCACATGTCCCGAGTCGCGACGGTCAGCTAGCTGGTGGGCTTGAAGACGGCTCGAACGCAACCGTCGATTTTCTGTTTGAACATCTCGTAGCCGCGCGGTGCGTCGTCGAACCGCATGGTGTGCGTCGCGAGATGTTCGGTGACCAGCTCACCGCGGGCCATTCGCTCCAGCAGCATGGGAATGTAGCGCTGTCCGTGCTGCTGTGCGCCGCGCAGCGTCAGCCCCTTGTTCATCCTTGCCCCGTCCGGCCGGGCCGGCCCCGCGCGGCCCCGGCGACGGTCGGCGGTTCCGCGTCCTTTGCTCTGCACCCGCGGAGGCACCAGCTACGGACCGTGAGCGTCGCCTCCGCGCGTGCAGAGCAAAGGACGCGCACAAGGTGAAGTGGGGAGTGCTCAGCTGTTTGCCGCAAACGACCCTGGGTAGCCGAGATCGGTGAGCGGGCCAGGCACAGACCAATTCTTGGCTGATACTGACCGCGAGTGCGGGGCAACCACTGCGGATGATGCTCGCGCAGGTCAGCGACCACTCTGGGCCGACGCCGGCCCATCCCGGGTCACCGCGCGATCGTCTCACCCCGGCTCCTCTTCCGGGCCTCGCGACCGCCTCCCGCGTAGCTGCTGTGGACTGTAGCGTCCGCAGCCCCTCCGCTCGCCAAACGCGTTCGCCCGCGCCGTCGGCGGGACCCATCTGCGCCAGTGGTGAGGTGCCCGTGCCGGTGGTCCGTAGAGTACTTGCGCAGTGGTCACGTCAGATGACGTCGACGGCCGAGAGGACGTGGAAAGTCGCATGCTCGTGGGCGTCGTCGTACACCCGGTCACCCGGGTGTCCTCGGCATCGTCGAGCGCGAACCGAGTGGTGACCGAGCCGCCGCCGGGCACCGTCCACATCATCAGCCGGGGCGGGCAGTGCGCGACGCCCTGTTGGACGCAGATCGGGCGATTGTGCTCACGGGGCCGCTCACCTGACACGGAAGCGCGCCACCAGGGTGGCGGTACAGGAGTCCGTCAGGCCATCGCTTCCAGATCAACCTCTTTGCGCAGACTCAGGGGACGGGGATGAGGTCGGCGAGGAGCGCCTGAACCCGGGTGCGGATCTCGTCACGGATCGGACGGACGGCCTCGACGCCCTGGCCGGCGGGGTCGTCAAGCTTCCAGTCTTCGTAGCGTTTCCCGGGGAAGACGGGGCAGGCGTCGCCGCAGCCCATGGTCACGATGACGTCGGAGGACTCCGCTGTCGCGTACTCCAGAGGTTTGGGGGTCTGGTCGGTGATGTCGATGCCGATCTCCCGCATGGCCTGGACGGCGGCGGGGTTGACGGTGTCGGCCGGGGCGGAGCCGGCGGAGCGGACCTCGACGGCGTCGCCGGCGAGGTGGCGCAGCCAGCCGGCGGCCATCTGGGACCGGCCGGCATTGTGGACGCAGACGAACAGGACGCTGGGCTTGTCACTCACGACGGGTGCCTTCCGGGTTACGCGGTTGCGGAGTTGGTGGGGGTGAAGAAGCGGCGGCGTGCCCACAGGGAGACGTAGACGAGCCCGACGAGGACGGGTACCTCGATCAGGGGGCCGACGACTCCGGCGAGGGCTTGGCCGGAGGCGACGCCGAAGGTGCCGATCGCGACGGCGATGGCGAGTTCGAAGTTGTTGCCGGCGGCGGTGAACGCGAGGGTGGTGGTGCGTTCGTAGCCGAGGCCGATGGCCCGGCCGAGGGTGTGGGAGCCGGCCCACACGAGCGCGAAGTACACCAGCAGGGGCAGGGCGATGCGGACGACGTCCAGCGGTTGGCTGGTGCTCACGGGCACTCCCGTCGGCTCTCGGTCGCTGGTGAGGTGGTCGAGGTCCAGACCGTGTCGGTGGGCCACGGCGACGGCCCGGGGGTGGACCCGCGGTCAGGCCTCAGGCCACGGCTGCCGGTTCGACGCTGAGCAGTCCGGCGAGCTGGCGCAGGATGGCCGGCCGGGCCCGGTAGTACACCCAGGTGCCGCGGCGTTCGGCATCGACGAGGCCGGCCTCGCGCAGCGTCCTGAGGTGGTGCGAGATCGTCGGCCCGGTCAGGTCGAAGGCCGGGGTCAGTTCGCAGACGCACGCCTCCCCGCCCTCCGCGGAGGCGATCATCGACATCAGCTGTAGCCGCACCGGGTCGCCGAGCGCCTTGAACGCCGGCGCGAGCACCGCGGCGGTCTGCGCCGGCACCCGGCTCTGCGCCAGCGGCGGGCAGCACTGTGCGTCGGCGGTGAGGTCGATGACGGGAAGCAACCCGGCTTGCTTAGACATGCCTCTAGGTTGACAGGTGTCTAAACAGCGTGCAACTCTCTGATTTGACGAACGTCGAGACAGACGTCGTGGCGGAGCCGTCAGGTCGACGCACGGGCCGCCGCCCTACTTTGATTCGACAGCTCTCCAGACAGAGGAGACACCTGATGAACGCCCTGGATGACCTGCCCGTCGTGGTGATCGGCGCCGGCCCGGTCGGCCTGGCCGCCGCCGCGCACCTGCACGAGCGTGACCTACCGTTCCTCGTCCTGGAGGCCGGCGACACCCCCGCCGCCGCAGTACGGCAGTGGGGGCACGTCCGGGTCTTCTCCCCCTGGCGCTACAACATCGACCCCGCCGCCCGCCGCCTGCTCGACGACGCCGGGTGGATCGCCCCCGACCTGGAAGACCTGCCCACCGGCGCCGAGTTGGCCGACGCCTACCTCCAGCCCTTGGCGCAGGTGCCGCAGCTCAAGCCGCACCTGCGCTACGGCGCCCGCGTCGAGGCGATCAGCCGCCTCGGCCTGGACCGCCTGCGCACCACCGGCCGCGACACCACGCCATTCCTCGTACGCCTCGCCGACGGCGAGGAGGTCCACGCCCGCGCTGTCATCGACGCCTCGGGCACCTGGGGCACCCCGAACGTCCTCGGCTCCTCCGGGCTGCCCGCCCGAGGCGAGGCCGACGTCGCGGCGCACCTCGACCACGCGCTGCCCGACGTCCTCGGCGCCGACCGGGACCGCTTCGCCGGCCGGCACACCCTCGTCGTCGGCGCCGGCCACTCCGCCGCCAACACCCTGCTCTCCCTCGCCGAACTGGCCGAATCCGCCCCGGACACCACAGTGACCTGGGCGATCCGCACCACCTCACCGGCGCGTACCTTCGGCGGCGGCGACGCCGACGCGCTGCCCGCCCGCGGCGCGCTCGGCTCCCGGCTACGCGCGCACGTCGAGGCCGGCCGGATCCGCCTGCTCACCGGTTTCGCCGTGCACGCCCTCACCCCCACCGACGGTCGGGTCAGCGTGGTCGTGCGCCACGCCGACGGCAGCGAAGAGCAGACCACTGTGGACCGGATCGTCGCGGCGACCGGCTTCCGCCCCGACCACTCGATCGCCGCCGAGCTACGCCTCGACCTTGACCCGGTCATGGGCGCCACCCGCGCCCTGGCCCCGCTGATCGACCCGAACGAGCACTCCTGCGGCACCGTGCCCCCACACGGGGTCACCCAGCTCACCCACCCTGAGACGGGTTACTACGCCGTCGGCATGAAGTCCTACGGGCGGGCGCCGACCTTCCTGATGGCCACCGGCTACGAGCAGGTCCGCTCCGTTGTCGCCGCCCTGGCCGGCGACTGGAGCGCCGCCCGCGACGTCCAACTCGACCTACCCGAGACCGGCGTGTGCAACAGCAACCCGGACGAGTCGGCGACCGGCGACAGCTGCTGCGGGCCCGCACCATCGGTCGAGCCGGCGGGACGCGGACTGGCCACCGGCATCTCCGGTGGATTGCGGGCCGCGCCGCTGACCCTGGTCAGCCTCGATGCCGCACCCGCCGACACGCAGGCCGGCAACTGCTGCGCCAGCTGATGCCCACCACCCAGCCCGAGGGTCGCAGAGCGTTACGACCTCGGTATGGATCGGAAACAGTGTCCGGCAAGCATCGGACGGGTGAGCGCATCGTCCATGATCGATACGCACTGCCCCTACTGCGCCATGCAGTGCGGGATATCCCTGACGGTCGGCGACGGGCCGCCCCGGTTGGCGCCCACCGAGTTCCCGGTCAACAGGGGCGGCCTGTGCGCCAAGGGTTGGACGGCTGCCGACCTTCTCGACCACGGTGACCGGCTGCTGAGCCCGCTGGTCCGCAAGGATCCCGCCGACCGCACCAGCCCGTTGCGGCCAGCGAGCTGGGACGAGGCCCTCGACCGCGTCGTCGACGCGATCCGTGCCAGCCAGGACCGGTACGGCCCGGACAGCGTCGGAGCCTTCGGTGGCGGCGGGCTGACCAACGAGAAGGCGTACACGCTGGGCAAGTTCGTCCGGGTGGCGCTGCGGTCGGCGTCGATCGACTACAACGGCCGGTTCTGCATGTCGTCCGCGGCGACCGCCTCGAACCGCTCCCTCGGGATCGACCGCGGCCTGCCGTTCCCCCTGGCCGACATCGCCCAGGCGCAGGCCGTGCTGCTGGTCGGCGCGAATCCGGCGGACGCGCTACCGCCGTCCATGCAGTACTTCGACGCCGGACGGGCCGCCGGCGCGCGGCACGTCGTCGTGGACCCCCGCCGGACGACCACCGCGGCTGGCGCCCACCTCCACCTGCAACCGCTGCCGGGCACGGACCTCGCCCTGGCGAACGGGCTGCTGCACGTCGCGATCCGCGAGGGTCTGGTCGACGAGACCTACGTGCGCGACCGCACGAGCGGCTTCGACGCGGTCCGGGCCACCGTCGCGGCGTACTGGCCGGACCGGGTGGAGCGGATGACCGGCGTACCGGAACGGGACCTGCGGGAGACGGTACGGCTGCTGGCGACCGCGACATCGGCGATGGTGCTCACCGCTCGCGGCGCCGAGCAGCACAGCAACGGCACCGACACCGCGCAGGCGTACCTCAATCTGGCCCTTGCCCTGGGTCTGCCCGGACGGCCCTTCTCCGGCTACGGCACGATCACCGGGCAGGGCAACGGGCAGGGTGGCCGCGAGCACGGTCAGAAGGCCGATCAGCTGCCCGGCTACCGACGCCTGGACGACCCCGCGGCGCGTGCGCACGTCGCGGCCGTCTGGGGCATCGACCCGGACGAGCTGCCCCGGCCGGGCCGGTCGGCCTGGGAGATGCTCGACCGGCTCGGCACCGACGACGGAGTACGCGTGCTGCTCGTGCTCGCCAGCAACATCGCCGTGTCGGCCCCGCACGCCAACCGGGTGATGGACCGGCTGCGGGCGCTGGACCTGCTTGTCGTCTCCGACATCTTCCTCTCCGAGACCGCAGCCGTGGCCGACGTGGTGCTGCCCACGGCCCAGTGGGCCGAGGAGGAGGGCACGATGACGAATCTGGAGGGGCGTGTCATCCGCCGTAAACGGGCCCTGTCGCCGCCTCCGCAGGTCCGCACCGACCTGCGGATGCTCGCCGACCTGGCCGGCCGGCTCGGGCGCGGCCGCTACTTCGACGACGATCCGCGCCGCGTCTTCGACGAGCTGCGCCGGGCCAGCGCCGGCGGGACAGCCGACTACGCCGGAATCACGTACGAGCGCATCGAGGCGGAGCAGGGGGTCTTCTGGCCGTGCCCGAGCGAGGACCATCCCGGTACGCCGCGGTTGTTCATCGACCGGTTCCCGACCGCCGACGGGCGGGCGAGGTTCTTCCGGGTGGAGCACCGCGATCCGGCGGAACTGCCCGACGCCGACTACCCGTACGTGCTGACCACCGGCCGCAACATGCAGCAGTACCAGAGCGGCAACCAGACCCGCCGGGTCGGCGCCCTGACGATGGCGCTGCCGGACGCCCGGGCGGAGTTGCACCCGGACCTCGCCCGCCGACACGGCATCGCCGACAACGACGTGGTGGAACTGCGCAGCCGACGCGGGCGGGCGCTCTTCCGGGCGCGCCTCACCAGCGGCATCCGCCGGGACACCATCTTCGCGCCGTTTCACTGGGCCGGCAGCTCCGCCGTGAACGCGCTGACCGACCCGGCGCTGGACCGCCATTCGCGGATGCCGGCCTTCAAGGCCTGCGCGGTGTCGATCGCGCGCGCGGGCGGCCCGGACGACACCGACCTGTTGACCAACCCACCACCCAATCCCACATCTCACTGAGCAAGGGAGCGTCGCTGTGCACACCACTCCCCGTTTCTTGCAAGGCGTCTACAGCTTCGAGGGCAAGGGTCTCGACCGGCCCGGCCTCGTCGACGGCACGCTCAGCTACGTGGTGCCGGGCGGCGTCGTCGCCCAGCCTGTCTACTTCCGGGGCGGCAACGCCAGTGACGAGCTGATCTGTGTCCTGCTCGTGCGTGACGGCCAGCCGATGCGGTACTTCCCGATCGGCGCCAAGTCCGACGTCCACGTGCCGCTGCGGGTGGTCGAGGACCTCGACTCCGGCACCGGTCTCGAGGTGCACGTGGCGGCGCCTGCCGGGGTGTCCGGCACCGTGATCGTCGACCTGGGGCTGGTCGAGGTCTGATGGACGCCGCCGACAAGCGCCGGCGCCTCGTCGTGGTGGGCAACGGGATGGCCGGCGCCCGCACCGTCGAGGAGATCCTCGAACGCGGCGGGGGCGACCAGTTCGCCATCACGATGTTCGGCGAGGAGCCGTACGGCAACTACAACCGCATCCTGCTCTCCAACGTGCTCTCCGGGGTCGACGACGAGGCGGGCATCTTCCTCAACGACATGTCGTGGTACGCCGACAACGGCATCACCCTGCACGCCGGCACCCGGGTCACCCGCATCGACCGCTTCGCGCGACGGATCTACGCCGACGACGGCACCGAGACGCCGTACGACAAGCTGATCATCGCCACCGGCAGCCGGGCGTTCGTCCCGCCGATTCCCGGCCTGCACCGCCCCGGGCGCGGCTACCACCAGGGCGTGTTCGCGTTCCGCACCATCGACGACACCCGCAACATGATCCGGTACGCCCGCGAGCACGAGCGCGCCGTGGTGATCGGCGGCGGCCTGCTCGGTCTGGAGGCCGCCCGCGGCCTCCAGAACCACCTGGCCCACGTGACCCTCGTGCACGCCGCCGGCCATCTGATGAACGCTCAGCTCGACGCTCAGGCGGGCGCGATCCTGCGGCGCAGCATCGAACGACTCGGCATCGAGGTCGTCCTCGGCGCGCACACCACCGAGGTGCTCGGCAAGCACGCCGTGACGGGGGTCAAGCTCAAGGACGGTCGGACCGTGGCCTGCGACGTCGTCGTCGTGGCCGCCGGCATCCGGGCGAACGCCGAGATGGCCGCGACGAGCGGGCTGCCGGTGGAGCGGGGCATCGTCGTCGACGACCAGATGCGCGTGCAGGACGAGGTCGACATCTACTCGGTCGGCGAGTGCGCCCAGCACCGCGGCGAGACGTACGGCCTGGTGGCTCCGCTGTGGGAGCAGGCGCGGGTGCTCGCCGACCACATCACCGGGACGAACCCGTTCGCGGCGTACCACGGCTCTCGGCTGGCCACCAAGCTCAAGGTGGCGGGTGTGGACGTCGCTTCGATGGGACTGAAGGAGGCGGAACGCGACGACGACGAGACGATCGTCTTCGCCGAGCCGCGCAAGGGCGTCTACAAGAGCCTCGTCATCCGCGACGACCGGCTTGTCGGCGCGACCCTCCTCGGCGACGTGCGGAAGGTCGCGTTCCTCATGCAGGCCTTCGACCGTGGGCTAGCCCTGCCGAAGGAGCGGGTCGAGATGCTGTTCGACCTCGGCGCGCCGTCGGCCGACGTGAGTGCCGCGGAGCTCGGCGACGACGTGCAGGTGTGCAACTGCAACGGCGTCACCAAGCGGGCGCTTGTCGGCACCGTGCGGGGCGGCGTGAAGACGCTCACCGGTGTCATGGACGCCACCCGTGCCGGCAAGGGCTGCGGGTCGTGCAAGGGCCTGGTCGCCCAGATCGTCGAGTGGGCCGCTGACGGCAAGGTCGAGGACGACCCGGCCGCGAGCTGGTACGTCCCCGGTGTGCCGATGCCCAAGGCGGAGCTGATGGCGGTGATCCGCGAACGCGGCCTGAAATCCGTCTCCGCGGTGTTCGCCACCCTCGTGCCCGGCGGCGAGGAGGACGCGAGGAGCAAGATGGGCCTGGCCTCGCTGCTGCGGATGATGTGGGGCGACGAGTACGTCGACGAACGCGACGCCCGCTTCATCAACGACCGGGTGCACGCCAACATCCAGCGCGACGGCACCTTCTCTGTCGTTCCCCAGATCAAGGGCGGCGTGACCACACCGGCGCAGCTCAAGCGGATCGCCGAGGTGGCCGAGAAGTACTCAGTGCCACTGGTGAAGATCACCGGCGGCCAGCGCATCGACCTGCTCGGCATCCGCAAGGAAGACCTGCCGAAGGTGTGGGCGGACCTCGACATGCCGTCCGGGTACGCGTACGGCAAGAGCTTCCGTACGGTGAAGACCTGCGTCGGCTCCGACTTCTGCCGCTTCGGCGTCGGCGACTCCACAGCTCTCGGCATCGCGATCGAGGACCGGTTCAAGGCCATCGAGGGCCCCGGCAAGATGAAGCTCGCCGTCACCGGCTGCCCCCGCAACTGCGCCGAGGCGTACGTGAAGGATCTTGGTGTGGTCGCCATCGACGGCGGCAGGTGGGAGATCTACGTCGGCGGGGCCGCCGGCGCCCACGTCCGCAAGGGGGACCTCCTCGCCGTCGTCGACTCGCCCGACGAGGTCATCACGCTGACCGGCCGGTTCCTCCAGTACTACCGGGAGAGCGCGAACTGGTTGGAACGCACGTACGCGTGGGTGCCCCGGCTCGGCATCGACCACATCCGGGCGGTGGTCGTCGACGACAGCGACGGCATCGCGGCGCGGCTGGACGCGGCCATGGCTGCCTCCGTGGCCGCGTACCGGGACCCGTGGCTGGAACGGCGCGACCCGGTCACGCCGGGGCAGTTCCGCACCTCACTGCCGTTGACTGTCCTGCCCCAGGTGCCGGTCCGCGAAGCCGTACCGGCCTCCGTCCCGGGTCCGGGCTCGGTGACGGGCGGCTCGGCCGGCAACGGGAACGGTGCCGGTCCGGCGTCCGCGAGGCGGGCGTGATGGCCAGGCTCGTCGCCGTGGAACACCGGCTCGGGCCGGTCGACGAGATCCCCGTCGGGGAGGGGCGTGCCTACGCCGTGGGTGACGACATGATCGCCATCTTCCGGCTGCGTGACGGCGGCCTGCGCGCGGTGTCGGCGGTCTGCCCGCACGCCGGCGGGCCGCTCGCGGACGGCCTGGTGGACATGACTGTCGTCGTCTGCCCCCTGCACCAGAACACCTTCGAGTTGGCGACCGGCTGTTCGACCACCGGACAGCCCCCACTCACCGTGTACCCGGTCCGTGTCGACGACGACGGACGCCTGGTGGTGGGTCTGCCGCCGGCCTGAGGAGCGAACCAGTCACGGTGTCGAGCGGACCGAGGACCACCTGGGAGGAACCATGACCACGGCCGTGCCCGGCAGCATCGAGCAGGACAGGCGCAGCCTGACCCTTCGCGGACACTGGATCGACGACTGGCGGCCCGAGGACCCCATCTTCTGGGAACGCCGGGGAGCCCGCATTGCCCGGCGCAACCTGATCTTCTCCATCTACTCCGAACACATCGGCTTCTCCATCTGGACGATGTGGTCGGTACTGGTGCTGTTCCTCGGGCCGCGGTACGGCATCGATCCGGCCGGGAAATTCCTGCTCACCGCCGTGCCCGCACTTGTCGGGTCGGTGCTGCGGATCCCGTACACCCTTGCCGTGGCCCGGTTCGGCGGCCGCAACTGGACGATCATCAGCGCGTCGCTGCTGCTGGTCCCGAGCCTGCTCGGCGCCCTCCTGATCCGCCCCGGCGTCTCGTACGCGACGCTGGTGCTCATCGCCGCGCTGGCCGGCGTCGGCGGCGGCAACTTCGCCTCCTCGATGGCGAACATCAACGCGTACTATCCCGACCGGCTCAAGGGCTGGGCGCTCGGCATCAACGCCGGCGGCGGCAACCTCGGCGTCGCCGCGGTCCAACTCGTCGGCCTGTTCGTGCTGGCGGTCCTGGGGACGGCCAGTCCCGGCATCGTCGCCGGCATCTACCTGCCGGCGATCGTGCTTGCCGCACTCGCGTCCGCGATGTTCATGGACAACCTCAGCCATGCCCGCAACGAGAAACGGGCCATGCGCGACGTCACCCGCGAACCGCACACCTGGATCATGTCCCTGCTCTACATCGGCACGTTCGGGTCGTTCATCGGCTTCGGGTTCGCCTTCGGCCAGGTGCTTCAGGTGCAGTTCGCCGACACCTTCGACACTCCGGTGAAGGCCGCGTACCTGACCTTCCTCGGGCCACTGCTCGGCTCGCTCATCCGCCCCGTGGGCGGTGTCCTGGCCGACCGGCTCGGCGGGGCCCGGGTCACCTTCGTGAACTTCGTGGCGATGGCGGCCGGCGCGTCGATCGTCCTGCTCGCCTCCCAGCAACGCTCGCTGCCGTTGTACCTTGTCGGCTTCATCGCGCTGTTCGTGTTCAGCGGCATCGGCAACGGCTCGACGTACAAGATGATCCCGGCGATCTTCCGGGCGAAGTGCGGTGTGCGGTTGACCGCCGACGGCGCGGTCGACCCGCCCGACCGGGCGGCGGAGCACGAGGCCCGGCGCCTCTCCGGCGCGCTCATCGGCGTCGCCGGTGCCATCGGCGCGTTCGGCGGAGTCCTCGTCAACCTCGCCTTCCGGCAGTCGTTCCTGGTCTACAAGACCGCGGATGCGGCCTACATCGCCTTCATCGCCTTCTACGCGATCTGCTTCGTCATCACCTGGTTCGTGTACCTGCGCCCGTCGCCCGGGAGGCTCGACGGCGTCTGACAACCAGCAGCCGCGCCCGGGTCGGCGTCACCGGCCCCGCTGGCACCGGGGTCTCACCTCTGCGTGTCCTCAGATCGTGGGCAGAACTCGGTGACCTCGGTCAGCTTGTCGCCCATGTCGCAGACCTTGTCCCGCATGTTTCGGGTCCCGCCGTTCTGCATGGCGTGCATCGCGTCGCACGCCTGCCGCCACGCCCGGCAGGCGCCCGGCACCTCGTCGAGGCACAGGTGTGCTTCGCAGAGCAGGATCGATGCCTCGAACACGCCGATCCGGTCCTGCGCCTCGGCGGCCATGTCGACCGCCCGTTCCAGGTGCTCCACGGCTCGGTGCTGATCGCCCATCGCACTGAGACACTCGGCCATCGAGATGCGGATGTCGGCCTCGTCCGTCGTCGATTCGCTCTTCTCGCTGCGAGTGAGCGCCTCCTCCAGACACGACATGGCCGCGTCGAGAGCGCCGAGCCGGACGAGTGAGCGGCCCTGGGCGGCCGATGCCCAGATCTCACAGTGCTCGATGCCTGCGGCACGGTTTAGGGCCAGCGCTCTCTCGTTCTCCTCCAGCGCACGCCGGTGCTGGCCGAGCTGGGTGTGGATCCGGTGCAGTGTGGAGTGCACGACGCCCTGCTCGGCCAGCAGGCCGTGCTCGGCAAAGATCTGTTGCGCGCTCGAGATCAGGTCGAGGGCCTCCTCGTGCGCCCCGAGGTGGGAAGAGGAGTCGGCCAGGCTGCACATGACGTGCGCCGCGCCGACCTGGTCTCCCCTGTCGCTGGCCGACGCCAGCGCGACGTGCATGACGTCCTGCCAGTCGTGAAACCGCCCGCTGCGCCGCAACCACTGCTGCATGCTGAGCGCCAGCTGCCACCCGGCGATGCCGAAGTCACCCTCGGCGGCACGCCGCACCGCCTCCGGCAACACCTCGCGGTGCTCCTCGAACCAGCGCATCGCCTCGTCGTAGGCTGTGGGCTGCTCCGGCGCGACGCCGGCCGGCGCCGGAGACGGCGCGACAATCGGGCGTTCCGGTGCCAGCACGATCGCCGCCCGATAAGCACTGTGCAGATAGTGCTGCAGAAGCCGGGTGGTCGCCGCTGCCCTGTCCGCGGCCGGCTCGTGCGTCAGAAAAAGCTCCTGCGCGTATGCCTTGACCAGCACATGCGACGTGAATCGCCCCTTGTCGTCCTCGTCCAGCAGCGCCGCGTCGGCAAGCTCCCGCAGGGACGCGCGCGCGACCCCCGGCGACTGCTCGGACAGGCTGGCGGAGGCCGCTGCCGACAGGCCGGGCGCCATGGCGGCGGAGGACAGGCGGAACAGGCGGGCGGCATCCGGGCTGAGCTGGCGGTACGACCAGGCGAAGGCGGCCCGCGGATCCCGAACGCTGTGGCTGCTGGAGAAGGCGGCGAGCCGCTGCGTGCCGTCGCGCAGCTCCGCTGCCACGTCCGCGAGGGCGAGTCGCGGCCGAGCACTCAGTCGCCCGGCCAGGATCGCCAGCGCCAGCGGCAGGCGGCCGCACAGCTCGATGATCTCGTCCAGGATGTCGGCCGGCGAGGAGAAGCCCGCCATGGCGCGGTTCGGTGCGCTCACGAGCCGGCGCCGAACCAGCTCACGGGCTGTCCGCATGTCCGGAGGGTCAAGGTGCAGCAGGTGGGCTCCGTCGATGGCGGCAAGCTCGACGAGCGGCTTGCGGCTCGTCACGAGGACCAGGCTCTCCGGCGAGTTCGGCAGCAGCGAGCGCACCTGCGCGCAGTCGCTCGCGTTGTCGAGGAGCACCAGGATGCTCTTGCTGGCCGTGAGGCTGCGGAACGTGCCGACCCGCGCAGCGAGCGTCTCCGGAATGCTGGACACGTGGACACCCTGCGATGACAGCAGCGACCCCACCGCGTCCCCGGCGGACACGCTCTCGTCCGAGGTCTGGTCGCCGCGCAGGTCCAGGTACAGCTGCCCGTCGGTGAAATCGCCGGAAACCAGGTGTGCGAAATGCGCGGCCAGCGTGGACTTGCCGACCCCGCCCATCCCGTCCAGAGCGACGATCAGGGGGCCGGTCCGACCGGTGCCACCCAGGCCGCTGCGCAGAGCGCTGAGCGTCGCGAGCTCTTCGGTACGCCCGACGAACGTGGGCAGGTCGGGTGGCAGCTGCGCCGGTCGCACCAGCGGCTCCGGCGGGAGGCGGTCGACTGTCTGCCCCTGGCCGGCGTCGGCCTCCGCCGTCGCCTGGGTGAGCACGTGCCGGTGCGCCGCCTCAAGCGTCTTCCCGGGATCGATACCCAGATCTTCGCGAAGGCGAGAGCGCACCGTCCGGAACACCTTGAGTGCCTCGGCCTGGTGACCGGCCGCGCCCAGCGCGGAGATGAGACTCGCCTGCACCGGTTCGTTCAGTGCGGCCATCGAGGCGGCCAGGCGCAGGGGTTGCAACACGCGTCCCGAGCGGTTCAGCGACACCGCGAGTTCGGTCGCGGATACGCAGACGTCGAGGAACTCACGGTCGAGCGCGGCGAAGATCGACGTCGCGGCCGACCCGGAGGCGTACGTGTCGCCTGCCGGCCCGCGCCACAGCTCCAGTGCCTCGACGTAGCTGTCGAGCGCCCTGTCTCGGTCCCGCAGCGCGAGACTCGCCCGGGCCGCGCTGGTCAGCTCGCGGAAGCGGACCAGGTCGAGGGTGCCAGGACCTGGCGCGAACAGGTAACCACCACCATGCCGGCGCAGGTACGACCCGGTCGCGCGTAGCGGCAGCGAGGGTTCCATCAGGCGTCGCAGGGTGCCGACGTACTTGTGGATGACGTTCGTGGCGCTGGTTGGCGCGTCCTCGCCCCAGAGAAGCTCGATCAGGTTGCTCACGCTGATCGGCCGCCCTGCTCGCGCCAGCAGCAGGGCCAGCAGGTGCCCCTGCTGTCGGGGCCCGGCGCTCAGCTCGACGTCGTCGCGCCAGATCCGCAGGGGGCCCAGAATCTGGAACCGCAGGCTGCCGCTGACCGGCCGTGGTCCGTCGTCGGCGTGACGGGCACCGGCCGATTTCGACAATTCGATCTCCTGTTCCACTTGACGGATCGTGAACTTCCGCTGCTCGCGGTGCCGACAAGTCTACGTCCGGCCCGGCGAACGAGCTCTTCAACGGACACCCGTGGGATGGCGACGCGGCAGGGCTGAAATCCCCGACGGCGACCTAGCGGGATCATCACCTCTGCCGGTGCCAGCGCCCACCATCCGGTCCGTCCCGGATGAGGGCCCTGTCCCCCGCGGGCGGAGGTTCCCGACCGGATTGAGTGGTTCGGGGGGCGTGGTCGCGTTCGGGCCTGCCGTGTGGATCTGGCCGGTTCGCCGGTCGTCTCGGCTCGCCCGTGGACAGCGACATCCCGCGCTGCTCCAGAAACTCACTCAGAAGTTGTCAACTACCTGTCGTCATCATCTGCCGGAAGGTATTCCTCGGCAAGGACAGGGCTCCATGACCGCGTCAGCAAGCAACATTCGGACCGACCCGGACCGACCCGCTGTACTCAACAAGCCGTACGAGTCCCGGCGCTCCCCGGAGGCGAAGCGGAGTACCGCTGCGGAACCGGGCCGCAGGAAGGGGCTGACCCTGTTCGCGTTGGCCCTGGGCGCCTTCGCCATCGGCACCGGCGAGTTCGGCAGCAACGGGATCATCCAACTCTTCGCCTCCGACCTGGACGCGTCCATCCCGGTCGCGACGTACGCGATCAGCGCCTACGCGTTCGGCGTCATGATCGGTTCGCCGGCGATCACACTTCTCGCGGCCCGGGCCAACCGCCGTACCCTCCTGCTGGGCCTGATCGCGCTCTTCCTCGTCGGCAACGTCCTCTCCGCACTGGCCCCGAACATCGCGTCCCTCGTCGTCTTCCGCTTCGTCACGGGGAGCGTCCAGGGCGCGTACTTCGGCGCCGGCGCGGTCGTCGCCGCGTACGTCTACGGTCCGGGCAAGGGCGGACGGGCTTTCGCGACGGTGATGGGCGGTCTGACCGTGGCCACCGTCCTCGGCTCACCGCTCGGCACCCTCGTCGGCCAGCACGCCGGTTGGCGCGCTACCTACTGGACCGTCATCGGCGTGGGTCTGCTGGCCGGCGCGGCGCTGCTGGCGTGGCTGCCGCGCACCGACGACCTGCACGGCAGCTCCGTGGCACGCGAACTCGGCGCCCTTCGGCGACTCGACGTCTGGCTCATGGTCACGGTCGCGGCGCTCGGCATCTCCAGCATCTTCGCCGTCTACACATTCATCGGACCGTTCGTGACCGACGCGGCGGGCGAGAGCCCGGCGCTCATCCCCGTCGCCCTCGCCGTCTTCGGTCTCGGCATGGCATTCGGGAACTACTTCGGCGGCCGGGCCGCCGACAGGTACGGCAACCGACCGCTGATCTACGGCTTCGGCTATGTGCTGGTGCTGCTCGCGGCCATTGGTCTCCTCGGCGGTGAGATCCTGATCCTCGTGCCGGCACTGTTCGGCGTCGGAGCGACGATGATGTTCGCCATCCCCACCATCCAGGTACGGCTGACCGAATTCGCGCCGGACGCACCCACCCTGATGGGCGCCCTCAATCTGGCCGCCCTCAATCTCGCCAACTCGCTGGGCGCGATCGGTGGCGCCGTCACCCTCAGCGTCGGGTGGGGAACCCTCTCCACGGTGTGGGCGGGATTCGTCCTCACCACCGCAGGTCTGATTCTCTTCCTCACCACTCTGGGCCGGAGGAGCGCAACCGTCACGCCCGAGTGATGCCGCACCTCCCTGTTGGACGGGATGACCCAGGCGAAGAGCAAGATCGACACTCTGATCCAGGGTGGCTACAACACCCCGGGCGCCCAGCAGCAGTTCGGTCCGTACTTCGAGGAGTACAAGGGCAGCGTCGACCAGACCCTGCACGGCATGGAAGGCATCAGCCAGTACCTCACGCAGGTCAGCGACGCCTTCTCCGAGACCGACACGCAGACCGCTGCCAGCCTCAGCCGCTGACGAACGAACGACCGGTCGGGGCCGCGTGGTGCGCACTCACCACGCGGCCCCAGCCGTATTCCCGACGGATCATCCGACCAGGAGATACCCGTGCGCCTGTTGCTCACCGTCACGGACCACACCACCTCTGCCACCGACTACCAGGTCGAGGCCGCCCTCGACTCGACAGTCGCGGAGCTTGCCGAGGCGCTTGCGGAGCGCCGTCCGGACTCTGACACCCGACCGCCGACAGTCTTCGTCGCCGGTGCGCCGTTGGACCCGGGGCTCACCCTCGCCGACGCGCCGCTGTGGCAGGGCAGCGTGCTCGAACTGGACCGCCCCGCGCCCGAGTCGCCCCCACGTCCGCCGGGCCCGCTGGAGATCCGGGTGGTCAGTGGCCTGGGCGCCGGCGGCCTGCACCAGCTCGACATCGGTGAGCACACCATCGGCGCCGCCGACGACAATGACGTACGCCTGACCGACGCCTCGCTCGCTCCCGTGATCGCGCGGGTCCGGGTGACCGAGGACGGTGAGTGCTGGCTGCGTCCGGCCGAGCCCGGGTTGCTCCTCGATCGGGTGGAGATCGAGGACGAGCAGGTCTGGGCTCCCGGCGCGCAACTCGCCGCCGGATCGTCCCTGCTGGAGCTGCGCCGACCGGTCGGAGAGGAAGCCGCGCTCCAGATCTCGGAGGATCGCACCGGCCTGGACTACAACCGCCCGCCGCGGCTGCTGCCCCCGGCGCGGACCACCCAGTTCACCCTCCCCGGGCCGCCCACGCCGCCCGAACGACGGCCCCTCACGTTGATCACCGTGCTCGCGCCGGTCGTGCTCTCCGGCGCCGCGTTCCTCATCACCCGCAACCCGCTCACGCTGCTCTTCGCGATCCTGTCACCCCTGGTGCTGATCGCCGGCCAGGTCGGCGCCCGTCGGCAGGGCCGGGCCACGTACCGCTCCCGGCTCGCCGAGTACGAGAAGAAGAGCTGAGGCACCTCTCCCGGGAGCACCGGCAGGTGCTTGAGCAGGTCTATCTGCTCGGGAGTACAGTCGCGGAAGCCGCCCAGGTGCTCGGCATCCCGGCAGGCACCGTCAAGTCACGCACCTACTACGCACTCCGGGCTCCCGGTCGCGACCCCGCCGTTGCGCACCGCCCAGTCACCGGTGCCCTCCGCCGAGTTGTTGGACTTGGCGGTGCCGGACAGGAGCGCGGGGCCGGCCCCACCGCTCGGGGCTGCCGGCTGGCTGCTGCCCAGGTCGACGGCCCGGGCCGGGCCGGGCGGCACCTGGGACGGGCCGCACGCGGTGAGCGTCGCCGCGCCGACGGCCAGCACGGCGAGGATGGGGGTCAGGTGGTTGCGTGTCATCTGGGATTCTCCGGCGGTCAAGCGGCTTCCAGGAGGTCCGGAAGCCGATCGACATCCACACGGAGCAGGCCCGCGATCGGTTCAGGTCCGCACCGGCCGTCGGGCGTCACGCGGCTGTTGTCAGTGCGGTGGCGGGTGAGCCACACGGTCCAGCTCTGCCGCCAGATGACGCAGCGTGGCCCACATGCGGAGGGGGCCGCCACCCTGGAACGAGTCCAGCACCTCCCGGGCGCCCGCCAACGCCGTGCGCGCCGCGTCCACGTCACCCATCGAGATCAGTAGCTCGGACAGGCTCACGAACGCCTGGAAATGGTACGGCCCCTCGCCGAACAGGCGCGTCGACTCGACGGCCGCCTCAAGCTCCTTGACGGCGTCCTCGGCGCGACCGAGCTTGACCAGGTTGTCCGCGACGAAGTCCTTGTTCATCGCCTCCTCGTGCGGGTGCCCGACCCGGCGGTTGAGGTCCAACGCCTCCTGCAGCACCTGGGCCGCGTGCTCGTACTGGCCCAGGCGGGTGAGCGACCTGCCCCTGGAGTAGAGGCCGCGCATCTCGGCCGTCTCGTTGCCTGCCGCACGGCAGAGGGACACCGCCGTCTCCGCGTACTCCAGGGCTCGCTCGTGCTCGCCGAGGCTGGTGCAGACCGCGTGCATGTTGATCTGGGTGAGTGCCTGCTCCAGCAGCATCCCGTTCGCCACGAACACCGTCAGCGCGGCCGACAACAGATCAAGAGCCTCCTGGTCGGCTCCCAGAAACCACCGCGCGCCGGCCAGGCTGCGCAGCACGTGCGCCTCGCCGACCACGTCCCGGTGGTCGCGCGCGGCTTGCAGGGCGAGCCGCATGACGTCCTCCCAGTCCTGGAAGTAGCCGGCCCACTCGAGGTACTGCTGCATCGTGATCGCCAACTGCCAGGAGACGGTGCTGTAGCCCAGTTCGGCAGCGACCCGGACCGCTTCCCGGAGCACCTCGCGCCGGTCGGCGAACCACCTGGTGGCTTCCTCGTACGACGTCGGCTGCTCCGCCCACACACCCGGCTGGGGCGGGGCGGGTGGAATCGGTGGGCGGTTCGGATGCAGCATGACCTGCGCGTTGAAGCTGCTGTGCAGGTAGTACTGGAGCAGCCGGGTGACGGCGGCTCGCTGCTCGTCGATCGGATCGGTGGTGCGGAGCAACTCCTCCGCGTACGCCCGGACCAGCACGTGCGAGGTGTAGCAGCCCTTGTCGTGCTCCGACACCAGCGCCGCCTCGGTCAGTTCCTCCAGCTCGGCCCGGGTCCGCTCCGGGTCCCGTCCGGACAGGCTGACGCAGGCGCCGAGGGTGATGCCCGGGGTCAGCGCCACCGACAGCAGCCGGAAGAGCCGTGCCGCGCCGGGGCTCAGCTGCCGGTACGACCAGGAGAACGCGGTGCGCGGATCAATGACGCCCACGCCGCCCGGGAACGCGGCGAGCCGTCGGGCGCCGTCGCGCAACTCGGCGGCCACCGAGGCCAGCGAGAGCTGGGGCCGTACGCTCAGCCGGGCGGCCAGAATCGACAGCGCGAGCGGCAGCCGGCCGCACAGTTCGATGATCTCGTCGAGGACGTCGGCGTCGATGCCCTCGGCCGCACGGCTCGGCAGGACGGAGAGCCGGGTCGACAGCATCTTCCGGGCGTCGGGCAGGTCGGGGACGTACGCGCGGTAGAGGCGTGCGCCGTCGGAGGCCGAGAGACCGACGAGCGGGCGCCGGCTGGTGACCAGGACCAGGCTCTCGGCCGAGTTCGGGAGCAGCGGACGCACCTGCGAGGCGTCGCGGGCGTCGTCGAGCAGGACGAGTATCCGCTTGCCGACGGTCAGGCTCCGGTACGTGCCCACCAGCGCGTCGAACGTGTCGGGCACCTCCGACGCGCGCACACCGAGGGCGTACAGCAGCGAGCGCAACGCGTCCACCGCCGAGACGGTGCCGTCCTCCCCCGCGTTGCCGCCCAGGTCGAGGTGGAGCTGGCCGTCGGTGAACTCGTCCGCCACCGAGTGCGCGAAGTGGGTGACGAGCGTCGACTTGCCCACGCCACCCATTCCGTCCACCGCGACGACCATCGGGCTGGTGCGCTGGCCCTCGCGCATGCCCAGGACCAGGTCGCGCAGCACCGTCAGCTCGGACGTCCGTCCCACGAACATGGGCTGGTCCGGTGGCAGCTGCGCCGGACGCACCAGCGGCGCCGGGAGCACCGCCGCGCCGGACTCCACGTCCGGTGTGGCCGCCTGGGTCAGCACCCGGTGCTGGGCGTCGCGCAGGTCCCGCCCCGGGTCGATGCCCAACTCGTCGGCGAGCCGAACGCGGATGCTCCGATACGCCTCCAGCGCCTCGGCCTGGTGTCCGGCCGCCCCGAGTGTCCTCACCAGGCTGGCGTGCACCGGTTCGTGCAGCCGTCCCATCTGCGCGGCGAGTCGCAGCGCCGGCAGGACCCGCGCCGGTTGGCCGACACGGGTGGCGATCTCGGCGGCGTCGACGGCGGCGTCGAAGAACTCACCGTCCACACCGGAGAAGGTCGCTGTGGCCCCCACGGTGTCGGCCAGGGTCTCACCGGCCGGTCCGTGGCAGAGTCGCAGGGCCTCCAGGTAGCGGGCCAGCGCCTCCTCCAGCCGGTCACCGCGCGCGCTCTCCGCCGCCTGCGCGACGAGCCCGCGGAACGCCACGAGGTCCAGCGTCGCTGAGCCCGCGGCGAAGCGGTAACCCGTGTCGTGCCTGGTCAGATACGAGCCAGCGGCCCGCGGCGACAGGCCGGGTTCGAGGAGCCGGCGGATGGCGCCGATGTACTTGTGGATGACGTTCACCGCGCTTGACGGCGGACTCGGTCCCCACACCAGGTCGATCAACTCGGCCATGGCGATCCTGCGGCCCTGGTGCGCGATCAGGAGGGCCAGCAGGCAGCGTTGCTGCCGCGGGCCGGCGTCGAGTTCGACGTCATCCCGCCAGATCCGGAGCGGGCCCATGATCTGCAGGCGTAGCGCGTTCGATTGGGCCAACCGTTGTTCCTTCGAGGTCGAATGACTCTCGAAACGTAGTCACAGTCAGTGGATCATTTGTTGACGTCGACTGGACCGGCCGTCACCGCGGTGCGGATCGGAGCCACCAGTAGCCCACGAAGCAGGCGAACGGCAGCAGCGTGAGCATCGCCGCGGCGACCCAGCCGGCACGCCGGGCGCCCGGCAGGCGGCCCAGAAGCCACGTGTTCGTCGCGACGAAGGCTCCGCCCAACAGCGCCGCGGCGACGACCAGAAGGACCAGCGCCACGCCGGCCTCGTCGCCGTCGATCTCGATGGGCGGCGGCCGTCCCGCGATCGTCGCGTACGTGTGGTTCGTCAGCGACGAGGTGGGGCTGTGCGCGGCGTACGCCAGCAACGACATGAGGACCGCGAGCGGCGGGACGGCGAGCAGCCCGAGAACGGCGTTACTCAGGGCGGCCAGGGTCACAGTGACGTGTCTGCGCACCCGATCAGCATCCACCGACCCACTGCACGCGCGATGGACCACCACTTGATTCGGCGCCGAACGGCGGTCACGTGGGCCGCAGGGCGACCTTCAGCCAGCCGGGGCTGCGCACGTCGAACTCGCGGTACGCGCCGACCGCGTCGGTGAGCGGCTCGTGTTCCGTCACCACGTCCTCGGGATGCACCTGGCCGGACGCGACCATCGCCGCGAGTTTCGGGATGTACCTGGGGTGATTGCCGTTGCCGGCCCGGACGGTGAGGTTACGAGCCATGGCCGTGCCGATCGGGAAGTACCGGTCGGCGGGCGGGTAGACCCCCACGATCCCCAGGGTGCCCACCTTCGCGAGGCTCTCCACCGCCCAGGTCTGCGCCTGGCTGGGCGCGTCTCCCGGCTTCCAGTGCCCGTCCACTCCCCCACTGTCGAGGTTCGGGGAGATCTTGCGCTGATCCTCGCGGTTGCGCTCGTCGTCCTTGCCCGCGGCGGGCCCCGACTTCGGGCTCTCGCCGTCCACTCCGACCGCGTCGATGGCGCAGTCGGCCCCGATTCCGTTCGTCAACTCCATGATCGCCTCGACCGGGCCGGTCTCGTTGAAGTTGATCACCTCGGCCCCTCGCCGGCGGGCGTGTTCCAGCCGGTCGGCGTGTCCGTCGATCGCGATCACCCGCGACGCGCCGCGCTGGTAGGCGGAGAGCACGGCGAACTGCCCCACCGGGCCACAACCCCAGACGGTGACGATGTTGCCGTCGCTGGCGTCGGCCAGGACCGCGCCGAAGTAGCCGGTGGGGTAGATGTCGGACAGCGTGATGGCCTGCGCCTCGGTGACGTTCTCCGGCAGCCGGATCAGGTTGGTGTGCGCGAACGGGATCCGCGCGTACTCCGCCTGCAAGCCGTTGAACGGGCCCTGCATCTCGGGTGAGCCGGGCGAGCCCGTGCCGGAGCGCGGCCCGTACGGGTTGACGTCGTCGCACTGCGCGAAGAGCCCTCGGCGGCAGTAGGCGCAGGATCCACAGCCCAGCACCGCCGAGATCACCACCCGGTCTCCGGGCTTGAGGTTGCGGATCTGCGGTCCCACCTCCTCGACGACCCCGACGCCCTCGTGGCCGAGGATCTTGCCCGGCTTCATCCCGGGCATCGTGCCCCGCACGAAGTGCAGGTCCGTGCCGCAGATCGCCGCCGTCGTGATCCGGACGATGGCGTCCGTCGGCGCCTCGATGCGGGGCTCGGGCACCTCGTCGACGCGGATATCGCCTATGCCGTGCCACACGACAGCCTTCATTGGGCGCTCCTCTCCCACACTGTGAACCGGCGTTCGAGCCAGCACGCGCCGACCAGCTGACGAAATTCCGGGCTACCCGGGACACAGCACCGCAAACCCGCCCGAGATGGTCAGGTCGAGGGCAGCAGCTCGGCGAGACGGATCAGAGCGGCACGCATGCTGTCGGTGCCGCCGCCCTGCAACTGCGCGAGAACCGCGCGGGCCCGGTCGAGCACCCGCTCGGCTCCGGGGACGTCGTGCGCCGTGATCAGAACGTCGGCCATCTGCCGCAGGGCGTCGAACTGCGACGGTCGGTCCCCGACGCGGTACGCCGTCTCCGCCGAGAGCTCCAACTGCTCGACCGCCTCCGCGACACGTCCGGATGCGGCCAGGTTGCGGGCGATGGCGGCCCGGATCTCGCTCTCCTCACGGCCGCGTCCGATCCGCTTGTTGAGTTCGAGGGCCTCGTTCAACGCCCGAGCTGATTCCTCGACCCGACCCAGGGCGGCGAACGACGTGCCGCTGAACAGGAGACTGACGACCTCGGCCCGACGATTCTCCAGGAGTCGGGACAGCGACAGCGCCTTCGTACTGTGGTCGAGGGCGAGGTCGTGCCGGCTCAGCGCGCTGAACACCTGGTGGAAGTTGTTGTGCACAAGCGCCTGTTCCAGCCGCATGTCCCGGTCCTCGAAGATGCGCAGCGCTTCGCCGAGCAGGTGCAGCGACTCGTCGTTGGCGCCGAACATGTGCCGGGCGCCGGCCAGGCTACGCAGGACGTGCGCCTGCCCGAGGGCATCGTGGCTCTCCCGTGCCGCGGACAGCGCCACCCGCATGACGTCCTCCCAGTCCTGGAAGTAGCCGGCCCACTGCAGGTACTGCTGCATCGTGAGGGCGAGCTGCCAGGGCGCGATGCCGTACCCGACGGCGGCCGCCCGCTGGACCGCCTCCATGAGCACCTCCCGCTGGCTCGCGAACCAGGCGATGGCCTCGTCGTACGTCTCCGGCCGCTCCGCGACGACACCGGGCAGGGGCGGCGGCGGCCCGATCGGCGTCCGGCTCGGCTCCAGCACCACCTGCGCGCGAAAACTGCTGTGCAGGTAGTACTGGAGCAGGCGGCTGATCGCCGCCTGTCGCTCCGCCGCCGGCTCCTCGGCGTGGAGGAGCTCCTGCGCGTACGTCCGGACCAGCACGTGCGACGTGAGCCGGCCGTCCTCGTGCTCGGTCACCAGGTCCGCCTCGATCAGCTCGGCCAGGTCGGCCCGGGTGTCGTCGGTGTCGCGGTCGCCGAGACTCACGCAGGCCGTTGCCGTGACGCCCAGCACCGGGGCCACCGACAGAAGCCGGAACAGCCGGGCGGCACCGGGACCAAGTTGCCGGTAGGACCACGAGAACGCGGTACGCGGATCACTGAGGCCGCCCCCGGCGGGGAACGCCGCGAGCCGGCGAGCGCCGTCGCGTAGCTCGGCGGCGACGGAGGCCAGCGACAGTCGCGGGCGGACGGCGATCCGGGCCGCCAGGATGGCCAGCGCCAGCGGAAGCCGGCCGCACAGTTCGATGATCTCTTCGACGATCTCCCCGCCCGCCGCGTTGCCAACCGGCAGGTCGGCGAGACGGCGTTCGAGCAGCCGACGGGCCGTCGGCAGGTCGGGCAGGTCGATGTGGAGCGGATGGGCCCCGTCGAACGCGGCCAGGCCGACCAGCGCCCGCCGGCTGGTGACGAGCACGAGACTGTCCGCCGAGTTCGGCAGCAACGGACGTACCTGGGAGGCGTCGCGGACATTGTCCAGCAGGACCAGGATCCGCTTGCCGGCGGTCATGCTCCGGTACATCCCGACCCGCGCGTCGAACCGGTCCGGAACGTCGGCGGCGGGCACACCCACCGCGTGCAGAAGGAGGCGCACGGCATCGCCGGCCGGCCGGCTCTCACCCTCGCCGAGGTGGCCCTGAAGATCGAGGTAGAGCTGCCCGTCGCCGAACTCGCCGGCCACCCGGTGCGCGAAGTGCACAGCGAGCGTCGACTTGCCGACGCCGCCCATGCCGTTCATCGCGACCACCAGGGGGCTGGTCCGTCCGACGGCCCTCATCCCGTTCGTCAGGTCGCCCAGGGTCGCCAGCTCGGGGTCGCGGCCCACGAAGAGGGGCAGGTCGGGCGGGAGCTGCGCCGGACGCACCAGGGGAATCGGCCGCGACGCCCCGGGGACCGGACCCGGGTCGCCGGAGGGCGACATCCCCGCCTGGCTGAGGGCCCGCCGCTGGGCGTCCTGGAGCTTGTGCCCGGGGTCGATGCCCAACTCGTCGTCCAGGCGTGCGCGAATCGCGCCGTACACCGCCAACGCCTCGGCCTGATGGCCGGCCGCAGCGAGCGTCGTCACCAGGCACGCGTGGACCGGCTCGTTGAGCCGGCCCATCTCCGCGGCGAGCCGCAGCGGGGCCAGCACCCGAGCGGGCTGACGTACTCGCACGGCCACCGCGGCGGCGGCGACCGCGGCGTCGAAGAACTCGCTGTCGATGCCGGCGAAGGTTGCCGTCGCGTTGTCGATCAAGCCGGTGCCGGCCGAGCCGTGGCACAGCTCGAGAGCGCTGAGGTAGCTGTCGAGCGCCTCGGTGGGACGGTCCTGCCCCAGGCAGGACTTCGCGGCGGAGACGTGGCGGCGGAACGCGAGAAGGTCGAGCGTCTCCGGCCCCGCGACGAAGCGGTATCCGTTGCCGTGCCGCAGCAGGTAGGACCCGGCCGAGCGGGTGGGCAGAGCGGGTTCGAGCAGGCGGCGCAGCGCGCCCACGTACTTGTGGACGACGTTCACCGCGCTGGGCGGCGAGTCCGGGCCCCAGATCAGACCCGTCAGATCGATGGTGCTGACCGGTCGCCCGGCACGAGCCAGGAGGAGCGCCAACAGGCCGCGTTGCTGACGCGGGCCCGCGTCCAGCTCGACCGCACCGCGCCAGAGCCGCAGCGGGCCCATGATCTGCAAACGCAGTGCACCCGTCGGCGCCGGCTCCGGTGGCCGGCCGGAGCGAACCGGCCCCTGTGCGGATTCACTTGACGGTGACTGAACCGAGCGTCCGCCCCTGCGGCTCGCGGGACCACAGGGTGCCGCGAGCGGCAAGACGGACTTCGCGGCGGAAAACGGCACGACGCGGGCCGCTCCGCCGACGGTGTGGTCCTGGCTTGTGTCGATGGGCATGTCCTGGAGATCCAGGTGGCAGGACGAAAGTTCGGTTCGCTGAAGAAGTTTTCCACTGGCCGGAGCTAGCTTTCCGGCATGCTGCTACCAATCTCGGGCCCCGCCTCGGCCGGCGACGTGGAGCAGGTGGTCCGGGCCGCCCAACAGGGCGACCCGCGAAGCTTCACGCTGCTGTACGAGCTGCACTACGCCGGCATGCTCGCGGCGGCACACCAGATTCTGGGCGCGGTGCCCGACGCCGAGGACGCCTGCCAGGATGCGGCGATCACCGCGTTCGGCCGGATCGGCGAGCTGCGTGACCCCGCCGCGGTCCGGCCCTGGCTGCACGCCATCGTGCGCAACAACTGCCGCAAGCTCCTGCGCTCACGAAGGCCCGTCCCGGTGGGCGTGGCCGGCGAGACCCTGCACGCCTCGGAGCTGGACGACCCGGTCGCCCGGATCGACCGCAGCGCGCTGCGGGACTGGATCTGGCACGGGCTGCACCAGTTGTCGCCGGCCGCCCAGACAGTGGCGATGCTGCGCTACTTCACCGAGAACAACTCGTACGAGCAGATCGCGGACCTCTGCGGGGTCCCGATCGGCACCGTCCGCAGCCGCCTGAGCGAAGCGCGCCGTCAGCTGGCCGAGGTCCTGCCCCGCGTACACGACGAGCGGCACCACGAGACCGCGGCGCTGCGGGCCGAACGACGCGAGGAGGCGACGACGGTGCTCTCCGCGGTGGCCAACGGCGCCCCGATGAGCAGGGTGGCCGCGCGCTGGGCCGAGGACATGACCTTCTGCTGGCCGAGTGGCAAACGGACGACCGGCCGCGAGGCGGTCTTCGCGGCCATGCGACGGGACTACGACTCCGGCGTGGCTCACCAAATCACCGGGGTGGTGGCTGGTGCGGGCATCACGATCTGGGAGAACGCCTTCATCAACCCGCCGGAGGATCCGTTCCACTGCCCGCCCGGCGGGACCTGGCTGCTCCGCGAGAAGAAGGGCCTGGTATGTGAGGTACGCCTCATGCACACCCCGCGACCGACCCACCCGGAGATCGCTCCCCCGGCGAATCGAACTTCTGTCCGCCGGACCGGGTCCTGAGGGTATGACCACCCATTCCATCCATGACCTGGGCCCGCAACTCGCCGCAAACCGCCGCTACTGGTGTGGCTGGGCCGGTACGCGCCCCGACACCGACCTGCCGACCTACCGCACCGACATCCCCCACCCGCTGCTCAACGGGGTCCTCCGCGTCCGCGGCCGACGGCTCGACGACGCGATCGCGGAGGCGAAGAAGCACCTGACCGGCTCGCGGTGGGGCTGGTGGGTGGGCGCGGACAGCGACGAGGGCACCGCCGAGGGCCTGCTCGATCGCGGCGCGGAGCAGATCGCTGACATGCCGATCATGGCGGTGGACGTGACCACCGTGGCCGAGGCCGACGCTCCCGCCGGTCTGTTGATCCGGACCGTCGTCGGCCCGGTCGGGATGCGGGAGTACGTCGAGGCCTACGCCGGGCCGCTCGGCATCTCCGGTGACCTGGGGAGCGTCGTCGACCGGGAGCTGAACTTCGCCTACCCCGACGTGCTCCGGCTCGCGGGCACCGTCGACGGCCGGACCGTCGGCACGTGCACCCTGTCGCTGGGCACCGACATCGGAGCGCTGTACTGCATCGCCACCGACCCCGACTTCCGTCGGCGCGGCATCGCGACAGCCCTCACCCGCGAGGCGTTGCGCATCACCCGCGAGTCGGGGCGGCGGATCGCCACGCTCCAGTCGAGCGCCGAGGGCGAGCCGGTGTACGGGCGGATCGGCTTCGACACCGTCGCCCGCTATCGCCTCTACCAACTCCCGGAGTGAGCTTCCGGCGGTGCCGCCCGGCCGGGCGGCGCCGCCGCGTCCGTCACCACCAACGCGCGTCGTGCCGTCCGGTCAAGGCCATCTCGTCAGCCCGACGAGGCCGGCCGGGAACGCCGCCGCTGACCCGTAGGGCGAACTCGAGCACCACATGGCTGAAGCGCTCGGCCTCTTCCAGGTGCGCGAAGTGCCCGCTGTCGGAGAATTCGGCCAGAACCGCATCGGGAATGGCCGACCGCAGCATCTCGGCCGGCTCCGGGCCGAAGGCGAAGTCGTGCACACCCGCCACGACAATCGTCGGTGCGCTGATCGAGGGCAGCGCGCCACGGAAGTCGAAGTCGGTGGTCGACCTCGGCCAGCACGGCAGCGCACCGAGGAGATGGGCGAACTCCGTGCGCCGCCGCCAGTAGTCGGCGAAGTAGGCGGGGAGGATCTGCCAGAGCCGTGCGGTGCTCTCGTGCACCCACCGACCGGCGGGCCGGTCGAACGCGGCGATCATCGCTTCGGCATCGGTGCGGTCCGCGTGGGCCAGCGCGTACCGCCGGAGCTTCTCCCGCGCCGCCGCCCGGGTGTGCGCGTCGGCCACCGGTGCGGTCGCGTACAGGATCAGCCCGGCGGTCCGGTCCGGGTGGCGCAACGCCAGACTCTGCGCGACGAATCCACCGTGCCCGTGCCCCAGGACCAGCGCCGGGACATCGGAGAGGTCGGCGATCACCGCGTCGAGATGGTCGGCGTAGGTCTCAAGGTCGTACGTCGCCCCCGCCGGCAACCGGCTCGAATCGCCAGTGCCCACCGGCTCGAGATAGACCATCGTCAGGCGACGCTCAAGCAGTGGCATGCGCAGATAGTCCCCGGAAAGCCCTGGACCACCCGGATGTACGAAGCAGAGCGGGCCGCGTCCGCGAATGTGACAGATCAGGGAGAGGTCGCCGACCCGAATCGTGTGTGTCTTTTCCGAACCAGTATTCATTGCAGCTCCTCGGTGACCACGAATGACATCGGCAGCCCCCCGGCAACCCCCAGGTCGAGCATGTCGGATCGCAGTTGATTTCCACTGACCATTTCCGCCACGGTCCGAGTGCACGACGAAGGGCAGCCGGGTTCCCGGCTGCCCTTCGTCGGCTCCACTGTCAGTGCGCGGTCAGACGGCGCCACGCACCCTGTCCAGGCCCAGACGACGGGCGTACCGGGTGTACGCGCCCGGCCCGAACCGGGAGAGCACGAACCAGGCCGGACCCGGGATGACCGCCTTGAGACCCGCGACGTGCTCGGGGGTGCCGTCGCGCAGCACCATCCCGAAGGCCATGGGCAACAGGTTCTTCGGCACGGTGGCCATCGCGGCCGCGCCCACCTCGGCCCACTCCTTGTCCGTCAGGTATTTGTCGATCAACGCCAGCAGGTGCGTCTCCTCGGTGACCAGGTGCTCCAGCATCGGCGCAATCATGGCGTCGACGGCCGAGGCGAGAGCGTCGCGGTCGACCGCTGTCGCGGTCCGGCGCCAGGCGGTGGCCCGCCTCTCCACCTCGGCAAGTGCCTCATGCAGGCCCTCGTGCTGACGTTCCATGGTCTCGACCAGCGGCGCGATCTCCTTCGGGCCCCGTTGCAGCAGTTTCGGCCAGACCTTCTCGTCCTCGCCGGCGTGGTGCAGGTTCAACAGACCGGTGAGGATGAGCACGTGGTCGGCGACCCGTGCGGCGGTGGCGCTGTCGTTGGCGGCAACGGTCCGCACGAGTGCCGCGGCAGCGGGAAACTCGCGTCGGAAGGCGCTGTGGACGAGGTACATGTCGCGGCTGTCTGCCATGGTTCTCTCTTCTTGATTCCGTGCACGTTCGATGTGGGTCGGAAAAGCCGTCGCCCGAGTGATGGAGGAGCGGGCGAGCGTCGCCTAACGCCCGGCGTCGCGCAGTTGACTCCAGGGGCGGCCCTCGTCGCCCGGGAGGCGCGTGGTGCCGAAGCGTTCGTCGACCTCGGCGAGCTGTTCCGGGGTGGGATTCGGGCCGAAGCTGCCGAGTTCCTCGAAGAGTTGTTCGTTGCCGGCCGGCGCGCTGACGAACAACAGCTTTCCGCCGGTCGGGGTGACGAACGTGTGATAAGCGCCCCGGGGCACGATGACAGTGGTTCCCGGGCCGCCGGAGAACTCGGCATCGCCCACCCGGAAGTGGTACTCCCCCGCCAGGACGTAAGCGATCTTCATAAAGTCGTGGTGGGCGTGGGGCGGGTTCTCGACGATCACGTCGTGATGGAACACGAATGCCCCGAGTGCCCCACCAACCTCGGCGCCTCGCACGAGGATCTCCGGCCGATGCGGGCCGCCGAGTTCGACAAGCCTTCCCGCGCCGGGCTGCACAGCCCACCCGTCCCGACCCCAGTCCGCCTGGCCCGTCATGGTCGCCCCCGTCTCGTGATCCCAACCAGTAAGGCAAGTCAACGCCGCGGCACACGATTTCTAGTGAGTAAGGAGTTACTTCCGGCGACGGACGCATCGGCAAGTACTTGCCGATGCGGAAAGTAAGTGCTAGCTTTCCACGCGAGCAAGTACTTTCCGAGATGAGGGAGCCGCATGATGAACACCCCCACACCCGACGAAGCCCGAGCGGCACTACAGGACGTCGAGCGGCGACGGACCCAGACGGCAGCGGCGGCAGGCCAGCCACTGTGGGGCTGGATCGTGGGCGGGGTCCTGCTCGCGGCGTACGGAGTTCTCGCCGACCGTGAACCACAGTTCGTCCGCACCTGGGGCAGCGTCATCATCCTCCTGCTGCTGTTCGTCGCGCTGGTGGGCAACACCCGGCTGGGCGGCTCGCTGCTCCGCCGGCCCGTGCGTCCGCGCGTCACGCCTGACCCGGCGAACCTGATCGGGCTGCTGCTGGTGCTGGCCGTCCTGGTCGTCGGCACGACGATCGCCGCGGCCATGGAGGTCCCGCACGTCGCGCTGTGGAGCGGACTTGTCAGCGGTGTCCTGGTGGCCGTGGCGGGTCCGTGGTGGCAGCGCAGGATCCTCACCAGAGGGACCGGACGTTGACCGACCCGAAGCTGGATCCCGCACTGCTCGATCCCACCCGACTGGCCATCCTGGCCCTGCTGGCGGGAACGGAATGGGCCGAGTTCGCCTTCGTCCGCGATTCGGTGGAGCTGAGCGACTCGGCCCTGTCCAAACGGATCTCGACCCTGAGCGACGGCGGCTACGTCGAGGTGCGCAAGGGTTACGTGGGCAAGCGCCCGCGGACCTGGATCAACCTCTCCACGACCGGTCGCGCCGCTCTGAGCGCCCACATCGCGGCCCTACAGGAGATCGCCACGCGGGTCGGCCAGGGGCTTTGACCCAGGCCCTAGGCGTTGTCGCGGCGCTGGGTCATGTGGACCTGTTCGAGGTCGAGGCCGTCCTGCACGTGGCGAAGCACCTCGTCGTCGATCTCGCCCCGGTCGCGCATGCGGACGACGGTGTCGTGGCGGTGATCGATGGCCGCCAACTGCAGGTCGGCGTACTGCTGCTCGTAGGTGGCGGCGGCCTCGTCGGGACCGGAGTCGCCGTCGCCGTCGCGCAGCACGCGCAGGCGGCGGTCGTACTCCGTTCGCAACTGCTCGTGCACGTCCTCGCTCGTGCCCAACTTCTCGGCCATCTCGGGCAGCGACGCGAGGGCGTGCGCCATCGACCCGATCTCGGCCTGACGGCGCTCCCGCTCGGCCTCCCCGTCGGCGCCCAGCCCGGCCCACCGCGTCACCCGCGGCATCAACGGCGCCTGGAGCAGCAGGGTCACGGCGATCACGACGGCCGTGACGAAGACGATCAGGTCCCGGTCCGGGAACTCCGCCCCGGACGGCAGGGCATGGGGTACGGCAAGCGCCGCCGCCATCGACACGGCCCCGCGGAAACCGGCCGCCGACATGAGCGCCCGCGGCCGACCACTCAGCCGTCTCTCGCGTTGCTGCGGCCGGCGGTCGATCGCCCGGATCAGGTACGGGCTGGTGAACAGCCAGCCGAACCGCACCGCGACGATGACCGCGCAGACCACGACCGCGACCAGCAGGCCGTGGGCCAGCCCGGTGCTGTCCAGCCCGCGGACGGCCGACTGCGCCTCCAGCCCAACCAGGACGAACAGCGCCGCGTTGGCCAGCGCGGTCACGAAGCCCATGACGGTCTGGACGTGCCGGCGGGCGTTTCCGGGGAACAGGCGTGGCGAGACGCGGCCCACCCAGAGTCCGCTGACCACGGCCGCGAGGACGCCGGACACCTCGGCCGCCTCGGCGATCAGGTAGGCGGTCAGCGGCGTCATCAGCGCCAGGAGGTTGTGCTGGAACGGGTCGCTCAACCGGCGGCGGATCTGCAGGGCGAGGAACGTGACAGCCACGCCGGCCGCGATGCCGCCGAGGTACGACAGGGCGAACAGGCCGGCCACCCGACTCACGCTGAGGTGTTCCTCGCCGAGCGTGATCCCGACCGCGAGCGTGTAGATCACCAACGCCGTACCATCGTTGACCAGGCTCTCCGCACGCAGCATTGTCGCGATGCGGCGTGGCAGCATCCGGCCCAGGACGCCGACCGCCGTGGCATCTGTCGGAGCCACCGCGGCGCCCAGCACCCACGCCGGTCCCCAGTCGAGCCCGAGCGCGTGCGCGGCGGTGGCCACACCCGCCGCGGTCGCGACCACGAGGAAGGTGCTCAGCAGCACGATGACCCGGAGGTTCCGGCGGATCTCGCGCAGCGAGGAGGTGAACGCCTCCCAGTAGAGCAACACCGGAAGGAACACCAGCAGGACGGCCTCGGGTGGCAGGTGCACCACGCGCAGTACGGGCACGAACCCGAGCAGGACGCCGGCGACCAGGAGCAGCACCGGTGGGGCGATCCGGAGACGACGGGCCGCGCCCGTACCCGTCAGGATGGCGACCCCGACCGCCACCACCAATGCGAGGCTGGACATCAGATTCCCGGTCCTTCGTCTCGGGCCGCGCGCGCCGCCGCCAGCAGTTCGACAAGTTTGACGTGACGTGGTGGACAGCGAGTGGAGGGCTTCCGCGCCCGCCGGCCGAGGATCCACTTGTCGTCAACACGCGAAACCTATCGTTCTGGCATGAGCACCGGAGACGCCGACGGCCCTGTCCTCGACACGGAGCAGTTCGACCGCCTCGCCAGCTACGGCACCGAGGAAGAGGTCCAGCCGGGACAGGATCTGTACGCCGCCGGCGACAGCTCCTACGACTTCTTCCTGTTGCGCACGGCCACCGCGGAGGCCGTCCGTGACGCGACGGCACTGGAGCCTGAGCGCCTCATCTACCGGCGCGGACCAGGCGAGTTCCTCGGCGAACTGAGTCTCCTCACCGGGCAGCAGGTCTTCCTCACGGTCCGTGTCGTCACCGCCGGGACTGTCGTCCGGATCTCGGCCCCGGAACTGCGCCGTGTGCTCGCCGAGCAGGTCGACATCGCCGACGTCCTGATCGAGACGTTCCGCGCTCGACGTGAACTGATGCGCGGGGCCGCCGGCAACGCCCTGGAGATCGTCGGTCGGCCGCACGCGGCGGAATCGCTGGAGCTGCGCACGTACGTGACCCAGATGCTCCTCCCGCACGCCTGGCTCGACGCGGCCTCGCCGGCCGGGCGGGAGCTCATGCGGACGACAGGCGTCGGCGAGGACGACCTTCCGGTGGCGGTCACGGCCGGCCGGGTACTGCATCGCGCCACCCCGGGCACCATCGCGGAGGCCCTCGGCCTGACCTATGTCGCCACCGCGCGCAACCCTGACCTGATCGTGGTCGGTGCCGGGCCGGCGGGGCTGGCCGCTGCGGTCTACGGCGCGTCCGAGGGCCTCGTCACAGTGTTGCTGGACGGCACCGGCCTGGGCGGCCAGGCGGCCAAGAGCGCGCGGATCGAGAACTACCTCGGCTTCCCCGGGGGTGTCAGCGGTGAGCACCTGGCCCGGCTGGCGATGATCCAGGCGCTGAAGTTCGGTGTCCAGATCTACGCGCCCTGCGCGGTGGTCGGCCTCGACGTCTCGGACGAGTCGCGGCCCGTCGTGGAGCTGGCGGACGGGACCCGGATCGAGACGTCCGCGGTCGTCGCCGCCACCGGAGCGCGCTACCGACGCCTGGACATCGAGCGCTGGGCGGAGTTCGAGCAGAGCGGATGCATCAGGTACGCCGCCACCGAGCTGGACCTGCGCGGCTACGAGTCGCAGCCGGTGGCGGTCGTGGGCGGAGCCAACTCGGCCGGACAGGCGGCCCTCTCCCTGGCCGCACGCGGCTGCACAGTGCATCTGGTGGTGCGCTCAGCCGACCTCGGGGCGAAGATGTCGACGTACCTGGCCGACCGGATTCACGCCCATCCGCAGATCCGCGTCCACACCCGCGGCACCCTGCGAGAGCTTCAGGGCGACGACACACTGACGGCGATCGTCGTGGCGTCGGAGAGCGAGCGCGAGAGGCTGGTCTGCCGAGGGCTGTTCTGCTTCATCGGCGCCGACCCGGCGTCGGAGTGGATGAAGGGCATCGCCACTGACGACAGCGGTTTCGTGCTGACCGACAGCCGGCTGCCTCCCGACACGCACCAGGCGCCGTTGCCGTTCCAGACCAGCGCTCCCCGTGTCTTCGCGGTCGGCGACATCCGCTCCGGCTCCACCAAGCGGGTGGCCACCGCCGTCGGTGAGGGCGCTGCCGCGGTCGCCGCGGTGCACGCCGTACGGGCCGACTGAGCTTGGCCTCCGCTCGGTGGCGGCCGTCCGGCGGGCCCGCACAGTGGTCCCGCCGGACGGAGACGATCGAGGCTATTCGCCGGCCCGGCTCACCAGCGAGATCAGCTGATCCGCCGCCGGGCCCGAGGAAGCCGGGTTCTGGCCGGTGATGAGCAGCCCGTCGCTCACCACGTAGGACTCGAAGTTGCCCGCCTTGGAGAACTCGGCACCCTTGGCGACCAGCTCGTCCTCGACGAGGAAGGGCACGACCTTGGTCAGGCCCATGTACTCCTCCTCGCTGTCGGTGAACCCGGTGACCCGCTTGCCGGCGACCAGGGGCTTGCCGTCGGACGTCGCGCAGTGCCGCAACGCGCCCGGAGCGTGGCACACCAGCGCGATCGGCTTGCCCGCCGCGACGACCTGCTCGATCAGCCTGATCGAGTCGTTGTCCTCGGCGAGGTCCCAGAGAGGGCCGTGGCCGCCCGGGTAGAAGACGGTGTCGAAGTCGTCGACGGACACCGAGTCGAGCCGTACCGTCGTCGCGAGCTGGCGTTGCGCCTCGGCGTCCGCCGTGAACCGGCGGGTCTGGTCGGTCTGGAAGTCCGGCTCGTCGCTCTTCGGGTCCAGGGGTGCCCGGCCGCCCCGGGGCGAGGCGAGCGCCACGTCCCACCCCGCGTCGCGGAACCGGTAGTAGGGCGCGGCAAGTTCCTCAAGCCAGAAGCCGGTCTTGTGCCCGGTGTCGCCCAACTGGTCGTGCGAGGTCAACACCATCAGAACCTTTGTCATGTCCACTCCTCGAATCATCAGTCCGCTCGTACGTGCCCTGGTTGGCGGGTGAACATTCCTGGCCGAGGATGAGCCCCGCCGCCTCCGTCGGTCCGGCGGCTCAGACGCCGAACGCGACGACCTCCAGCTGAATGTTGTCGATGTCCCGGAAAACGACAGTCGAGTAGCGGAACGGATCCCGCGCGGTCTGGATGCCGGAGTGTGCGATTCCCAGGCTGTCCAGCCAGGCCGACCAGGCCTCAAGCCCCTCGCGCGTCTCGACGTTGAGGGAGAAGTGGTCGAGGCCGGTGCGAGCCTCGTCGAACTCCTCGCCCTGGTTGCCCTCATTGTGGTGCAGACCGATGCTGAAACCGGTGCGCGGCTCGATGACCAGCTCGGCGTACCCGGTCCAATCCCGCCCGTAATGCGGAAGCCGCCCGTCCGCGAGCGTGGCCTGGAAGACCTTCTGGTACCAGGCCACGCTGGCCTCCAGGTTCCGGACGGTGAACGCGACGTGGTGCACGCCGCTGAACGACGGTGGAGTGATGGTGGTCATGGAAACTCCCGGTGCTCAGGCGATGGACGCTGCACTGCGAGTTATAGGTGGCCCCACTTTACGAATAGTTGACGAGAGGCGAGGCTCGGCACCGGCGTCGATGCATAGCCTCTGACCTGCCGTTGGTCAGTCGGAATCAAGCGAATGTGCACTGGCCGCCCGTAGCCTTCGGGATGTGCGAGGCTGGCCGGTCGAATGCCCGGAGGCGCGAGCAACTACGCCGGTGGCCGCACTGACACAAACCTTCTACGGAGTGGTCGAGCCACGTCATGCCCACGATAAAGAAACCCCGAACCACGGCGCGTCGCATCGAGCAGGCGTGGCCGGGCAGCCCCGGCAAAACGTCATCCACCGACGATTCGGGAACTGGCGAGTACGGGAAGCTGTTCGCCTCCTTCACCGTCGACCCGCAGGGCACCGTCTCGTTGACCGACCTTGCCAACCGGCTGCGCGCGTCGGGGATCTCGGAGGCTGATCCGCGTCTGGCCCCGGTCTGGGGCGAGCTGCGTACCGCAGTGGGCGCCGACGGGCCGACACGCGTCGACCTGACCCGCTTCGTCGCACTGTGCAGGGCGGGCGGCGGTGTCATCGAGAAGTCGCTTCGCGGGGATCTCGTCATTCCGGACTTCGCCGCGCTCCGTACGGAGATCTTCGCGATCTACGAGGGGCTCCGGGATGTCGACGAGGGCCAGGTCGCCGACTACATCCCACAACTGGGCCGCGTCGATCCGGAGAAGTTCGGGATCGCGTTGTGCACCACCGATGGGCAGCGCCTGGCACTGGGAGACGCCGAGAGTGTCTTCTGCGTCCAGTCGGTCTGCAAACCCATCAACTACTGTCTCGCGCTGGAACAGCACGGCGCCGAGCAGGTCCACCGGCATGTGGGGCGGGAGCCCAGCGGTCGCGGGTTCAACGAGCTGACGCTGAACAGCGAAGGCCTCCCGCACAATCCGATGATCAATTCCGGGGCCATCATGTGCTGCTCGCTGCTGCGTCCCGGTTGGGAGATGGCCGACCGCTTCGACCACGTCGCCGAGACGTGGCGCAGGTTGGCCGGTGGCGGGGCGGTCGGATTCAACAACGCCGTCTACCTCTCGGAACGCCGCACGGCCGACCGGAACTTCGCCCTCGGCTACTTCATGCGCGAGCACCGGGCCTTCCCGGACGGGACGGACCTGACCGAGACGCTGGAGTTCTACTTCCAGTGCTGCTCGATCGAGGTCGACGCGCGGTCGCTGTCGGTCGTGGCCGCCTCGCTGGCCAACGGCGGCGTCAATCCCCTCACCAGGGAACGGATCTTCTCCGCCGACACCGTACGCAAGTGCCTGTCCCTGATGTCGTCGTGCGGGATGTACGACTACTCCGGGGAGTTCGCCTTCACGATCGGACTGCCGGCGAAGAGCGGGGTCTCCGGCGGACTCATGATCGTGGTTCCCGGCGTGCTGGGCATCTGCGTCTGGTCGCCGCGCCTCGACGCGCTGGGCAACTCCGTCCGAGGGGTCGCCTTCTGCGAGGCCCTCGTCAACCGGTTCAACTTCCACGTCTACGACTCCCTGGCCACCGGCGAGGACTCCGGCAAACGCGACCCGCGGCGCGGGCGCAACGAGGAGGAGGTGGCGTCGACCACGCGGTTGCTGTGGGCTGCCAGCCACGGTGACCTGGAGTACGTCCGGCTCGCGCTGGCGGCGGGAAAGGACCCCAACTCCGCCGACTACGACAGACGTACGGCGCTGCACCTGGCCGCCTCCGAGGGAAACCTCGACGTGGTCCAGTACCTCCTGGACCGTGGGGCCGATCCAACTCTGCGGGACCGCTGGGGAGGCACCCCGCTCTACGACGCAGAGCGAGGCGCACACGACCGGGTCGTCGCGGTGCTCACGTCGGCGCTGCGCGCCGCGGGTCCGGCAGCGGACACCCACCTCGTGCGACCGGACGCGCCGCTCGCGGCGGTCTGAGCCACGCACTCGCCCGATCACGATTTCGACTGGCCATCCGGCCCGAGCACAGGAGTAAGAGACACATGGCGTACAAGGCTGAATACATCTGGATCGACGGCACCGAGCCGACCGCGAAGCTGCGGTCGAAGACGAAGATCATCGCCGACGGCGTCGAGCCGGGTACCTGGGGCTTCGACGGCTCCAGCACCAACCAGGCCGAGGGCCGCAGCTCTGACCGGGTCCTGGAGCCGGTCGCCACCTACCCCGACCCGATCCGCGGTGGGGCGCACCTGCTGGTGCTGTGCGAGGTGTTCAACATCGACGGCACCCCGCACGAGTCGAACGCCCGGGCCCTGTTGCGCCCGGTGGCCGACCGGTTCGCGGCCCAGCAGCCCCTGTTCGGCATCGAGCAGGAGTACACGTTCTTCCAGGGCTCCCGCCCGCTGGGCTTTCCCGACGGCGGCTACCCGGCCCCGCAGGGCGGCTACTACTGCGGTGTCGGCGCGGACGAGATCTATGGCCGTGGCGTGGTCGAGAAGCACCTGGACAACTGCCTGGCCGCCGGCCTGACCATCTCCGGCATCAACGCCGAGGTCATGCCCGGCCAGTGGGAGTTCCAGGTCGGCCCCCTGTCGCCGCTGGAGGTCGCCGACCAGCTCTGGATCGCCCGTTGGCTGCTGCACCGCACGGCCGAGGACTTCGGCATCTCCGCCACCCTGGAGCCCAAGCCCGCGCGGGGTGACTGGAACGGCGCCGGCGCCCACACCAACTTCTCCACCGGCGCGATGCGCGAGAACTACGCGGCGATCATCGAGGCCTGCGAGTCCCTCGGCCGGGGCGACAAGCCCCTCAAGCACATCCGCAGCTACGGCGCCGGCGTCGAGGCCCGCCTCACCGGTGCCCACGAGACGGCGCCCTGGAGCGAGTACAGCTACGGCGTCTCCGACCGTGGCGCCTCCGTCCGCATCCCGTGGCAGGTGGAGATCGACAAGAAGGGCTACATCGAAGACCGCCGGCCCAACGCCAACGTCGACCCGTACACCGTCACCCGGCTCATCGTCGACACCTGCTGCACCGCACTGGAGGCCGCCGACCTCGCCTGAGGCACCGGCCCCTCCTCCTGTACGAAACCCAATCGCCGCCGCTGTGACGCGGAGGCTCTCAACACGTGGAGTGCACCTCGATGCCCGAAGGCTTCGACGCGGGTGACACCGCATTCGTCCTGACCAGCGCCGCGCTGGTCATGCTGATGACCCCGGGACTGGCGTTCTTCTACGGCGGCATGGTTCGCGCGAAGAGCGTTGTCAACATGCTGCTGATGAGCTTCGTCAGCCTGGGTATCGTCAGCGTTCTCTGGGTTGTCTACGGATACTCGCTCGCCTTCGGCGAGGACGTGGGTGGGCGCGGACTTGTCGGTGACCTGTCCAACGTGGGCATGAGCGGAATCTCGGACACCACGTTGACCGGCAGCGTTCCGGTGCTTGCCTTCGCCGTCTTCCAGATGATGTTCGCCGTCATCACGCCGGCGCTGATCAGCGGTGCGATCGCCGACCGCGCCAGGTTCGGCGCGTGGATGTTGTTCGTCGCCCTCTGGGTGACAGTTGTCTACTTCCCGGTGGCCCACTGGGTCTGGCAGTCCGGCGGTTGGATCTACAAGCTCGGCGTCAAGGACTTCGCCGGAGGCACGGCGGTCCACATCAACGCGGGCATGGCCGCCCTCGGCGCGCTACTGGTGCTCGGCAACCGGGTCGGCTTCCGGCGGGAGTCGATGCGGGCGCACAGTCTGCCCCTCGTGATGCTCGGCTCGGGCCTGCTCTGGTTCGGCTGGTTCGGATTCAACGCCGGATCGGCCCTCGCCGCGAACGGCACCGCCAGTGTCGCCTTCATGAACACGCAGGTGGCGGCCGGCGCAGGTCTGATCGGCTGGCTTGTGTGGGAGCGGGTCCGCAAGGGCGGTTTCACCTCGTTGGGCGCCGCCTCGGGAGCGGTCGCCGGCCTGGTGGCCATCACCCCGGCCTGCGCGGTCGTGAACGTCTGGGGCGCGATCGCCATCGGCGTCATCGCCGGCGTCGGCTGCGCCTGGGCCGTCGGTCTGAAGGACCGGTTCGGCTACGACGACTCGCTGGATGTCGTGGCTGTGCACGCGGTCGGCGGTGTCGTCGGCACCCTCCTCATCGGGGTCTTCGACGTGACGGACGGCCTCGTTGCCGGTGCTGGCGCGGGCCAGTTGCTGAAGCAGGCGCTCGCTGCCGTCGCCGTCGCGGCGTACTCCCTGGCGCTGACGTGGCTGCTGGTCAAGGTCATTGATGTGACCGTCGGTTTCCGGGTGACGCGTTCGGACGAGGTCACCGGGGTCGACCAGATCCTGCACACCGAGAACGCCTACGACTTCGCCACGAGGGAGTCGGACACCGTTCCGGCCGGCACGATCGGCATCCTGTCGCCCTCCCCGACCGCCCGACACCAGAGAGTCGGTGACTCCACCGGATCGTCGACCCGCTGACCGGCCACGTCGACGATCGCCGCGCAGAGCCGGACCGGGAAGGCGTGCCAACCCTCCCGGTCCGGCGGCGCGCACACTCGCGGCGGCGCTATGCCCGTCCGGCATCGAGGGTGAGGTTGACGCCGTTGGCCGCCGGGTTCTCGAGCAGGAACAGGCATCCGTCGACGATGTGCCGCATGGTGGGCAGCTCCCCGGTCAGGGAGACCTTGCGCAGGGGCTCGAGGATGGCCTGGTTGTCCACCCAGGCGGGGCTGTCGGCGACGGCACCCGGGTGGATCGAGTTGACCCGCACCGGCGCGAGCTCCACGCTCAGGGTGCGCACCAGGCCAACAATGCCGGCGTTGACAGTGGACAACACAGTGGAACCCGGATAGGGCCGGTCCTTCGCCATTCCGCCGAACAGCAACACGGCGGCATCGGGTGCGAGTCGCCCGTACAGGGCCGCCACCACCGCCGCATAGCCGACGATCTTGGTGGTCGCCAGCGTCACCGCCGCCGGGATCGCGAAGGACGCCACTGTGTTGCTGTCCCGAATCATTCCCGCGACAGCAAGACGATCAACGGGTCCCACCTCTCGGAGCGCGTCCGCCACCGACTCCGGCCGGGACAGGTCGAGCCCCGACCCGGACACCGAGCCTTCGGTCTCGGCTGCAAGCCGCGCCGCCTCGGCCTCGGCCCGCTGCACCGTCCGTCCGGTGATGGTCACCTCGTTGCCCCGCCGGGCGTACTCGGCGGCCAACTCGCGACCGATGCCCTGGGTGGCACCCACGACGAGAACTCTCACATTCTTCTCGCATTCTTCTCACACTCTTCGGCGCGGAGGTCCTCCGCTCGTCCGGAGACCAGTCTCGGTCACTCGGCGTGCAGTGCGCTCGACGTTGACGCTGCCGTTCTCGAAACGGCCTTCGTTACCAGCCATGGAGCAGATTCGTGCCGCAGGGTTTCCTCGTTGAGAGTCAGCGCGACACCGTGGCCGTGTCGACGGCCGCCGGGCTACGACTGCACCTTCGCCGAGCCACTCTCACCGATCTTGAGGCGGCCAACCACCTGCACCGCTGGGAGTGCTCCGCGGAGAGCCGCAGGGCCCGCTACCACGCGTCGCGAGACCGGATCCGCCACGCCGAGTGGCGGCATCTGATCGACCCTGATCGCGGCTACACGTTCCTCATCGCCTGCCCGCAGTGGCCGGGGCCGATCGGTCTCGCGCACCTGTTGTGGCAGCACTGCGGACCGCCGGAGATCGCCCTGTTGATCGCTGACAAATGGCAGGGCCGTGGAGTCGGCACCGCGGTGGCCCGGCACCTGGCCGGCCTCGCCGCCGCGCACGGCCACCCCGTGCAACAGGCACGAATCAGGTCGGGCAACGATCGGGCCATCCGCCTGGCGAATCGCTTTCACGCGATCATCGACGACGCGGTCTGACGCCGCACCGACAGTCGGGACGGGTGGAGCCGGCGCGTTCCCTGGTAGGGAAGAGTCCTTCCACTGCGTGACGCCAACGTCTTCGTCGGATCCTGCCGGCACGCGACGGGCAGGACCCGATCGCCACGGCCGGCACGTGTCGTTTCGACAGCGCACCAGCGGGCAGGCGCCCTGTCGGCCGTCCCAGATCCCCGGCGTGGTCCCCGCTTCCCTCCAGCGGCGGGGGCCACGCCGGTGTCCGATCGGCAGGACGTCGCGGGCTCGCCGGACGCGACGCGTGCAGCGGACGCCGGGCGTTCGACCTGCCATCCACCCACGGAGGCCGACCACCCGGTACGTCCGCACGGCGGCGGACGGGCACCCGGATGCCCGGTCAGCGGCGATAGGCTCGTCCTGTCCTGCCGCGTACGGGTTGTGCCTCCCCCGAGCCCGGGACGGGATGCCCACGGAGGGAATTCGATGACGGAACGAGAGCTCCCCGCGCTGACCCGCGCCGAGCAGGACCTCGTGGACCGCTACCTGCGCGTCATCGACCTGGTGGCCCGGCTCAACCCGGCTCGCGACAGCGGCCACTTCGACGCACGGGGTTGCGTCCTGGCCGCGCAGGCGCTGGCTGCGGAGGCCAGAGCGATCGGCATGGCAGCCGAGACCATGCTCGAACGCGGCGAGGACGAGTTGCACCCCGCGACACTGGCCCGGGCGATCCGCGCCCTCGACGGCGAGCGCCGCATCGCGCGGCTGCGGCTGCCCGAGACCTGAACCTCGCGCACCAGAGGTGCCGGTGGATCCCCGCTCCCGGCCGCGTACGTCGCACCCTCTGTCAGCGCGACGCCGGTGGGCGGACGCTCGGAGAACGCGCAACTGGCGCGTTTCGGTGTCCATCGACCCGGTCGGACAAGGAGGCATGGCCGGCGGGTCAGCCGAGACCGGAGCCACTTCGCCATTTCAGCTCGTTCGAGCGGCCTTCGAGCGCGGCGTGGCAGCATCGGTTTCGTCCCGTGCCCGGACCACCGGCGCGTCGGCGTTTAAGGGATTGCCGTGTCACGAGACGGCCGAGGAGTGATGAGCATGGCGCTCGACGAGAGCGAAATCGGCGGCCTGCGTCGCCAGCTGGGCGAGCTGAGCGATCGGTCCGAGATCACCGACCTGATCACCCGCCTGGGTGTGTGGCTGGACGGGCACTGCTTGGAGGATCCCGGTGAACTGTTCGCCGCCGATGTCGTGGCGGAAACTCCGGGCGGCCGGCAGGAGGGCTTCGACGTGGTCGTCGACGGCGCCCGGCGTGCGCACGCCGACTATGCACGGCTGCAACACTTCGTCTCGAACGTGCTGGTGGACCTCGACGGCGACCAGGCCAGCGCGCGGGCGCATCTGGTGGCCGTCTTCATCTCCGAAGGAGCGCAGGCCGACACTCGGGTGCTGGTCGGCCACTACCGCTTCGGGATCGTACGCACCACTGTCGGCTGGCGGATCTCCCGGCTCGCCATCCTGCCGTCGTGGAGCTCGCCGGTGAGCGAGGCTGCCCTGATCCCGTCACCCGGCGCGTAGTCGGTGTCTGTCGAACGCTAGGGCCGTCACTGTTTCCGGCGGCCCGGCATAGGGCCCGCGTCGAAGTCCTCGGTCGAGCCGAGGCGGAGTCCGGGCGGCGGTCCGGCAAGGCGGATATTCGTTCGGATACAACAGCGGTATCCGAACGAATATCCAACGCGGCCGATCGACGTCCGGGCCCGCCGCAGGCCAGCCAGGGACTTTGACACAGGCCCTCGCGCTCGGCAGCCCTCGTCAGAACAGCTGGTCGTGATCCACCCTGCGGTACTTGGTAAGCAACTCGTCGTCGGCGCCGCGCACCAGGATGTCGTTCACCACGCAGCTGGGCGCGATCGTCGGCGTGCCGTTCGGCCGGGTGGTGACCACCAGCGCATAGCAGGTCGAGCGGATCGACCCGTCGTCCTGCGGCTCCACGTCGATCATGTTGAACCAGTGCCTGCGCTGCACCGGGTCGTTCTCGAACTTCTTGTGGAACTCGAACAGGTCCGCGACGATTCCGGCGCGGGTCCGTGCCGGTTCCCGACCGGGAGTGTGCCCGAACTCCGCGTCTTCGGTAAATGTCTCCGCGTACGCCTCCAGCTTGCGGTCGTCGAGTTGGCGCATCTGGCGGGCGTAGAACTGCTGCACCTCCACGTAGAGGTCGGTGAATGTGCGGGTCGGCGCCATGCGGTCCTCCGGTGCGTTCGGCTCAGGAACTGCGTCCGCTTCACCGTGCGGCATCCGGCTCGAAGGTCGCTCGAACGACGTCCGGCGCCCGGCGTCCGGTCCAAGACAACCTCGATCGCCGTTCGAGCCGCACGGCCGACCCTGGGCGACGTCCGACACGTCAGCATGAATGGGGAGACCATGACGGAGAACCGGCGGGTGGCCATCGTCTCGGGAGCCACCAGCGGGATGGGCCTGGAGATCGCACGCTCGCTCGCCGAGCAGGGCACCCAGGTCTATCTCTGCTCGCGACGTGACGCGGCGGTCGCCGCCACGGTCAAGGACTTGCAGGACCAGGGGTACGACGTGGACGGTCGCAGCTGCGACGTGCGCTCCGCCGAGGACGTGGACCGGTTCGTCCGCGCGGCGGTCGATCGGTACGGACCGGTCGACATCCTGGTCAACAACGCCGGCCGGCCTGGCGGCGGAGCGACAGCGGAGATCGACGACGAGCTTTGGCTGGACGTCATCAACACCAACCTCAACAGCGTCTTCCTGATGACCAAGCGGGTGCTCAACACGGGCGGCATGCTCGGCAAGGGGTGGGGTCGGATCGTCAACATCGCGTCCACCGGCGGTAAGCAGGGCGTGGTGCATGCCGCGCCGTACTCGGCGTCCAAGCACGGCGTGGTCGGCTTCAGCAAGGCGCTCGGCCTGGAGTTGGCCAAGACGGGGATCACCGTCAACGCCGTCTGCCCGGGCTTCGTGGAGACACCGATGGCCGAGCGCGTTCGGGAGCACTACGCCGCGATCTGGGGCGTGGACGAGGCCGAGACACACGCACGCATCACCGCCCGGGTGCCGATCGGTCGCTACGTCGAGGTCCAGGAGGTCGCCGCGATGGTCAACTATTTGGTCAGCGATGGGGCGGGGGCGGTCACCGCGCAGGCTCTCAACGTCTGCGGTGGGCTCGGCAACTACTAGGCCCGTCAAAGCCCCTGGCCGGCCTGCCGCGGAGTCCGAGGACTTCGACGCATGCCCTGGGCGACTCTCGCAGGTCTGCGCAAGCCATCGCCGGTTTGCCGACAGCATCGTCCATCCGCAACTGATCAGAAGCTCGAGGGAGGCACAGCCATGTCCCAGGACACCGAGGACCCGACCCGGATGCCCGCCGGCGAGAACGCCAACGTCCCGGAGTCCCCGGCCGTCTCGGACATCGAGGCTTCGTTGGAACTGGTCCGGACCAACGCCCTACAGCTACTGAAGGGCTTCAGCCACGCGCCCAGCGTGTTGCGCATCCGGGCCGGCGGGGTAACCGTCGAGGCGGAGTGGCCAACCGGCCAACCGCTGCCGGCCGATCCGATCACTCTGTCGACCGCCCCGGCCCCGTCCGTACCGACGCTGGACAGTCCGGTGGTGCCGGCGGGGGTCGAGGTGCGCGCGCCCGCGGTCGGCGTGCTGTTTCATTGCCCGTCGCCGGGTGCCGCGCCGTTCGTCAAGGTCGGTGACCGGGTGGAGGCTGGCCAACAGATCGGGATCGTCGAGGTGATGAAGCTGATGATCCCGGTGCACTCGGGCTGCGCCGGCACCGTGACAGCGGTTCTCCGGGGCGACGGTGACGCCGTGGAGTTCGACGAGCCACTGTTCCGCATCGACCCGAGCGGGTCCTGAATCCGGTGACGCGGGCGACCGTCACGGCAGCGCGCCGGCGGCCGCCCGCGCGGTTCAGACGACGGCGGGGTAGCGGCGGGCGCTGCTGCTCTCCCCCTGCAAGACCGCGAGTTGCAACCGCTGCATCTCGATGGTCGGCTCGACACCGAGCTCCCGATCCAGGATCCGGCGTAGGTTCTGGTAGGCCTGGAGGGCCTCGGCCCGCCGGCCGGACTCGAAAAGGACCTCGATCAGATGAGCGTGGAACGACTCGTTCAGGGGGTGTGCGGAGACCAGGGAGCGCAGTTGCGGCACGAGCTCGAGGTGGCGCCCGAGGCTCCGCTCGGCCGTAATCCGCAGGCCGACCGCCTGGATCCGCAACTCGTCGAGGTGAGCCACCCGCGCGCCCAGCACCTCGCCAACATCGAGGCCGGCGAACGCCGGCCCCCGCCACAGCGCCAATCCGGCGTTCAGATAGTCGACCGCCTGCTGGGGGTGACCTTTTTCGAGCAGCTCACGCCCACGGCGCACGGACTGGATGAAGACGTTGACGTCAATGTCGTCAGGGTGCACCTGAACGCCATATCCCGGCGGCCGGGTGACGACGATGTTCCTATTTCCGTCGACCATTTCCCGGGTGAGCATGCGGCGCGCGTGATAGATGTAGGTCTGCAAGGTCGTCACGGCGCTGCGTGGCGGCTTCTCGCCCCATAGTTCGGCGATGATCGTGTCCACGCCAACATTCTCCGGACACTGCACCAGCAACAGCGCGAGCACCTGGCTGGTCTTCGAAGCATTGACCGGGAAAGACGGTCTTTCGCCGGTCACGATCTCCATCGGTCCCAGAATCTTGAACTGCACGTCACACTCCCCGTGTGTGTCATGTGGGCGACTGTGCGGGGGGCCGCAGGCAAGCGAGCTGCCACAAAGCCGCTACGGACAGATACATCGATGTATCCCTATTCCCTGGATGGGCCCTGACGGTCCTCCACCAAAGCCGGCGTCGCTGATCAAAGCTCTCGCACCCCGCCCGCGTCGGGCCATGCCCCCTGCCCGCGCCTGGCGATCCGCCCTGGTCACGTAGCGGAAATCATTCCACTTACAGCTACGACGGGTAATTTTACACAGCCGCTCCGTCATCGCAATGGGACTTCAGCAGCCGACCCAGCGGGGGTCGGAAATTTCCGGTTAACGGATTGTTTCAACGGCGCAGCCCCGCTGGACAGACCGGTCAATTCACCCTTGCTTACTCAGCACTGTGATGAACTGCACATCGACCCCAGGCTCTTCTAATGCGGATATTCGACAGGTGGAATAACTGCCGAGCCGTGCAGACCGGGGCGGAAGCCCGGCACGAAAGTCACATATCCAACAGTCCACCGACGAGATCCCTCAGGATCCGCCCGGACCAACGCCGATCCCCGCACGAATCCGCCATTCGGCCGACCCTTCGACACCTGAGTGACGATGCCCGGCCTTGATCGAATTTATTAGACTGGCGAATGCACGGGGGGATTCGTCCGCGGCCGTGGAGTGCGCTCGTTCCGGCCGCGGGGCTCTTTTGTATTGAAACCTTTCTGATTCGTTTCCATTGCGGTGCGGATCGGACTGCTTCCCGTGCGTAACAGCGCCCTCGGCGCTCCGCACATCAGCCGGCGCAGTGCGGCGTCGGCACAGCTGTCCAGGAAGGACTGGAATGACGACGATCAGCAGAAGAGGGCTCCTTGTCGGCGCAGCCGCGGCGACAGGCGCCGTGACGGCCGGGGTGGGTGCCGCGCCCGCCCTGGCGGATGAGCAAACCGATCCCACAGTCCCAGCCGCCCGCATCGTGACCCCGGGCGACGCTCGCTACCCCGACGTGGTGGTCGGTAACAACCAGCGCTTCGTCGCCACACCGGAGGCGGTGTTTTTCGCCGGCTCCACGCAGCAGGTGCTCGACGCCGTCCAGAAGGCGGTGCGGGCCGGGAAGCGGATCTCCGTACGCAGCGGAGGACACTGCTACGCCGATTTCGTCTACCACTCGGCCGCCAAGGTCATCATCGACATGTCGGCGATGAACTCCATCGGCTACGACAACACCCGTAACGCCTTCGCCATCCAGCCGGGCGCCCTGCTGGGCCAGGTCTACGAGACGCTCAAGAAGGGTTGGAACGTCACTCTCCCCGGCGGGGTGTGCCCGACCGTGGGCATCGGGGGGCATGTCGCCGGCGGCGGCTACGGCCTTCTCTCCCGGCGCTACGGAGTGGTCGCGGACCATCTCGAAGCCGTCGAGATGGTGGTGGTCGACAAGTACGGTGTTGCCCGGGTCGTGGTTGCCTCGCGCAACTCGGCCGACGTCAACAGGGACCTCTGGTGGGCTGCCGCAGGCGGGGGCGGCGGCAACTTCGGCATCGTGACCAAGTACTGGTTCCGCTCGATTGGCGCAACCGGGACCACTCCCGGCCAGCAACTGCCGCAACCCCCGGCCGAGGTGCTGGTCAGCTCGCTGCCGGTCGGCTGGCCCACGCTGACCCAGGAGGCCTTCACCACACTGGTCCGCAACTTCGGCACCTGGTACGAGCGCAATGCCGACCCGTCCTCGCCGTACACGGCACTGTCCGGGGCAGCGTTCATCACCCACCGGTCGGCCGGCGGCTTCGGCCTGGTGACGCAGATCGACGCGGCGGTGCCGGACGCCGCCCGGATGCTCGACGAATACCTCGCCGCCATCACCCAGGGCACCGGCATCGTCGCGCCGTACCCACCCCGCAGGCTGCGCTGGCTGGCTGCCACCCGCCTGATCGGCACCAGCAACCCGGCGACCATGCTGGATCCCACGATGCGCAGCACTGTGAAGTCGGCATACATGAGAAAGGGCTTCACCGACTCGCAGATCGCGGCGCTGTGGCGCGGCCTGACCCGCACGGACTACGCCAACCCCAACGCCACAGTGCAACTGACCGGTGTGGCCGGCGGCAAGGTGAACTCGCTGTCCGAGTCGGCCACGGCCTACCCGCACCGCAACGCGAGCTTCCTGACGCTGTTCGAGAACTTCTGGATGGATCCGTCGCAGGATGCCGCGCACGTCGGCTGGCTGCGCGACATCTATCACCAAACTTTCGCGGACACCGGTGGTTACCCGGTGCCGAATCTTCAGACCGACGGTTGTTACATCAACTCACCGGACATGGACATCCGTGATCCGGCCATCAACCGCTCCGGGGTGCCCTGGTCCACGCTGTATTACAAGGGCAACTACGCGGGCCTACAGCGGGCGAAGGCTCGCTGGGACCCGCTGAACACCTTCCGTCACTCGCAGTCGATCGAGCTGCCGTGAGCAACGGCCGGCCGGCGCACCGAGGCGCCGGCCGGCCGACGCGGTGGCTACCGGTGCTCTTCCCTGAGCAGTTCGTCGACCAGAGAGGTGGTGTGCCCCGCGGAACGGAACCGATCGTCGTTCAGGACGGCGGCGAGGAAATCCTGGGTGGTGCTGACTCGCGTGCCGCGTACCCGGAACTCGGCGAGCGCACGACGCATCCGCTCGATGGCCTCATCCCGGTGCGGCGCCCAGATCACCAGCTTGGCCAGGAGTGAATCGTAGTTGGGCGGAATCCGGTAACCCGGGTACACGTGGGTGTCGACCCGGACGAAGGCGCCACCGGCCGGCACGAACTCGTCGACCGTTCCCGGGGTGGGCGCGAAGTTCTGCGCCGGATCCTCGGCGTTGACCCGGCACTCGATCGACACGCCGCGGCGGTGCACGTCGTCCTGGGCCATCCTCAGCCGCTCGCCCGCCGCGATCAGGATCTGCTCACGGACCAGATCCACGCCGGTGACCATCTCGGTCACCGGATGCTCGACCTGGATCCGGCAGTTGACCTCCATGAAATAGAAGGAGCCGTCCGGGTCGACAAGGAACTCGAAGGTCCCCGCGCCGACGTAGCCGGCGGCCAGGGCACCCTGCACCGCAGCCTGCCCCATCCGCTCGGCCAGGCCGTCCGGCAGGTTGGGCGCCGGCGTCTCCTCGATCAGCTTCTGGTGACGTCGCTGCACCGTGCAGTCCCGCTCCCCCAGGTGTACGGCGTTGCCGTGGCCGTCGCAGAGGACCTGTATCTCGACATGACGTGCCTTGGCGAGATAGCGCTCCACGTAGACCCGACCGTCTCCGAACAACATCTGTGCGGTGGCCTGGGTGCGCCGGAAGGCGTCGACGAACTCGGCCGCACCGTGCACCACCTGCATGCCGCGCCCGCCGCCGCCCGCCGCCGCCTTGATGATGACCGGAAAGCCGATCGTCGAGGCCAGCTCCCGCGCGGCCTCCGCGTCGAGCGGGTCGAGGCTTCCCGGCAGCAGCGGCAGACCGGCGCGGGACATCAGGGCTCGCGCCGAGGTCTTGTCACCGAGAACCGCCATGACCGACGCCGGCGGCCCGATAAGGGTGATGCCGAGCGCCTCGCACGCGTCGGCGAAATCCGGTGATTCGGACAGGAACCCGTAGCCGGGATGGATGGCGTCGGCCCCGGTCTGGTCCGCCGCCTGGAGCACGGCAGCCGCGTTGAGATAGCTCTGCGTCGGTGGCGGCGGGCCGATTTGCACGGCTTCGTCGGCCAACCGGACCACTGCCGACTCGCGGTCGGCGGTGGAGTGCACCGCCACCGTGGGAATGCCCATCTCCCGGCAGGTCCGAGCCACCCGAACGGCGATCTCGCCCCGATTCGCGATCAAGATTTTGCGGAACATGTCAGTGCGCCTCTTCGCTCATCGTCCGCAGCTCGGCCTCGATCGTCACGGCCGAACCGAACTGTCGGAACCGGGCCCGGCGGTCGACGCCCAGCTCCCCACGGCTCAGTCGGCTGAGTCCGTACAGGCTGTGCCGCAGCGCGGCGCCCAGCCGGTCGGCGGCGAGCAGCCGATCGGCCCCGGTGCCGCCGGCGGGTTCCGGGATCACGCCGTCGACGACGCCCAGCCGCAGCAACGTTCGGGCGTCGAGGCCCAGCGCGCGAGCCGCCTCCGGCGCCCTGGCCGGGTCCTTCCAGACGATCGCCGCACACCCCTCCGGGCTGATCACGGAGTAGACGCCGCTGGCGAAGATCAGCACCCGGTTCGCCACCGCCAGCCCGAGGGCGCCGCCGCTGCCACCCTCACCGATGACGACGCTGACCACCGGAACGGTCAGCGCGGCCATCAGGCGCAGGTTTTCCGCGATCGCCACCGCCTGCCCCTGCTCCTCGGCATCCGCGCCGGGGTAGGCACCGGGCGTGTCCACGAGCGTCACCACCGGCACGCCGAGCTTCTCGGCGAGGCGCATCAACCGCGCCGCCTTGCGGTATCCGGCCGGCCGGGGCATCCCGAAGTTGCGCCGAATCAGTTCGGTGGAATCGTGGCCCTTCTGCTGACCGATCACCATGACCGGCCGGTCGTCTAGCCAGGCGAGCCCACCGACGACCGCCGGGCACTCGCCGGAGACCCGGTCGCCGTGCAGCTCCAGGAAATCCTCGAAGATCATCGAGACGTAGTCCAGGGTGGTCGGCCGTTGGATGTCGCGCGCCTCGCCGACGCTGCGCCACGGGTCCTGCTCCGACAGCTGCTGGTGGGATCGGATCACCGGATCGGCCACCTCGGGGGCGGTCGGCTGCCGCGTGCCGGCACCGACCCGTAACAGGCGGCCGAGTGCCAGCCGCAACCGACGACGCTCGACGATCATGTCGATGAAGCCCCGGTCGAGCAGGAACTCGGCCGTCTGGAACTCCGGCGGCAGCTGTTGGTGGATGGTCTGCTCGATCACCCGACGACCGGCGAATCCCAGCCGCGCGCGAGGCTCGGCGACGATCACGTCGGTCAGCGTGGCGAACGACGCGGCGACGCCGCCGAAGGTCGGGTCGGTGATGAGCGCGATGGTGAGGATTCCGGCCCGGTCCAGCTCACCGAGCGCCGCGCTGGTCTTGGCCATCTGCATCAGCGACAGCGCGCCCTCCTGCATCCGTGCCCCGCCCGAGGCGGTGACGATCAGCAGCGGCGTACGCTCCGCCAGCGCGGTCTCGGCCGCCACGGTGATCAATTCGCCCACCGCGGTGCCCAGACTGCCGCCGAGGAACCGGAAGTCCATCACCGCCATGACCACCGGGCTGCCGCCGATGAACGCCCTCGCGCAGAGCACCGCCTCGTTGAGACCGGTCCGCTGGCGCGCCTGGTCCAGCCGCACCGAGTAGGGCACGGTGTCGGTGAAGCGCAGTGGATCGTTGCCTGCCACTTCGAGCGGCAGCAGTTCGTAACGGCCGTCGTCGGCCAACTGGGTGAGTCGTTGCTCGGCGGTGAGTGGCAGGTGCACCTGGCACTCGGGGCACACCCGGGCGTTGCGGTGCAGGCGCTTGCCATAGACCGGCACGTGGCAGCCAGGACAGAGCACCCAGTCCGCACTGCTCTCACGCGCGATGGTTCGGGTCATCGTCGTCCCCTCTGCTTCGTCAGGCGTCAGATCTTGAAGACCTGGGTCGCGTACGCCGCGGCGGCGGGCTCGAACTGCACAGCGATGTGGCTGGCGGCGCTGTTGACGTCGCGCCACACCCGCTGCACGGGGCTACCGGTGGTGTGTCCGGAGGTGCCCGCCGCGCGGAACAACCGGTTCACCGCCGTGACCACGGTTTCCATCGCCAGCGAGCAGTCCCGCAGGTTGCGGCTGACCTCGAACGGCGTGATGCCGGCGCCCTGGTCGGCGACCTGCGCGGCCCGCCGTATCAGCAGCTCCGCGGCATCGATCTCGCCGCTGGCCCGCGCCAGGACCAGGTCGTACGGGCCGCGCTCGATGGCCGGCGCGCCGGGCCGGGCGGCCGCGCCGCGGATCTTGTCGCCCACATATGCGGTCCACGCCCGCTGGGCGCCGCGGGCGGCGCCCAGCACGGGTGTCACGAACGACAGTCCGTTGACCGCCTGCAGCGGAACCACGTGGCACGCGGCGGTGGAGACCGCGGGCGTACCGGTGAAGAGGTTCTGCCTGTCGAAGGAGCGCGCCTCGGGCACCACTGTCGCCTCGAGGGTCACGGTGTTGCTACCGGTACCGCTCATTCCGACGTTGGACCAGGTGTCGGCGATCTGGTAGGCCGAGCGCGGGACCGCGAACATCCGAGCCGCCGCCGGCCCGTCGGCTGGCACCCGGGCGCACAGCAGGGCCCAGTCGGAGAAGTCGACGGCGCTGATGTACGGCCAGGCGCCGGAGACCTGCCAGCCGCCCGTCACCCGCTCCGCCGTACCGGTCGGCGCCAGCGATCCGACGACCACCGTGCCGGGACCGGTAGCCCAGACCTCGGCCTGCCCTTCGGCGGGCAGCAGGCCGGCCATCCGGCCGAGGTTGGCCACCAGTGACGCACACCAGGCGGTCGCCGCGCACGACTGCCCGACCCGGGCGACGGCCTCGCTCAGCTCGGTGAAGGTTCCTTCCTTGCCGCCGTGCGCGGCGGGCACGAAGTGCGCCGCGAAGCCGGTGGCGCGCAACGCCTCCACGACGTCGCCGGACAGCCGGCGCTCCGCCTCGGACTGCGGCGCGCAGCGAGCCGCGACCACGGCGAGATCCTCGGCGTCGGCGATGAGATCGGTGGGGCTGGGCGATGGAACGAGCATCCTGTTGGCCTCCTCGTCGGTGCGACCGCGGTCGGCAGGTGGATGCGGCGACGTGGCCCACCGGGCCCGCGCCCGCCCGACGACCATGGCGCGGCGCAGTCGAAGACCGCTCGACCAAGGCTGGAGGGTGGCTCGACGCGGAAGCGGGAACGGCCGGCGGGGACGCTCAGAGATTGAGGCGCAGCAGGTCGTCGAGACCGCTCTTGAGCACGTCGGTGCCGAGGCCCCGCTCGCGCAGCTGGTAACTGATCAGGGTGGCCGAGACCGGCGCGAGCAGCGCGGCCGCGACGTAGTGCGGGTCGACGTCGGGGCGAGCCTCGCCGAGCAGACTGGCCAGGTGGGTGTGGTAGACCATGTACGGTCCGCTGCGATATCGCGCCACCGGCGAGCTGGTCTCGGTGACCAGCAGCATTTCCAGCTGCGCCTCCACCCGGTCCACCAGGGCGTGCAGGAAGGCGTGGATCCGCTCCGCCGCCGGCGCGCCGGGGCCCAGCGGCGGCGGGCCCTGTAGGAAGGCGGCCTGGAAACTGGCCTCCTCCTCGTCGAGCAACGCGAAGATCAGTCCGGCCCGGTCGCCGAAGCGGCGGTACGCGGTGCCGGTGCCCACTCCCGCGGCCCGCGCCACCTCGTCGAGGGCCAGCGCCTTGACGCCCTCGGTGGCGACGATGCGCGCGGCGGCGTCGAGCATCTTGCGGCGGTTGCGGGCGGCGTCGGCGCGTTCGATTCCCGGTTGTCCCGCGATCGACAGTGTCGAGGGAACCGGCGTCGATGCCGCCTCCGGCTCTCCAGCCACCCGACGTCCTCTCTCCCGCGGCCACACCCCGGCAGCCGGTTGCGCCCGTCCGCCCATTCTGCCGTGACAGCGCTGTCGCGGCAGTGTACGCAGCCCTTTCGCGGGTGGAGCCCAGCGGTGCTGCGGTCGTTGCAATCGGAAACCTTTCCGGATAGCCTCCTGCCTAAGCGGAAAGGCTTCCGCTTAGCTCACCTTTCGCGAAGGGTCCCATTACCCATGACTGCCAAGGTCGCCGTCATCTACTACTCCTCGACCGGCAACGTCCACGCGCTCGCCGAGGCCGCCGCCGAGGGCGCCGCCAAGGCCGGCGCCGAGGTGCGCCTGCGCCGGGTCACCGAGCTCGCCCCCGAGGCGGCCATCGACCACAACCCCGCCTGGCGCGCCCACCTGGAGGCCACGGCCGACGTGCCCGTCGCCACCCTCGACGACCTGGAGTGGGCCGACGCGTACGCGTTCGGCACGCCGACCCGTTACGGCAACGTGTCCGCTCAGCTCAAGCAGTTCCTGGACAGCACCGGGCCGCTGTGGGCGACCGGCAAGCTCTCCGGCAAGGCGGCCACCGGCTTCACCAGCGCCGGCAACATCCAGGGCGGCAACGAGTCCACACTCCTCGCGCTCTACAACACGATGCACCACTGGGGGTGCATCATCGTTCCACCCGGCTACACCGACCCGAGTGTCTACGCCGCACACGGCAACCCGTACGGCACCGGCAACGCCGCGTCCGACGACGGCCCCAGCGAGCAGGTCCTGGCCGCCGCCAACTACCAGGGCAACCGGCTCGCGACGATCAGCGCGCAACTGCTGCGCGGCGCCGTCCCCGCCTGACCGTCCCATCGGGGAGGAGACCCGGCGATGACCGACGTGACTCAGCACGAACAGGTGTGGGACGACTTCCGCAACGGTTTCGACAGCACCGGGCCCGGCAGCCGGTGGTTCCACACCACGGCCGGCCCGCACGTCGCCGACGACGGGGTGGTCACCACCTCCGCCGACGGACTGCATGTGGTTTCCGGTGGGCGGCACCCGGGCACCGGGGAGCCCGCCTTCACCCGTACGGTGCCGCCCGAGCCCGCCGACGGCGCCGGTCTGCCCGGCGTCCTGGACCACGTGAAGTGGCTGGTCTACGCCCAGCACCAGGCGAGCACGGGGCTTCCCGGCTTCGACGCGACGCCGGGGCGGGTGCTCTCCTGCTCGGCGACGTTCGGCGGACGCACCTACGGCACCGGCGGTCACCCGTTCGGCGCCGAGGTGGCCGACCCGGACGACGATCTGCGTCTGGCCACCGCGGCGATCAACGCGTTCGACGCGGAGACCTACCTGGTCCTCGACTTCTTCCTGACCAACAAGCGGGTGTACGCGTTCTACGAGCGGCTGCCGTTCGCCCGGGACACACTCGGCGACTACGCGGCGTTCTCCTACGGCGTCCCGGTCGCCGATCGGACGCCGGACGACGAGCACCGTGTCGAGATCGGCTACGACCGGTTGGCCGGCACTGCCCACTGGCTGCTCGACGGGCAGGAGGTGTTCCGAGTCGACCGGATCGGGCACCACCTGCCCGGCCGCCGGCACCTGGTGCTGGACCACGGTGGCACCGAGACGATCGCTCAACCGCGTCAACTGAACTTCGGCATGGGGCTGCTGAGTCTGCTCGACGGCACAGCACCCGGCCACTCTCCGCACGGGCTGGCCCGGCTCTCCGGGGTGCCCGGCTTCTACCTCGACCCGATCTCGGGCGGGCCACAGAAGTTCGCCGACGAGCACAGCAACGCCGAGAGCCGCCTCTTCGGCCAGGGGGCCGAGCTGCGGGTGCGGCGGTTCGCCATCACCGAGGCGGCGCCCCGGTGAACTCACGGGACGTGCTCGGCACCTGGGAGCTGCTCTCCTACGTCGACGTCGAGGGCGACGACGTCCGGCCGGGGCCGCTCGGTGAGCGTCCCCGCGGGCTGCTGGTCTACACCGCCGACGGCCACATGTCGGTCAGCATGATGCGCACCGGCCCGGCGCCCGAGAGCGCCGGGCCGGACGACCAGGTCGAGACGTTCATGGGCTACGCCGGCACCTGGCGCGCCAGCGGCTCGGAGATCCGCCACGCGGTTCTGGTCAGCGCCCATTCCCGGATGGTCGGCTCGGAACTCGTCCGGCACGCCGCGCTCGACGGCGACGTCCTCACCCTGCACGGCACCTCACCGGTCAATGGCCGGCCCCGCCGCCGCCGGCTCGTCTGGCGCCGCACCACACCGACTCTTTCCCATACCGCAGAAAGGCACGTCACCATGAAGGCACTCGTCGCACCCTCGTACGGCCCGATCGACCAACTCACCCTCGCCGAGCTGGACAAGCCGGCACCCGGGCCGGGCCAGATCCTGATCAAGCTGCGGGCGGCAGCGCTCAACCCGCTCGACGTCAAGCTCGCCACCGGAGTGATGCGCGAGATGATGCCGGTGTCGCATCCCTTCGTGCTGGGTCTGGACGCGGCCGGCACTGTCGAAGCGGTCGGCGAGGGCGTCACCCGCTTCTCCCCCGGTGACGAGGTGGTGGCGTTCACCCACCCGGTCGCCGGCGCGGTCGCGGAGTACACGTTGGCACTGGACGGCCCCGAGGTGGTGGCCCGGCCGGAGACGCTGGACCCGGTGGACGCCGCTGCTCTGCCGGTGGCCGCGATGACCGCGGCCGGCATTGTCGAGCAGGCCGGACTGAACAGCGGCGACTCGCTACTGGTGGTCGGCGCGACAGGTGGTGTCGGCTCGTTCGTGGTTCAGCTCGCCGCCCAGGCCGGTGCCCGCGTGGTGGCGACCGCGCCGCCGTCGGATGCCGACTACGTGCGTGGTCTTGGTGCCGCGGCGACCGTCGACTACACCTCCGGCGACACGACCGAGGAGGCGCTGCGCCACGTTCCCGGTGGCGTCGACGTCGCCGTCGACCTGATCAATGCCGGCCCCGGGCTGGCCGGAACCGCGGCCGCCGTCAAGCCCGGTGGGCTGCTCATCTCTCCGGCCGGGGGTCCGCCGGTCTTCGACCGTGAGGTGCGCGCCTCGTACGCGCACATCGAGGCCACCGAGGGCCGGCTCCAGCAGATCGTCGAGGCGACAGCGTCGGGTCGGTTGCGGGTCGAGGTGAGTGCCCGGTTCCCGTTCGCCGAGGCGCAGCGCGCGGTCGCCGAGTTCGCTGGCAAGCACACCCGCGGCAAGGTCGTCATCACCTTCTGACCGTTCCCCACCACAGCGCCCGAGAGGCGAGGAGACCCACGGTGTACGACTTCGCCGCCGACCTGGCCGACCGGCTGACCGCGCTGCCCCGAGTTGACTATGCCGATCTGCCCGCCACCCGGGCGGCGTTGCGTGCGGCGGTGGCCCATCACCGGCCGTACCAGCCGGCTCGCCCGATCGAGGTCGGCGACCGGCTGGTTCCCGGCCCGCCGGGCGCCCCGCCGGTCGCCGTCCGGGTCTACCGGCCGGACGCCGACCGGCCGCAGCCCGCGCTGATCTATCTGCACTGGGGCGGCTTCGTCACCGGAGACCTGGAGACCGTGCACCAGACGTGCCTACGGCTGGCCGACCGGATCGACGCCGTGGTGGTCAACGTCGGTTACCGCCTGGCCCCCGAGCATCCGTTTCCGGCGGGGCTCGAGGACTGCTACGCGGCGCTGGAATGGCTCGCCAAGGAAGGCGCGGACCTCGGCGTCGACACCGGGCGTATCGCGGTCGGCGGGGAGAGCGCCGGTGGTGGCCTCGCCGCGGCGCTCGCCCTCGCCGTACGCGATCGAGGCGGCCCGGCGCTGCGGCTACAGTGCCTGCTCTTCCCCGCGCTGGATGACCGGCTGGAAACGGTGTCCGCACGCGCGTTCACCGACACCCCGATGTGGGATCGGCACAACGCGCAGGTGAGCTGGCGGTACTACCTGGGCGACGCAGCCGGGGGCGACGCGGTCGACCCGCTGGCGGCGCCCGCTCGCGCCGACGACCTCGGCGGGCTACCCCCGGCGTACGTGTTGGCGTGTGAGTACGATCCGCTCCGCGACGAGGCGCTGACGTACGCACATCGGCTCATCCAGGCGGGCGTGAAGTCCCGGATCGGCTACCACCCGGGCACCTTTCACGCGTGCATCGCGCTCGGCGACACCGCCACCGCTCAGCAGATCCTCACCGAGCAGGAATCGTGGCTGCGCGACGGCCTGCACTCCCGACTGGTTCCGCACCCGCGACCGGGCGGCGTGCCCGGCGGAAAGGCATGACCGATGACCGTGTGGGACGACTTCAACGACGGCTTCAAGACCGAGGGTGCCGACGCGCGCTGGGCCTACTACCGCCTCGGCGACTACGTCGGTGACGACGCCGAGGTGTCCACCTCGGCGGAAGGTCTGCGGGCGGTGTCGCCCGGTCGGCACCCGAGCACCGGCGAACCGGCGTTCACCCGGACTCTTCCGCAAGAAGGGGGACCGGAGGCGGTGCCGGGCGCCCTCGATCACGTGAAGTGGCTCGCCTACCCCAACCATCTGGCGTCCAGCGGCCACCTCGGCTTCGACGCCGATCCTGGCGCTGTGCTCTCCTTCGAGACGTGGCTGTCCGGGCGCACCTACGGCACCGCGGGTCACCCGTTCGGCGCGGCGGTCGCCGACCCGGACGACGATCTGCGCCTGGCCTCGGTGGCGATGCCGGTCCTGGACACCGAGACCGCCATGGTCTTCGACTTCTTCCTGACCAACAAGCGGGTGTACGTCTTCTACGAACGCCTGCCGCACGCCCGGCACGAGCTCGGTGACTACGCCGCGTTCCTCTACACGGTGCCGGTGGCGTCACGCCAGCCGGACGACGAACATCATCTGGTCATCTCCTATGACCGGGCGGCCGGCACGGTCCGGTGGCAGCTCGACGGCAGCGAGGTCTTCGCCGTCGACCGTCTCGGCTACCACCTGCCCTCGCGCGAGCACCTGATGCTCGATCACGGAGGCAAGGAGACTCGCACCGAGCCTCGGCAGCTCGCCGGGGGCCTGGGGCTGTTCACCATCCTCGACGGCGCGCTGCCCGGGCACGACGCGGCCGGCCTGGTCCGGCTCACGCCCGCCGCCGGGCACTACCTCGACCCGGTCGGCGGCGGCGCGCAGCGCTTCACCGACGAGCAGAGTCGGCCGGAGAGCCGCCTTTTCGGCCAGGGCGCCGAGATGCGTGCCCGCCGCTATCTCGTGTCACAGACGCCGTCCGCCTGAGCGCCCAGCGGCGTTCCTGAACTCGACCCCCTTATGGTCGGGACGGGCCCCCGGGACGACATCGCCGGTGACACCGGCGCGTCCCGAGGGCCGCAGTCCGTTGTCATCTCCTTACTTGGAAGGAATCGCGGATGCATAACCGCGTGCTCGGCCAGAACCTGACCACCTCCGCTCTCGGCCTCGGCTGCATGGGCATGAGCGAGTTCTACGGTGACCGCGACGACGTCGAGTCGGTCGCCACGATCCACCGGGCGCTGGAGCTGGGCGTCACCCTGCTCGACACCGCCGACATGTACGGCCCGTTCACCAACGAGGAACTGGTCGGCAAGGCCGTCGCCGGTCGCCGCGACCAGGCGGTGATCGCCACGAAGTTCGGCGTGGAACGCCGCCCCGAGGATGGCTATTTCGGCATCAACGGCCGCCCTGACTACGTGCACCGGGCCTGCGACGCGTCGCTGCGCCGGCTCGGGGTGGACCACATCGACCTGTACTACCAGCACCGCGTCGACCCACAGGTGCCGATTGAGGAGACCTGGGGCGCGCTGGCCGAGCTCGTCGCGGCCGGCAAGGTGCGCCACCTCGGTATTTCCGAGGCCTCGGCGGATCTGGTGCGCCGGGCGCACGCCGTACACCCGGTGACCGCTGGGCAGTATGAGTACTCGCTGTTCAGCAGGGAGCCGGAGACCGAACTGCTGCCCACCCTGCGCGAGCTGGGCATCGCGCTGGTGGCGTACTGCCCGCTCGGGCGGGGGCTGCTGACCGGCGCGATCACCGACCTCACCCAGCTGGAGGCCGACGACTACCGGCGCGGTACGCCCCGGTTCCAGGGCGACAATCTGCGGCACAACATGGAGCTGGTGGCGCGGGTGCGCGAACTGGCCACCGCCAAGGGCGTCACCGCCGCCCAGCTGGCACTCGCTTGGGTGCTCAGCCGCGGCCCTGACGTGGTGCCGATCCCCGGCACCAAGCGACGTCGCTACCTTGCGGAAAATGTCCAGGCACTCGACGTCGAGCTGACCGAGGCCGAGCTGAACGCGATCGACGCGGCCACGCCGCCCGGCGCCGCGGCCGGCGGCCGCTACCCGGAGCAGCCGCCGCTGGCGCGCCGCTGACCACGAAAGTCGGCCGGGTACGGGGGCATCACCCGTACCCGGCCGACTTTTGTGGTCAGCGCAGCTCGTAGTCGGCCGGATCGACGGCCCGGGTGCGCCGCCAGTAGTCCTGGGCCGGAAACGGCCAGTTCTGAGCGGTCCGCCCGGCGGCGTTGACGAACCAGCTGCTGACTTTGGAGAAGCCCCAGGCCCGCTGGGAGTTCGCCTCGTCCACCCAGGTGTTGAACTCCTGGAACACCTCCGGGCGTACCTCCATGGCTCGGTGCCCACCCTGTACCAGTCGGCGCACCGCGTCGACGAGGTAGGTCACCCCGCACTCGGAGAAGTAGATGATGCTGCCGCCCTGCCCGGACAGGTTGGTGTTCGGCCCGTACAGACAAAAGAAGTTGGGGAAGCCGGGCACTGTCAGTCCCAGGTACGCACGTGCGTCGCCGTTCCAGTACTCGTGCAGGTCGACGCCGTCGCGCCCGGTCACTGTCATCGGGGTAAGGAACTGCGAGGCGCGGAATCCGGTGCCATAGATGATCACATCGGCCGGGTGCAGCTCGCCGTTCGCGTCGCGTACGCCGTCCGGGGTGAGCCGGTCGACGGCCGCGGTCACCAGGCGGACGTGGTCGCTCTTCAAGGTGGCCAGCCATTTGCCGTTGTCGCGCAGGACCCGCTTGGCTCCGACCGGGTAGCGCGGCAGGACGAGTGGCAGCAGGTCGGGGCGATCGGTCAGCTGGCTCTCCAGATATGCCGTCAGTGTGGCGCGCAACTGGTCGTTGAGCGCCGACACGGCACGCTCGCTGGGCGGATAGTCCGGGTCGACGACCCAGCCCTCCAGTACGCCGCGCAGCCCTGGCGCCAACAACCAGAACCGCTGCCACGCCGCGTAGTACGGCAGGTGCTCGTAGAGCCATTGGACGCCGCCCGGGACCGCGTCGTGGTAGTGCGGGGTGGGTCGCAGCCAGGGCGGGGTGCGTTGCAGGACTGTCAGTTGGCTCGCCTGCTTGGCCACCTCCGGAATGAACTGGAAGGCGCTGGCGCCGGTGCCGATCACCGCGACCCGCTTGCCCGTGAGGTCCACGCGGTGATCCCACCGGGCCGAGTGGAACGCCGGGCCGGCGAACTCCTCGGTGCCCGGGAACTGCGGCACGTGCGGGCGATTGAGCTGACCGACGGCGCTGACCAGAACCGTGCACTGCTCGGTGCGTGGCCCGTCGGGTGTGTCCGCGGTCAGCCGCCACTGACCGGCCGCCTCGTCCCAGTGCGCCGCGCGGATCTCGCTGTTGAAGCGGATCAGGTCCAGCAGGCCGTGCTGTTTGGCGAAATCCCGCAGGTAGGACAGCAACTCGTCGTGTTTGCAGAAGTGGTCGGGCCAGTCGCTGCGGGTGGCGAACGAATAGCTGTACAGGTGGCTGGCCACGTCGACCCGGCAGCCCGGGTAGTGGTTCTCGAACCAGGTGCCGCCGAGGTCGGGGTTTTTCTCATGGACCACGACCGGCACGCCCGCCTGGGTGAGGCGGTGCGCTGCGAGCAGGCCGCTGAGGCCGGCGCCGATGACTACCACCCGGGCGTCGCGGCCCGGGGCCTCCTGGTCGAGCCGCCAGCCGGGCTGCTTCGGGTCCTCGCCGGGCAGGATCACCTCCTGCTCGAGCAACGGCAGGAGGTCCTCGGTGTCGCCGCCCATCGCCCAACTGGTGACCCGCCGCAGCGTGCTGCGATCGAGCCGGGGCACCGCGGCTCCGTCGCGCAGCCGCCGCAGCGCGTTGAGGGCGAGTTCGCGGGCATGGTCCTGCTGTTCGTCCGTCAGGCCACCCTGTGGCAGGAAGAGCCAGCCGTTGGGTCGCAGATCGTCGCGCAGGATCGACAGGTCGCCGGTGAGGTGGGCGACGGTCATCAGCAGGGCCGGTGCCTCCGCGTCGCTCAGGTGGGCCCGCAGCGTGTCGTCGTCGGCGGTGATCGGCTTGAGTGCCGGCATGGCTTCCCCCGGTGTCGTCGTCATGGGCCGGCCGGTCCGCCGTCAGCCGGACCGCGCAGGTGGTGAAAGCCGCGGTCGAAGTAGACGGCCGGCTCGGTGTCTCCGGTGACCCGCACGTCGCGGACCGCGCCGACGAGGATCATGTGGTCGCCGGCGGTGTGCCGGCTGTGCACCTCGCATTCCAGCACTGAAGCCGCGTCACCCAGCACCGTCGCGCCGCCGGCGGTTCGTTCGAATCCGCCGGCGGCGAACTTGTCGACGCCTTTGCCGGCGAAGCGCCGGGCCAGCTGGGTGTGGTGCGCGCCGAGGATGCTGACGGCGAAGGTCCCGCTGCTGGCGAACACCGGGTAGGAGTTCGCCGCGTGAGCCAGACAGACCAGCAGCATCGGCGGGTGCAGCGAGACGGAACAGAGCGAGTTGGCGGTGAACCCGTAGGGCGTACCACTCTCGTCGTGAGTGGTCACGATCGCGACCCCGGTCGGGAACCGGGCCATCGCGTCGCGATAGTCGGCCAGGTCGAAGGTGGAGGCGCCGTCGACCGCGGAGTCGGTGGAAAGCATCAGTTCCTCCTGTCGGGTGGGGTCGCCCTCACACTCAGGACGCGGACCGCTGAACGAAACCGGTCATCGAGACTGTGAAGTCCTGCCGGTTCGGCCGGTAGGCGACGCAGTACTGCGTCGGGTACCAACCCGCCACCTCCCACTTGGCCGGCAGCTTGATGGGAGTGCAGGAGTTGGCGGCCCGCCCGGCGCCCAATTCGTCGAACCAGGCCTTGTTGATCATGGGCTCGTAGAACGTGATGTCGCCGTCGAAGGCGCCGTACAGGAAGGTGTGGGTGAACGGTGCGCCGTTGAACTCGGGAGAGGCCGGATCGCCGAGGTGGTTGCCCATGCCGGGCACCACGGCGTCGATGTCCACGTAGCCGGCCGGCAGGTAGGCCGGCGGCACCGGTTCGCGGCCCCGCGCGTAGTCGTCGCAGTCGACCAGGTTCATCCCGCCGCACGGCCCGGTGCCGATCGCCATCGCCTCGGCTTCCTTCTGCAGGTAGAAGTGCAGGTCGAAGTGGGGCACGCCGTAGATCGGATCGGGTGCGTGGCCGCGCGGGTCCCAGTTGAGCATGGCCCACTTGAACGGGCCGCCGACGCGCTGCCGGAAGCGTTGCGGCAGCTCAAGCATGTACTCGTGCTCATGAATGCACTCCGCGTCGCGGGTGATGGCGCCGTCGCCGTTGACGTCGTAGCAGTGCTTGCCGTCGGACAGTTCGGCCGGCAAGCCGGTGAGCATGCCCTTGTCGAAGACGAACGACATGCTGATCGGGCGCTTGCCGAGGCTCTGGGTGGCGATCCGCACGCTGCCACCCGTGCCGACCCGCTGGGCCGGGCCGTAGTCGGCGCACGGGCCCGGGTAGGAGCGGGTGCCCTGATAGAGGCGCTCCGCCACGCTCGCCGGCAACCGCAGGTCCTGTTCGATCTCCGGCCTGCCCAGCACCAGGCAGACGTCGACGGCCTTGCCCGTGGCGTCGGCGCGCTGCGGCGCGGTGTCATCCGACGCAGCCGAGTGTTGGGAGGACGTGGTGTGTCCGGCCGCGGCGAGGTGCGGGGAGTGAGCGGTCTGGCCGGCCGCCGTTTGGGCCGCCGGCTTCCCCTCGCTGCGCAGCGGCTGATAGGCAAGAGTGAGGACCGCGGCGGCGGCGACCGCTACGGCGAGGACCCGGCGCAACGGCCAGGTACGCGGTGAAGTCATCGAATGTCCTTCGAGTAAGCGGGTCAGGCGAAACAGGCAGGCAGGCGTCCGTCGTTGAAGGCGACCATCTCGCCGAAGACGCTGACGACGTCGAGCGGCCGTCCGAGCGGTCCGTCGGTGAGTTCCGCGTACGCGCGGTGCAGGTTGCCGACGATCCGTTCCGGGTCCAGCAGGTGGTCGAAGGCGGAACGGTCCGCCGACAGCGCGGTTTCCAGCGGGCTCATCCCCAGCGCCGCGCCTTCCTCGGCGAGTTGTTGGATCCAGCGCAGATAGGCGAGGTTCTCGTCGATCACCTCAGGCCCGGCGAGAGGCCCGTGCCCGCACACGATGACGCGCGGGTCGAGTTCCCGGATTCGCTGCAACGCCGTCACCGCGCCGCTGACCGAGCCCATCAGGTTGAACGGGGCCGCGCCGCTGAGCAGCACGTCCCCGGCGAACAACACCCGCGTGTCAGGCAGCCACACCAGGACGTCGTTGGTGGTGTGCGCCGGGCCGACGTGAACGAGTTCGGCGACCCGGTCCCCGAGGTGCACGGTGGCCCGATCGCGGAAGGTCAGCGTCGGCAGAGTGACACGTACGTCACCCCACGACACGTCCGGCCAGAGCCCGGTGAGCGCCAGGCCGGTCTCGGCCATCTCCACCCGGGCCTGCTCGTGCGCGACCACTGTCGCGGTGTCGAAGACGTGGTTGCCGAAGTTGTGGTCGCCGTGGTGGTGGGTGTTGACGACCAGGCGGCGCGGCCCGCCGATGCCGCTGAGGGCCGTGTGCAGCCGGCGAGCCCGCTGCTCGGTGGCGAGCGTGTCGACGACCATCAGCGTCTCGGGCCCGGAGACCGCACCGGCGTTGCTGACGCACCACCCGCCGGGCAGTTGCAGGTAGGCGAAGACGCCGTCGGCGATCTCGACCAACTGCTGACTGCCCGAAGGGCCGTCGGTACGGCTCGCGCCGGCCATCAGGCTCATCGCGGAACGCCCTCGTCCGGCGAGAGCGCCGCCCGCTCGCTCGCGTAGGCGCCGGCGTACGTCAAGGTGGCCCGGCTGTTGCGGCCGAGTGCCTCACGCAGGAAGCTCCGCGCGTCCGCCACGGTCTTCCCCGCACCGAGCACGCTGGTGATCGCGGCCGGGTTGATCGCGACGGTGTGCTCCGCAACGACGAGCGACCCGCCGGGCCGCTCGCTGAACAGCCACGAACCGCTGTGCCCGGTCAGCAGCGCAGGCGGGACCAGTTGCTTGTAGACGATCCGCTCCCCCGGCAGGCAAACCCGCACCGAACGTGTCGTGTGCGTGCTGCCGTCGCCGGTGACGGTCTTCATCTCCATGTCCTGGATGCCGGGCTCCTCCTCGCGCAGCACCACCCGCCGCACGTGCGGCAGCGCGTCCGGCCAGCGGTCGCTGCGGTAGACGAAGTCGTACACGTCGGCGGCGGCGCCCGGCAGCTCCACCTCGTCCGAGAAGGTGAAGACCAGGTCGTCGACGGGATGTCCGAGTTCGCCGATGCGGCCGAGGGCGGCCAGCTCACGCTCGCTGTTGGCGTCCAGTGCCTGCTCGAGCAACGCCACCTGTCGCTCGCCGCCGGCGACCGAAAACTCGTGCACGAGCACGATCTCGGTGCCGCCGTCCGGCTGCGGACGGAAGATCCATTCACCGCTCATCGAGGTGACCGGTGGCTGGCTGTGCTCCTGGCGGAACGTGATCCGCAGTGCCCGCGGGTCCAGGGTGCGCCGCGAGGTCCAGGTCTTCACCTCGCCGTTGACCGTCGCCCACAACTGGAAACGCTCGTGACCGTCGCCGCGTTCGAGGTGGTGGACGTGGATGCTGGGCTCGAAGATGACAGGCCAGCGGCTCACGTCGGCCACCAGGCCGTAGACGGTGGCGGCGGGCGCCGCCACCACCCGCGAGTGCACGCGCCGGTGCGTCATGACGCCTCGACGAGGACGGCGTTCACCACGTTGACCACGGCGCGCGGCGTGTCCAGCTCCACGATCTGCTCGTCGGGAATGCGGACGCCGTAGTCCTGCTCGATCCGTGCGGCGGTCTCCATCAGAGCGAGCGAGTCGTACCCGAGGTCGTCGAACTGGCGGTCGGAGATGTCGCCGCTCAGGTCGGCCTCACTCTCGCCGGCGCACGCGATCAGGATGCGGCGCAGGTCGTCGACGGCGAAGTTGCTCATCGGTAGGTCTCCTTCTCGAGCGAATCGTTGACCCCACGGACCACGACGGCGGCGTTGAAGCCCCACAGACCGCGGGCCAGCACCAGAGCGGTACGGACCGAGGCGGAGCGCGGGGCGCCGCGCACGAGATCGATGCCGTAGTCGGCGGGTACGTCGGCGGTCCCGGCAGTGGCGGGGATGACGCCGTCGCGGATGGACAGCAGGGCGGTGACCAGGTCGGTCGGGCCGCCGCCGGAGTAGAGCCGGCCGTAGAGCGACTTCGGCGCGGTGACCGGCACCTGGTTCGGGCCGAACAATCCACGGATCGCCTCGGCCTCGGCGGCGTCGGATGCGGCGACACCCAGCGCGTCGGCGAACACCACGTCCACCTCACCGGCCTCGATCCCGGCGTCGGCCAGGGCCAGCTCGGCGGCGCGGCGCAGGCCGGGCGGGCGGCCCGAGTCGGCCGGCGGATCGAAGGTGGACGCATAGCCGGCGATCTCACCGTGCACCCGCTGGACCCCACGGGCACGGGCCGCGGCGGCGTCCTCCAGGACCAGCACAGCGCCGCCCTCGCCGGGCACGTAACCGTTGGCCGAGACGTCGAAGGGAAGGTAGGCCCGGGCGGGATCGACGGCCCGGCTGACCCTCCCACTGGCGATCTGCGAGACCCAGCCCCACGGATCGAAAGCGGAGTCCACACCGCCGGTGACCATCAGCGCGGTGCCTCGCCGGACGGTTCGGCGAGCGTGGCCGACCGCGTCCAGGCCACCAGCCTGCTCGGCGACGAGCGCACTGCTCGGACCCCGCATGCCGTGGCGGATCGAGATCTGGCCGGTGTTCACCGCGTAGAACCAGGCGAACGACTCGTAGACGCTGACCGCCTGCGAACCGACCGACCAGAGCTTCTGGAACTCCCGGTGGGTGAACTCGAAACCGCCGGCGGCGTTCGAGGTGACCACGCCCATGTCGTAATCGGTCAACTCGGTGGGGTCGACCTTGGCGTCAGCGAGCGCCCAGTCGGCGGTCACCAGAGCGAGCCGGGTGGACACGTCGGTCTGCGGCAGCAATCGGCCGGGCAGGTGCTCACGCGCATCGAAATCGGCGATCTGGCCGGCCAGAGTGGCCGGGAAGCGCTGGACGTCGAAGCCGGTCAGCGTGGCGATGCCGCTGCGCCCGGCCAGCAGGCCGTCCCAGAACCGCTCGAGACCCAGCCCGTTGGGCGCGGCTACGCTCATGCCGGTCACGTACACCGGGGTGGTCATCGGGTCTCCTCCGGACGTCGCAGAACCATCGCGCTCTGGAAGCCACCGAAACCGCTGCCCACAGTGAGCACGCTCGGCACTGCCTGCTCACGGGCGGTCAGAGGGACGTAGTCCAGGTCGCATTCGGGATCGCGGTGGTGCAGATTGGCCGTCGGCGGGACCACGCCGTGCTCGATGGCCAGCAGCGAGGCGGCAATCTCCACCGAGCCGATCGCGCCGAGCGAGTGCCCGACCATCGACTTGATCGAGCTGATTGGCACCTTGTACGCGTGCGGTCCCAGGCTGCGTTTGAACGCGGCTGTCTCGTGCCTGTCGTTCTGCTTCGTGCCGGATCCGTGCGCATTGACGTAGCTGACGTCGCCGCGATCCAGCCGGGCCTCGTCCAGCGCCACCCGGATCGCCTCGGCCATCTCCCGGCCGTCCGTCTTCAGGCCGGTCATGTGGTAGGCGTTGCAGCGTGTGGCGTAGCCGGCCAACTCGGCGTAGATGTGTGCGCCACGGTTGCGCGCGTGCTCGTACTCCTCGAGGACGAACATGGCGGCGCCCTCGGCGAGCACAAACCCGTTGCGGGTCGCGTCGAACGGCCGGGACGCGTGCTCCGGGTCGTCGTTGAGCGTGGTCGTCGCCTTGATCGCGTCGAAGCAGGCGACGACGATCGGGGTGATCGGCGTGTCCGATGCACCGGCCAGCATCACATCGGCGCTGCCCTCCCGGATCAGCTGCCCGGCATGTCCGACCGAGTCCAGGCCCGAGGTGCAGCCGTTGGAGACCATCGTGACCGGGCCCTCGGCCGCCACAGTCCAGGCCACCTCGGCCGGCATGACGCTGGGCACCAGGTAGTCGAACATGTGCGGCGACACCAGCTCGGGGTCGACGACCCACTTGCGGCCGCTGTCCGAGAGCACGAGGTATTCGCGTTCCAGGCTGGTCGCCGCGGCGACCGCGCTGCCCAGGCTGACCCCGACCCGGTACGGGTCGAGAGTGTCGACGTCCAGCCCGCTGTCCGCGACGGCTTCTCGCGAACAAACCACGGCGAACTGGGTCGCCCGGTCCATCCGGCGGATCTCGCGAGGGCTCAGGCCCTCCAGGACCGGGTCGAAGTCGACCTCGGCGGCAACCTGGGACCGGTACGGCGAGGGATCGAAGAACGAGATCCGCCGGGTCGCCGTACGGCCCGAGCAGAGCAGATCCCAAAATTCCTTGACACCGTTGCCACCGGACGCACGCACACCGAGCCCGGTGATGACGACACGCCGCGTCACCGGGCACCGTCCGGACGTTCGCAAGTCTTCGAGGTGAGCATCGACAGGGTCCTCACTGCTCATCTTGGCAACCGCCCGGCGGGATCCGCGGCGGTGAACCCAGCGTGCGGTGAACGGCTCGAACCCGACTGGAAGATCGATGGGAGCCACCGGCCGATGGCTCCCATCGCGTGTCAACCGACGAACGGCGGAGTGTCGCGGGACCGTTTCAGCTCGAAGAACCCGGAGGTGCCCGCGACCAGCAGGACGCCGTCCCACAACCGGCCCGCGGCCTCGCCCTGTGGGACGGGTGACACCACCGGGCCGAAGAAGGCAACTGTCGTACCGTCCGGTCCGGGTGCGTGAATGATCGGCGTGCCAACGTCGGATCCGGCCGGCTCGAGCCCGGCGTGGTGGCTCGCCAACAACTCCTCGTCGTACTCTTCGCTGCCGGCCGCCGCGGCCAGGTTCGGATCGAGACCGACATCGACCAGGGCCGCCCGGTACAGCTCGTCACCGAGCTGCTGCCCACCGGGATGGATCCGGGTGCCCAGTGCTGTGTAGAGGTCGCGCAACACCTCGGGACCGGTGGCCCGGGCCGCAGCGACACAGATCCGCACCGGGCCCCACGCCTCTCGGCGCAGAGCGAAGTACGCCTCCGGGCGATCGGCATACTCCTGCGGCACGCTGTCGTTGCCGTCGTTCAGCACGGCCAGGCTCATCACGTTGAACCTGGTCCGTACCGGCCGGACCTGCTCAACCTGGAGCAACCAGCGCGACGTTATCCACGCCCACGGGCAGAGCGGGTCGAACCACATGTCCAGCGTCTGGCGATCGGTCACCGGGGGCCCCTTCGGGTAAGCGGCGTGGCGTGCGGCCGCGAAGACATCCTGGCTCATCACGCTCAAAGATCGATCTCACCCACCTGGGCCCGCCACCTGCCGGCTCCGATCGTGGTTGATCGACTCGCCTCTCTGAAAGTCGGGGCATCCGGGTCGCAGGGACGCCCCGACTTCGTGAAACCCGAGTCGATCAACCAGGACGTCCCGCCTAGCGCTACGGGTAACCGGCTCACCCGAGGCGGATACGACGTTCGTGGTACGTCGACGGGTCCGGCAGTCCGTACAGTCTGGCGGTATGCGGCGTTGGGTCGTGGAGACGATGCTCGTGGCGGCCGTGGGCGTCCTGACCGCGTATCGGCTCGCGACGACGCCGGTGGCGCTGGGTGACCGAGTCCCGGACCTGTGGGCGTACGCTGCCGCCGCCGTGATGGTGTTCGTGCTGCCCGCTCGACGGCGGTGGCCGGTCGGTGTGCTGGTCCTCGTGGGCGGGCTTTACCTGGCCTACCACATCTACCACTACCCGGGTGGCGCGCCGTCGGTGCCCGCGTGGGTCGCGCTGTACTCCGTCGGTGCGGCGTCGCGGCAGCGCGTGGGTCTCATCGTCGCGGCCCTGTTCGTGCTCCTGGATGCCCAGGGGCGGATGGCGGTGGCCGGCGCGAGGCCGTTCGACGCGTCACTGGACAGCTCGACGGTTGTGTTCGTGGCGGCGTTGCTGCTCGGCGAGGTGGTGCGCGGGCGCCGGACCCAACTGGCGTTGCTGGCGGCCGACCAGAGCCGGGCCGCCGAGCAGCGGGTCGTCGAGGAGCGGATCCGCATCGCCCGGGAGCTCCACGATGTCACGGCGCACACGTTGGCCGTGGTGTCGGTGCAGGCGGGCGTCGCGGCCGACGTGCTGGACGAGGATCCCGCCCAGGCCCGCACCGCGCTGCGCGAGGTGCGCCGGGCCAGCCGCGAGGCGATGGTGGAGTTACGCGCGGCGGTGGGCGTGCTGCGCGACGGCACCTCGGCGACCGGGCCGGAGCCGCCGACGCCCACGCTCGATCGGCTGCCCGCGCTTGCCGAGTCGACAGGTGCGGTCGTGACCTGCGACGGCGAGCCGCGAGCGTTGCCGCGGGCCGTGGAAGCCACCGCCTACCGCATCGTCCAGGAGGCAGTGACGAACGCGTTGCGGCACGCCGGCGCGGCCCAGGTCGAGGTGCGTGTCGGATACCGTCCCGACGGACTGTCGGTGACGGTGCGCGACAACGGGCGGGGCGGCGTCCCGGTAGCCGGCAACGGGCTGCGTGGCATGGCCGAGCGCGCCGGCGGGCTGGGCGGGTGGCTTCGAGCGGGGCCGGCCGACGGCGGAGGCTTCGAGGTACGGGGGTGGCTGCCGGTATGACGGTTCGAGTCCTGCTGGCCGACGACCAGACGCTCGTACGCGCGGGCTTCCGGGTCCTGCTGGAGCGGGCGCCGGACATCGAGGTTGTCGCGGAGGCAGTTGACGGGGAGGAGGCGATCGCTCTCACCCGAGCACACCGGCCGGATGTCGTGTTGATGGACATCCGGATGCCGGGCACCGACGGTTTGACGGCCGCCCGGCGCATCCTCGCCGACGTCAGGTTGCCCGGTGTACGCGTTGTCGTGCTGACCACCTTCGAGTTGGACGAGTACGTCTTCGCGGCGCTCCAGGCCGGCGCGAGCGGGTTCCTGCTCAAGGATCTGGAGCCGGACGAGCTGCGCCGGGCGGTACGCGTGGTCGCCGCCGGTGACGCGTTGCTGGCGCCCGCCGTGACCAGACGGCTCATCGCCGCCTTCGCCAGCGGACCAGAAGTACCGGGCCTGGACAGCCTGACCTCGCGGGAGCGTGAGGTGGTCGGCCTCGTCGCCGACGGACTGTCGACAGTGGAGGTGGCGGGCCGGCTGGGAATGAGCCCGGCCACGGCGAAGACCCACACCAACCGGGCGATGACGAAGCTCGGGGCTCGCGATCGGGCACAGCTTGTCGTGTTCGCGTACCGCAGCGGGCTCGCCGGCCTACCGCGACCGCGGTAGGCCGACGCCCACCGACGGCGGATCCGGCACGGGTACGCCGCTCGTAGCGTTCCGGTCATGTTTCTCATCCTGGGCCCGGCGTTGAATCTGCTCGCCGGCTTCTTCTGGCAGAACGACACTCAAGGCGTCACCGCCGGCACGATCATCGTGTTGTCGAGCGCGTGCTGGCTCATCGGGCTGATCGGGTTGTTCGAGCGGCTGCGACCCACCACGCCGAGGTACGTCGCGGTCGCGTTGCCGGTGACGGTGTTCGGCGCGATCGGCGGGGTGGCCTACGGCGTACAGAGCATCCATGAGGGACTGTTCGCCGTCTCCCACGCCGATGCGGTCGACCGACTCGGCGAGCACCCGTTCGCCGCGTTCGCCGTGTACTGGACGTGCGGACCGCTGTTTCCCATCAGCCTGTTCGTCCTGGGCCTCGTGCTGGCCAGGGTGCGCGCGGCGCCACTTCCGGTCGGCATCATGGTCAGCCTGGGCGCTGTCGTGTTCCCGCTGAGCCGCATCACCCGGGAGGCGTCCGTCGCGCACCTGGCGGACCTGTTCCTGCTGTTGCCGTTCCTCTACCTGGGACTGCGGTCGATGTCGCGGTCCCCGGGCTTACCAGGCCCCCGCCGCCACCGTGACGCCGTGGATTCCTAGCACAGCGAGCAGCTGCGCCTCTCCCCCGCCGCGGAGCACGACCAGCCGGAGCGGCGACCGCCGGTAGGTACTGTCTGTTGCTCGATGCCTGGCGGGGTCGGGCCTGACGCGGGGAGGACGCGAGGTGTCATCCATTGCGTTCGGGGCGGGTGGGCTGCCGGCCGGGACGGTCGTGCTCACACTGGTCGCCGCGGTGCTGCACGCGACCTGGAACGCGATGGCGGGTTGCTGGCCCTGGCCCTGGGCGGCGGCCGGGCGACGTGGCCCGCGCTGGCGGTCGCCGGGGCCACCGGTCTCGCCATCGCCGGGTACACCGTGATCGACGCGGCAGCGGTCAGTGCGGTACCGGTCTACGCGGCCTGGATGTTCCTTCTTCAGGGCCCGGTCCTGCCGGCGATCGCGCGCTGCTGCGCCGAGAAGCGGGCACGGCGCAGGTCGTTCTGCTCGCCCTTGCGGACCCGGCCGGTGAGCATTCCCTGCCCGAGCGGGCCCCACACCAGCGTGCCCATCCCGTGGCGCTGCGCGGCCGGCAGCACCTCGCTCTCGATGCCGCGGTTGAGGATCGAGTAGGGCGGCTGCTCGGTGTGGAAGCGTTCCAGCCCGCGCCGCTCGGCGACCCACTGGGCCTCGATGATGTCGGATGCGGGCGTCGTGGATGACCCGATCGCCCGGACCTTGCCACTGCGGATCAGGTCGGAGAGCGCGGAGAGCGTCTCCTCGATGTCGGTGTCGGGGTCCGGGCGCTGGATCTGGTAGAGGTCGATGTAGTCGGTCTGTAGGCGGCGCAGCGAGCCCTCGACCGCGGTCATGATCCAGCGGCGGGAGGCGCCTCGCTGGTTGGGGTCGGTGGCCTCGCCCGGCGTCCGGGGCAGCGCGTCCAGTCTGGGAAGGCCCACCTTGGTCGCGAGGATGACGTTGTCCCGGCGCCCCTTGAGGGCCCTGCCCACGATCTCCTCCGAGTCGCCGTAGGCATCGGCGGTGTCGACACCGTTGATCCCCGCGTCCAGCGCCGTGTGAATGACCTTGATCGAGTCGTCAGGATCGGAGTTCCCGATCACGGTGGCGAACATCAGCGTGCCGAGGGCGTACGGGCTGACCTTGATGCCCGTCCGGCCCAGGGTGCGGTACTGCATGAGCGCCTCCCTGCGGTATCGTGGTTATCCGGAAACTCTTTCCGGAACTATACGGAAAGCTTTTCCGGAACAGCAGGGGAGGCACAGCCGTGTCCGACAACACAGCGGATTTCAATCGCCGCGAACGCGCCCCGCGCCGGATGCGCACCGACGCGCGCCGCAACATCGAGTCCCTGCTCGAAGCGGCGAAGACGGTCTTCAGCACCACCGGCGTCGATGCCCCCGCCAAAGAGATCACCGATCTGGCCGGCGTCGGCGTCGGCACGCTCTACCGGCACTTTCCGCAGCGCTCGGACCTGATCAAGGCCGTCATCGAGCGCGAGATCGACGCCTGCGCCGACGCGGCCCCAGCGCTGGCCGCCGCGCACGAGCCGGGGGTCGCCCTCGCGACGTGGCTCGACCGGTTCACCGCGTTCGTCGCGACCAAACGCGGATTCGCCGCGGCCCTGCACTCCGGCGATCCGGCGTTCGACGGCCTGCCCGGATATCTCATGCAGAAGCTGGGACCTGCCCTCGAGTCCTTGCTCGAACCCGCGACAGCCAGCGGCGAGGTCCAGGCCCGGACCAGCGCCCAGGACCTGCTGTACGCCGTTGCGAAACTGTGTGCGCCCATGCCGAACGAGGAACCCGACTACGGCCGGCGCATGGTCGCGCTCCTCGTCAACGGACTACGGTCCGGCGAATCCGCACACTGACATATTCACCCTCGATCGGCGACGCGCCGAGTGCCAAGGCAGGCGCCGGCATCGGCGGTCGGGCTGGGGTCGCTCGATCGTCGGCGGAACTATGCCGGCTCGCGCACGCCGCCGGCGTTGCCACCATCGTCCGGCATCGGCTCGGCCGGGGCTTCGGGCAGTTCGTCCGGCGCGCCGGGCAGTAGGACGCCCGGGTCGTCGGGCACCGGTTCACGCGGGTCGATGGGCGGATACTGTTCGGGGTCGAGATCTGGTCCAGTCATCAGGCGAGTATCCGTCGTCTTCCGGACCGCCGCCCGTCGGGCTGCCTGTCACCTCGGGAGGTGCTCATCGGCGTCGGCCAGAGCACACTCGCCTCGACGTCCAACCGGGGCACGTGCCGGGCCGGTGCGGCTACCGGCGTGTTGATCGGATCATCACCACCTGTTGAATAGATGCTGACAAATCTCAACCAGGCTTGGCAGCATGGCTATCACCTACCGGCGCCTCCTCGCCGCCACCCTCGTGGCCGGGCTGACCCTGCTCGCCGCCTGGACACCGGCACGCGGCGCCGAGATCGCTCCGGCGCCCACCGCCACCACACCCAACATCATCTTCGTTCTCGTCGACGATCTCGCCTGGAACCTGGTGCAATACCTGCCGCAGGTGCGACAACTACAGAGCGAGGGGGCCACCTTCACCAACTACACGGTGACCGACTCGTTGTGCTGCCCGTCGCGCTCGTCGATTCTCACCGGCCAGTTCCCCCACGACACCGGAGTCTTCACCAATGGTGGAGCCGACGGAGGTTTCGCGGTCTTCAAGGGCCGGGGCAACGAGAACCGCACCTTCGCCACCGCGTTGCAGGGCAAGGGCTACCGGACCGGATTCCTGGGCAAATACCTCAACGGCTATCTGCCGGCGGACACCCAGGGAGGCGCGCTGCCGTACGTCCCGCCCGGGTGGTCGGAGTGGTACGTGGCGGGCAACGGCTACTCCGAGTACAACTACGACCTCAACGAGAACCACACAGTCGTCCACTACGGAAGCCAGCCGGCCGACTATCTGACGAACGTGCTGTCCCGCAAGGGCAAGGACTTCATCCAGCGTTCGGCGGCCGCCAACACGCCCTTCCTGCTGGAGGTCTCGACCTTCGCCCCGCACAGCCCGTTCACCCCGGCCAACCAGGACCTGGACGACTTCCCCGGGCTCACCGCCCCGCGCACCCCGGCGTACGACCGGCTGCCCACCAACCCGCCGTCCTGGCTGGCCGGCAACGCCCCGCTGACCACGCAGGAGAAGAACACCCTGGACACGAACTTCCGCAAGCGCGCCCAGTCCGTGCAGGCGGTCGATCGACTGATCGGCAACCTGCGCTCCCAGCTCACCGCCAGCGGCATCGCCGACAACACGTACGTGGTGTTCAGCTCCGACAACGGCTTCCACATGGGTGAGTACCGGTTGACCGGCGGCAAACAGACAGCGTTCGACACCGACGTGCGGGTCCCGTTGGTCGTCGCCGGACCGGGCGTCGTTCCCGGCTCGCAGCGTGCCGAGATCGTGCAGAACATCGACCTGGCGCCGACCTTCCAGCGCATCGGCGCGGCGGACGTCGGCACGCACGTCGACGGGCGCAACCTGCTTCCCCTCGCCCAGGGCGAAGCGGCACCCAACTGGCGTACCGGGGCGCTGATCGAGCATCACGGCCCCAACCAGGCGGCCGACGACCCGGACGCCCAGGACCGGCGCAAGGGCAGCCCGGTCACCTACGAGGCGCTGCGGACCGCGACCTACACCTACGTCGAATACTCCAACGGCGAACGGGAGTACTACGACCGGACCGTCGACCCCCACCAGCTCGACAACATCGCCGCCGGGCTCTCGGCTACCCGACTGGCCGCGCTGCACGACGCGCTCGCGGCGTACGTGGCCTGCCACAGCCACTCGGCGTGCTGGACGGCAGGTCACGTGCCGGCCTGACGGCGTATCAACCGCAACGGCCCTGACCTGCGGCCTCGCACTGTCGCAGGCCAGGGCCGATCGCATCCTCGATCAACCAGCCGCGATTCGTGCCGGTCGGCGAGATCCAGCGATTTGAGCGCCTCGCCGTAGATGTCGAGTTGTAGTTGTCCCGCCGCGCTGTTCCCCACCCGTACCGGCCATGAGCCCCGGTACCCCTCCAGATGACCGAGCACCTCCTCGCCGAGGTCGGGAGGATGCGGGCGTGCAGACCCGTCAAGGCCGCGGGACGAGGCCGGCTCCCAGGCGCGAGAAGGGCCGAAAGATGCGTGCCTATTTGCGCTCGAACATATCCGGTCAATCACCACCACCGGAGTTGGTGTGGTTCGGATCCCGAAGCCGTCAGCCATGACGTTCCGTTGCGTGCACGGACGCGACGATGCCACCGACCTCGGCCGGCGCCCCAGCGGGCTTGGGCGGATCACCGATCGGGCCGCTAAAGAACGACCACACCGAACGCGGTGGATTCGACGTGATCCGCTCTGCCGCGCTGCGGGCCGCTTCCAACCAACGTCCCATGTAGACAGCGCTCCCCAGCACCAGCGCGTCGTAGGAAGCCGCGTCCGTGACCTCTGCCGCGGCGGCGACATCGACGACGGATCCGGACGGCAATCCGCCCCGTAGGGCGGTCGCGATGTGAGCCGCGATCTCCGCAGTGGATCCATGCTTGCTTGCGGCGGCGACAAGAACCCTCATGGCTGACAACCCTTCCCTTGACGGTAGAGAGGCACCGAAGCTGGGTCCTGACCGTGCTTGCGCGTCACACCGATGTCGCTACCACCCGGACCGCACACCAGGTGGAGAAGCACCGGACGGTCAACGCTGTTTCCGCGGATCATGACGGCGAGGTCGTGGCCGCCGGCCGGCACCCGAGTCGGCTCCGCGACGCTGCCGGGCATCGGCTCGCCATCCGCGCTGACGATGGCGTCGGTCTGCGCCGGGCGGAGGACGGCGACGGACAGCGCGATCAGTCCCAGCACGGCCAGCCCGGCGAGTGCGGCACTCGCCCACCTCCCGGCCGACGCACGGCCGGTCCGGATCTGCCTGCTGCCGTCGAGGCGGCGCGCCGGGCCTGATCAGAGGCACGGTCCGGAGCCACACTCGGAGCTTCTGCCCGTAGCGCTGCCGCCAGGCGCCGGAGGCCGGGCGCTGCGGGCCACCGCGACATCATCGGTGACCCGCAGCGGATCTGACTACTTCAGCCAGGTGGCGTTGCGGACCAGCGGGGTGGCCGACCACGCCTTGCCGAAGCCCAGGGTGTTCCCGGCGCCGAGCAGGGCCAGGACGATCAGGATGGCCGCGTAGATGAGGTGGTCGTCCATGAACGGGTTGCTCGACGGCGGCAGCACCGCTGCCCACATCATGACGACCAGGATCGCCCCGCCGATGGCGGCGAGCCGCATCCCGATGCCGAGGAGCAACGCCGTGCCGACGGCTAGCAGCGCACCCATGAACAGCACGTTGGTGACGGCGTTGCCGGCGATGGCAGTGAAGAAGCCACTGAACGGGCCCTCGGAGCCGCCGAGGAAGCCCGCGGTGGGGCTACCGCCGTTGAGCCAGGACCGCGCCGACGGGGTGGCGAATCCCCACCCGAAAAGCTTGTCCAGGAAGGCCCAGAGGAAGACCCAGCCCAGCGCGATCCGGATGCCCGCGAGCAGGTAACGGGCCGCGACGGCGGAGCGGCTCTCGGCGGCGGGTAATGCCGCTGATGACTCCCGACCGGTGGGCCTGGCGTCGGCTTCTTCGGAGTGCCGGCCAGCGGCGGGCCGGCGGGCCGTCATGTCAGGTACCGCGACGGCCAGGGGCGCCGTCGGTGGCAACGTGCGGCCGGCGGCGGTGGCGGCGTTGTGGTTCCGGGCGATGTCGACCATCGCACTCACGATCCTTCTTGGGCTTTGGTGCGGTGTCCCGGCGGGCGAGCGCCCGATGGGTCGGCTGACCGGGCCGGCCGCCGTCGGTCCTGACAACAGACGGCGACCAGACGCTCGATCCTCTATGGGGTGGCGCCGGCGAGCGTGGCCTTGCCGTTGCGTAAGGGCTGAGCAGGCAGCGGCTGGTCATGAGCTGGCGTGGCTGTCACGTTCGACGGGGTTGCGCCGGCCGCCGCGTTCTCTCGGGCCAGGAACGAACCCAGCTCGCCGATGGTGGACATCAGCGGGGCGGGGAAGACGACAGTGGAGTTCTTGTCGACGCCGAGCTCGTACTGCTTGACGACCTTGAGGGACAGCCCCAGCAGCAGCACTGCCAGCGTCGCGACGATGATCCAGATGGTGGTGGTCATGATGCGTTTCCCCTTGCTGGCGCCGGGCACCCGGAGCCGTCTGCGTGCAGGGACGAGCTGGTGATCAGTGCTTGCCGGCGTGGATGACCGCCACCGGCCCGTGGGCGTGGTGGACGAGCGCGCCGCTGACCGAGCCGAGCAGCAGCCCGGCGAAGCCACCGTGTCCACGGCAGCCGACGACGGTCAATGCCACGTCACGGGACGCGTCGACCATGCTGTGCTCGGGTTTGAGGCTGCGGATCGGCCGGGACTGCACGTCCACATGCGGGTGGCTGGCCCGCACGGTCGCGGCCGTGTCGGCGAGGATCTGCTGTGCTTCCTGCTCGGCGGCGGCCTGCGCGTCGACATCGTTGCCGGCGAAGCGCTCCCACGGGCCGGGCCAGTAGACATGCGCGATGATCAGCGGCACCTGCCGCTGGTCGGCTTCGGTGGCCGCGAAGTCCCGGGCCGCGTCCGCGGCGGCGGCCATGCTGGACGGCGAGCCGTCCAGCCCTGCCACGATGAGCGGAATCTGGGACATGAGAGTTCCTGTCTGGTCGACGTTCACGGGCGCAGCGGGACGTGCGTACTCAGGTTGTTGCCGGTTTGCCGGGGTGCAGTTGCCGGCTGCCCGGCGGGCGCATGCCCGACCTGGAACGCGGTACCGCTGGCCGACGAGCGTGAGTTGTCGCTGACGCGGGTTCGGCCGTAGATGGCAGCGTGCGCCGCCTGGGGAGCGGACGGGCAGGGCCATAAGACCTGAAACCTTCGTCTGTCTCAGGGCGGAACTGCCAGGAAGGGCCGTTGGACCCTGCTCAACCAGGCCGCCAAGGAGTACAACGGAAGGATGATTCGTGTTTTTCTGCTCGATGACCATGAGGTTGTCCGTCGCGGCATCTGCGAGCTGCTGACTCAAGACGGTGACATCGAGGTCGTCGGGGAATCCGGATCAGCGGTCGAGGCCGCACACCGCATACCGGCGTTGCGGCCGGACGTGGCGATCCTCGACGCCCGCCTGCCTGACGGCAACGGGATCGACGTCTGCCGGGACGTGCGCGCCATCGACCCCACCATTCACGGGCTGATCCTGACGTCGTACGACGATGACGAGGCGCTCTTCGCGGCCATCATGGCCGGGGCCGCCGGCTATGTGTTGAAGCAGATTCGTGGCATCGATCTGCTTGACGCGGTGCGTCGGGTTGCCGCCGGGCAGTCGCTGCTCGATCCGGCGGTCACCGCCAGAGTGCTGTCGCGCATCCGCGATGGTGTGGAGGCGCCCGATGAGCTCAAGTCGCTGACCGACCAGGAGCTGAAGATCCTCCGGCACATCGCGCAGGGCATGACGAACAAGGAGATCGCGCAGGAGATGTTCCTGGCCGACAAGACGGTGAAGAACTATGTCTCGAGCGTCCTGACGAAACTCGGCCTCGAGCGGCGCACCCAGGCGGCGGTCCTCGCCACGAACCTGATGCGGGGCAACCCCCGCTGATCGGGCTTGGCAACTGGCACTCCGTTGCCGACCGTCGGGGGAGGCGACCCGCTCGCGCGATCATGCATCTCGGACGACGGCGACGATGCGAGTGGCGTACCGCACCAGGCCGTCGCTGATCGAACCGAGCAGCAGATCGTCGAAACCACCGCCACCGCGGGCGCCGACGACGACCATGGCGGCATCATCGGCGGCATTGCAGAGGGCACGTACCGGGGTGTCGCCGTACAGCACTTTCCGCACCACCGTGACGTCTGGATACGCTGATTCTCCGTCGACTGTCGCTTCGCGAAGCATCTGTTCGCCCGCCGTGTGCAGTGGCCCGGTGGCGATCGCGGGCATGAGGCTCGGTTTGCGGCCGTGCCGGGTCGGCGACTCCCACACGTGGATCGCGTGCAGTTCTGCGGAGCGCGCCCGGGCCTGCAGGAACGCGAACGCGACTGCTTGGGCGCTGCCTTGGCGGAGCAGGCGAGCAGCGCGCCCGCCGAGCTGCCCCTGCGCAGGATGCCGTGCACGACGATGCCGGGGTGAGCCGCTGCTGTCTTCTCGACCAGGTGATCGAGCAACTGTTGGGCCATCTGCGGCGCACCGCCGGCACGCGGTGGCACGAGGCCAACCAACCATGGTGGCGATGCCGGGAGCGGATAGACCAGCGGCAGGCCGACGCGGAGCCGGGTGGCCTCTCGGGCTCCGGCGGCGCTGACGGCGGTGGTGGGGGTGTTGGCGTCGACGCCGACCACGACCTGCCCCGTGGGCTCTGCCATCCATGGCCTCCTGTCTGCGGCCGGCATCGCCGGCCTCGACCGGGCGATGGGTGGCCGTGTCTCCAGGATCGCGGACGGCAGCAGGTGCGCGAAGTGCCGAAAGACCTGGTAGGACCGGGACTCCGGGAGGCGGTGGCGGATTGAAGGAGCGGTCAGCCCTTGAGGGGTACGTCCCACACCAGCATGGCGCCATGGGGGTCGACGTCGGTGACGACGAAGGTGCCGCCGCTTTCCTCGGCACGGCTGCGGAGATTGCCGAGCCCGTTGCCGCCCGTTGCCGCGCCGATGCCGACGCCGTCGTCGGCCACTCGCAGGATGAGGCGACCTGCGTCAACGGCGACAGCGATCGTGACAGTTGTCGCTCGCGCATGTTGAACGATGTTCGACAGCGCTTCCCCCAGGACCGCGATCAGGTCGGCGCGCAGCGGATCTGGGACCGCGAGGTCAACAGCCCCGATGATGGTCAGGTGCGGTCGGAAACCCAAGCTCTTCGTCGCATCGTCAGCGGCAGCCGTCAGCGCGGCGCGCACCGATCCGAGGGCTGGCTTGTGCAGGCCGAAGATGGCGTTGCGGATGTCGCGGATGGTCGCGTCGAGTTCGTCGATGGACTGGTCCAGGCGCTCCCGGACGTCTGCGGGTTCGGCTCGGCGCGTCAGCCCCTGCAGTCCGAGACCGGTGGCGAACAACCGCTGGATCACCACGTCGTGCAGGTCCCGTGCGATGCGCTCTCGATCGGCGAGCACCACCATCATCTCGCGTTCCTCCTGCACCCGTGCCCGCTCGACGGCGAGGGCAGCCTGGGAGGCGAACGTGGTGATCATGTTGATGTCGGACTCACTGTCGAAGCCCACGCTGCTCGTCGGCAGGATCACCACGAGCACCCCCTGCACCGCTCCGGTCATCGCCAGCGGCGCCAGCAGCGCCGGTCCTGTCGGCAACGGTGCGGGCCAGTCCGCAGCGACGTCCAGATTGTCGATCAGGAGATGGCCGCCGACGGCGATGATCTGCTCGAACGGCGTACCGTCGAGCGGGATCGACGCCCGGTCCAGCGCCGCGTTCGGCGGCGCGGTGACCTCGACGCGCAGCTCACCGGTCGTCTCGTTGTGCAGCAGGATCGCGACGAGAGCGGCGCCGGCGACCTCGCGGGCGTGGTCCACCACCAGCCGCAGCACATCGCTGCGATCGACCTGGCCGACGAGGGTGTCGGTGATCTCCGCGGTCGCCTGGAGCCAGCGCTGGCGCCGGCCCGCCGCCGCGTAGAGCCGGGCGTTGTCGAGAGCGATCCCGGCCGCGGCGGCGAGCGCGATGACGATCTCCTCATCGGCGTCGCTGAACTCGGCGGCACCGCGTTTCTCCGTCAGGTAGAGGTTGCCGTACAGCTGGTCGCGGATGCGCACCGGAACCCCGAGGAAGGAGCGCATCACCGGATGGCCGGGCGGGAAGCCCAGCGAACGGGGATGGCTGCTGATGTCCGGCAACCGGATCGGCGATGGCTCATCGATGAGCAGGCCCAGCACGCCACGGCCGGTCGGAAGGTCACCGATATGGTCATGCTCGGTGACGGTCATCCCGTCGGTGATGAACTCGACGAGACTGCGGTCAGGTCCGATGACGCCCAAGGCCCCGTAACGGGCGCCCGCCACCTGACAGGCCGCCACGACGATCCGCGACAGTGTGCTGCGCAGGTCGAGATCGCTACCGATGCCGACGACGGCCTGGAGCAGCGGCGACAACCTTTCCCGGCTCGCCATTCATGTCACCGGCTCGGTGCAATTCCGGCGAGGTCCAGCGGCCGTACTCGGCCACCGGGCTGCCGCGCCTTCGACAAACATCAATAACGCTAGATTCGGCACAATCAGGGCTTTGGGGGCGATTCGCACCCGCTGATGGGGCCATCGGCGCGGTGCCGACGCTGCGGCCCCGTCCAGAACGGCGGCCTGCGCTGACTCGCCCCGTGCGCTCACCCTCCTCACATTAGCCCTGTCGGCAGCCGGAACGGGTTTGGCGGTGACGCGTCTTCCAGGGATGAGGTCCATTCAATTGCGGACATGATCGTTAGCTGAGTGAAGGTTTGCGGCTGAGCTGGGGTGGGCGGGTTCAGAGCCGTGGGGGCAAGGATTGATCGCCCACCTCCCGGCCGCCGCGCAGTAGGTCGAACCCGACGACCCCTGCGAGCACGACGGCGGCTGCCGCAGCGGGTACCAGTACGGGTTGCCCGACCAGGGGCGGACCGATGGCGATGAGCACGCCCAGCCCGATCAGCCGAGGCATGGACACGCGGGTGAACACGTGCCGCCCGAGTAGTGCGTGTCCGGCGAGAAAGAGCGCCGGTCCGCTCAGGATGATGACCAGCCAGGACGCCGGAGCCTGTTCATCGACGCAGATGCTCCGATGACGCCACTGCATCCGGGACTGTGGATGAACCCGGGCGGTAATCGATGTGTCTAATTACCCCAGCAGGAGATCCGTTCATGGTTCGGTGAGGGCTTGCCGGGCGGGGCCTCGTCACCGACGAAGCCCTCGTCCAGCCGAGCGATCAGCGCGCTGCGGCGGCTTTCGATCCGTTCCTCGGTGGCCCGCAAGGATTGCCCGCGTAGCGCCTGTCGCGCCATCAACGCCACCACGGCAGGCCTGGCGTGCTCTGCCGATTGCGCTGGCGTGCCGGCCGCGTTCCAGTTCTAGGAGCACGAGGCGTTGCTCAAACGGCAGCGGGTCTTGGCCGGCCCCTGCTCGGCTGGGTCCAGCTGTCCAAGCCGGCGCTGAGGGTCCTGCACTTCGACGCCAGCAATGGCGTACAGGTCCATACCCTCGACGGCCGACACGGCCCGGTCACCTCACTCGAATACGCACCCGACGGCGCCACTCTGGCCGTCGGTGCGCGCGACGGAGTCGTCAGGCTCTACGCCATCGCCGACTGGTAACCAGCCAGACCGAAGCACGCAACGCGACCGCGCAGGCGAACCCCAAGAGTATCGACTGCATTGACGCACGCCAGTTTTGTCGAGATCGGGCCGTGGTCTACTCGGGCGTGGGAACCCCCACGCCCGAGTAGACATCACAACGATCGTCAGACGGTCACCGGCGGTCGGACTTGTCAACCACCTCTGCCACTGGTCAGGCGGGTACGAACTGCCACTGCTGGTTGGTCCCGCCGTTGGCGGTCCACTGCACGACCTGTGCTCCGTCGCTGGTCGAGGCACCGGAGACGTCGGCTGTCAGTCCGCTGCTACGGCTGACGATGGTGTAGTAGCCGTCGCCGGTGGGCCGCAGGTACCACGACTGGTTGGCGCCGCCATTGGCCGACCACTGCTGTAGTTGCAGGCCCTGCGTGGTGCTGCCGGCGTTGACGTCGAGCATCTTTCCCGAGGCGGTGTAGCGCAGGGTGTAGGCGTCCTGGGTGGTGCTGATCGTCCAGGTGGGGGTGCCGCTCTGCTGGACCGCCTTGGCGCCGTCGGCGGTGGAGTTACCGGCGATGGCGAGGGGCTTGCCGCTGTTGCGGTTGACGATGCGGTAGGTGCCCGCTGCGGGCCCGGTTCCGCCGCTTCCACCGAGGTTGAAGTACTCGACCGAGTCGGTGAAGACGGTGCTGCCGGACTTGGCGGTCGACAGTTGCAGGTACACGCGGCTGCCGGTGGCGGGGGCGGTGAAGGACACCGGTTGGGTGACCCGTGAGCCGAGCGGGACGGTCAGGGTGGTGCTGCCGGACGCGACGACCGCGCCGGTGGGGCTGTCGAGCCGGGCGGTCCAGGTGAAGCCCACCGAGGTGTTGGTGAGGTCGTCGTTGAACACTGTGATGTTGCGGGTCACCGTGGCGTTGCGGGCGTAGGTGGGCACCGCCTGCGCCAGCGGGAAGTTGCCGTTCGAGTCCGAATTGCCGGAGGCGGACCAGTACGGGAGGTCGATCGCGGCCACCGGGTTGAACGCCGCCTGCACGCGCTGGATCTGCGGGTTGCTCCACGGATCGGGCAGGTTGTCCACTCCGTAGATCGGGTGACCGCCCTCCTCCGGGGTGAAGTCGGTGGACCGCACGCCGGGCACGACGCTGGCCCAGGCGGACAGCAGCGTGTACGGACGCAGGTCGGTGGCGCCCTTGCCGCGCTTGGCAGCAGTCGCGGTGGCGAACCACTCGAAGCCCTGCTTGTTGTTGCAGGCCGGCCAGATGAACTCGCCCTCGCCGTCGGGCCGCCCGTTCACGGTGACCAGGCCCTCCCCGTACCGGCCGAAGCCGTCGACGTAGTGCGGGATCACCGCGAAGTTGGCGTACGTCATCCCGGGATACAGGCTGACATTGTTGCCGACGCCCACCTCGACAATGATCGGCCGGGTGCCGTCGGCCCCGTTCATCGCCGCGTACAGGTCCTTCTCGAACTGCTCGGAATCCTGGCCGCTCTGGTTCGGCTCGTTGTTCTGACTCCAGCGGATGATCGCGGGGTGGTTGCGGTCGCGCAGGACAAGCGCACGGGCGTGGTTGATCATGTTCTCGCGCCCGACGGAGTTCTGCCACTCCTGCGAGGACTGGGAGCCGCGAATCGCGACCTCGTCGATGATCATCAGGCCCATCTCGTCGGCGACATCCAACATGTACGGGCTTCCGGGCTCCTGGTGGATGCGCACCACGTTGTAGTTCAGCCGCTGGTAGTTGTCCACCGCCTGCGGCCAGCCGCCGTTGCCGGACGACGGGGGCAGGAAGCCGGGCAGGGTGTGGTACGCGTCGCCCTTGCCGCCGTTGTTGATCCGGTCATAGTCGGCACCCTGGAGGTTGTCGCCGCGGAAGTTCACGCGCACGCCGTTGAGGTAGTAGTAGTCACCGTTCTGGGTGGCCTCCCGGAACCCGAACCGGTACTCGCCGTCGCTCGTCCGGCCGTCGTCGGTGACGGCATGCACCGTCAGCCCGTGCAGCTGCGCCCGGTACCCCGACCGGTACGGCACATTGGGCCACCAGTACGAGGTGCTGTCGAGGTTCCACGCGACCGGCCCGACGGTCACGGTCGCGGTCGAGCGGGCCGCCACGGTGACGGTACGGCTGGGCAGTTCGGGGTAGCTGAAAGCCGATCCGTTCTTGGACGACAGCGACCCGGTCAACGTCACCGACCGGGAACTGCCCGACGTGTTCCGCACCGTCACGTCGTAGGTCAGCGTCTTGTTCGCCACCGACGTACGCACGAATGTGTCGCTGACGTACACCGCCGGGTACACCCGCAGGAACGCGGACCCGAAGATCCCCTGCGGGACCGCCTCGGACCACGTGGCGGCGTCGGGCACCAGGTACCGGCCGTTGGATGCCTTCAACGCGCCGCGGCCCTTCACGTTCACTGTGATCGTGTGGGTGGTGCCGGGCGCCGCGTAAGCGCTGATGTCGAAGTTCGACGGAGTGAACGCCGTCGTCTGGGTGGCGACCACGCGGCCGTCGACCGACAGTGTCGCCTGGTGGTTGACGGCGCCGAACTCGATCCAGGTCGACTGCGGCTGCCCCGAGTCCGGCACTGTGATGCTGCGCGAGTACACCGCCTCGTTCACAGTGGTGAAGCCCTGCTTGTACCAGCCGCCACCGGGCACCGCGATCGTGGTCGCCCCCCGACCCGCGGGCGTGAAGTTCCACGTCCCGGCCAGGTCGACCGAGGCGATCGCGGCGTTGCCGGCCGCCACACCGTCAACTCCGGCGGCCGCGACACTCTGCGTCGCGACCGGCGCGGCCAGGGCCGATCCGGGGGTCGCCAGGGTCAGACCACCCAGCGTCAGGGGCAGGGCGAGCGCCACGGTCGCGGCCAGCCCTCTGGCCAACGCCGAAAATCGGCCACCCCAGTGGACGTTCGTACGATGCACGGTAACCCTCCTGTGACTCACCCGACAGCTCCGCAACACCGGTTCAGGGCACAGCCTCAAGGCCGATACTCGAATCGATTCGACAAATCTGCCGGCGTCGCCGACCACCCGGGAAGGGTGATTGCGGCCCAGATACATAGCTATGTATTAATGGGCGCATGGAGCGTGAAGTCAAGGTTTCAAGACGGTTACTTCCTGCTCCCGACGCCTCGCAAGCTTCGAGTGGCCGACGATAAATACGGCCTTTCCGGGGCGCTGGGGCATCGCGCTCAGGCATTCCGTGTCGCCGGTCCACCGACGCGGCGACGATCGAATAGCGAACCGATTCGCCTGTGCGGGCACCCAGCCGCGTGACACGTCGAAGGCAGTAGACAGCACTGCGGTCCTCGGCGAAGTCGGCGGGCGGCCCGACTTGTTCGGTTCGAAACTGGATTAGGGTGTGGCAAGGAACGTGCTTCGCCAGCGTCACGGGCGGGTTACGGGCTCTTTACGGTGAGCGTCTGACTGCGTAGACATGACTGCGCAATCATACAGGACTATGGCCGGCGATGGGAGGTGCCGTGACGCGACTGGCGAGGCCAGGTGGAAGCCCTCCGACGCCGCGCAGCGTGGACGTCGCGCGGCTGGCCGGCGTCTCCCAGAAGACGGTGTCCAGGGTCCTCAACGACGAGCCGTATGTCTCGGCCGACGTGCGCCGGCGGGTCCTGGACGCCGCCGCGGAGCTCGGCTACCGGCGCAACCAGGCGGCCCGGGCGCTGGCCTCCGGGCGGACCCGGTCGATCGGCGTGGTGACGCTCGGCAGCGCCTTGTACGGGCCGGCGTCGTGGCTCATGGGCATCGAGCGGGCGGTCCGGGAGGTGGGCTACACGCTGCGGGTGGCCACCACGATCGAGGGCGACCCGGGCGGCATCGCGAGCGCCCTGGCCTCGCTGCTGGACCAGGGCGTGGACGGCGTCATCATCTCCGAGCCGATCGACGAGGGCGTGGGCCTCATCAGCGTCGACGTGCCGGTCCTGGTCCTCGGCGCGCCGCCCACCTTCTCCGCGCCGCAGGTGGTGACCGCCAGGGTCGGCGCGGGCCGGCTCGCGCGGGCCGTGACCGACCACCTGCTGGAGCTGGGGCACGCGACCGTCCATCACCTGGCCGGCCCGCAGCAGTGGTATTCGGCACGGGACCGGCTCGCCGGCTGGCGCGAGGCGCTGCGAGCCCACGGCGCGGACGAGCCGCCGGTCGTCGAGGGCGACTGGTCGGCCGCGTCCGGCTACGCGGCCGGCCGGGAACTGGCCCGCGACGGCAGCGTGACCGCGGTGTTCGCCGCGAACGACGACATGGCGATCGGTCTCATCCGCGCGCAACTCGAGGCCGGACGCCGCGTGCCCGCGGACATCAGCGTCGTCGGGTTCGACGACATCCCGGTCGCCGCCTACGTCACTCCCCCGCTCACCACCGTGCGGCAGCCGTTCGATGCGGCAGTGCGGCAGGGCCTCGCGCTGCTGGTACAGGTCATCGAGAAGCCGGACGTCGAGCTTCCACCGGTGGCCGACCAACCGGTCGAGCTCGTCGTCCGCGCCTCCACGGCGCCACCACCGCAGGGGCCGAGCCCGGGACGTGGCCGCCGAGCGATCCCCCATGCCCACGGTGACCCGAACGGTCAGCCCTGATCAGCGGCGATCCGTCCACCTACGGCGGCGCGTCACCCGAGGCCCGCACCGGCCGTCGCTGACAAGCGGCGGCACTACCCGCACGGACGCGCACCTCTCTCGATACCCCCGTCCCCAGCACTCCGTTGCCCGACGCACCCCCAGCTATGGATTGGCGGCGCCGTACCCAAGCGACAGATGCACATGTACTGTGTGCCCGGCGTTGGACGCTCCTGCGTCGTTGGACTCGTCGCACAAGGGCGGCACCTTCCGACCCGGCAAGGGACCGAATGATCAATCCTTTGACACGCTCAGCCGGTAGCCGGGCGGAGCCCGAACGGCCGGTGGCTGTGGCGCTGCTCGACGCGAGCCCGCCGCCGCAAGGCCGGTAGGGCAACCGCACCGCCGACCCGAGGTGCGCCACCGCGGCCGATGAAACAGGACTTCCACCGTACGTCCGGCCTGGGCGGCGGCGAACGCGCCGTCAACGGAGCCACCCTCGCCGCTCAGTTGGACCGCTGCCGGCTGCCACAGCAGCGACCCCGGTTGACCGACGTTCGGCGACCGTATCCATCAGCTCGAACCCGGGCTCGACGCGCTCCATCAGAATCGACGACCGCGCCGACACCTCCACGGGTGCCGGCTGCGGACGCGGACCGGACGAACCGCCAGACCTCCGCCGCAGAACCGGTGAGACCACGTTCCGGGGCAGCGGCCCGAAACCCTGAGGAGACGAACAGTGACAACAACACGATGGCGGCGCGCGGTCGCCGGAGCCGTGTCCGCGGCAATCATGACGATCGGCGTGATCGCCACCGCCGCATCGCCCGTCCAGGCGGCTCCCGGCACCCGCCTGTTGGGCCCTGGCGAACGACTCACCGGCGGGCAGCATCTGCTCTCCAGCAACCGGCAGCACAGGTTGGCCATGCAGTCCGACGGCAACCTGGTCCTCTACCGGCCGGACGGCTCGTACTCGTGGCAGACCGACACTGATGGCCACCCGGGCGCCTACCTGGATATGCAGACCGACGGCAACCTGGTCCTGTACCGGGCCAACGGCACCTTCATCTGGCAGACCAACACGCCCGGCCGCGCCGGAGCCCGCCTCGAACTCCAGGACGACGGCAACCTCGTGCTGCTCCAGTCCGGCCGGGTGCTGTGGCAGACCGACACCTGGATCCCCAAGAGTGTCCTGTCGCCGGGTGAGCGGTTGACGCCCGGTCAGGACATGTACTCGGCGGACAGGCGCCACAAGCTGGCCATGCAGACCGACGGCAACCTGGTCCTCTACCGGCCGGACGGCTCGTACTCGTGGCAGACCGACACTGATGGCCACCCGGGCGCCTACCTGGATATGCAGACCGACGGCAACCTGGTCCTGTACCGGGCCAACGGCACCTTCATCTGGCAGACGAGCACACCCGGCCGGGCCGGAGCCCACCTCGTACTACAGAACGACGGCAACCTCGTGCTGTACCAGGGCACCACGGTAATCTGGTACACCAACACCGTCGTGAGGCAGCACTCGCTTCCGCTGCCGCCCAGCGCCGCGCCCCGCAGCAAGTACGACGACCCGCATCATGACTACCCGGCCATCGACATCGGGGTCCCGACGGGAACGCCGGCTCTGGCCGTGGCGAGTGGCACCGTCCAGACGTTCTACAACGCCAGCTGCGGCAATGGCGCCACGCTCACCGCGCTCGGCGCGGTCTTCACGTACTGCCACTTCTCCGCCCACCGGGTCGGGTCTGGTGTGCAGGTGTCCGCGGGTCAGCAGATTGGCGACACGGGCAACACCGGCAACTCCACCGGGCCGCACCTGCACCTGGCGATCCAGGTGGGCGGCGGCCCCCGCTGCCCCCAACCGTGGCTTCTGGCCGTGTACGACGGGGCCACGCCCCCGCCGGTGACCAGCCTGCCGGCTTCGGGCTGCAGCTACTGACGAGCGGCGGCGCGAACGCCACGGCTCGCGGCCCTGGCGTTCGCGCCACCGACTCGCCCGGTGAGCCGGAGAGCTACCGGGGCAGCCCGCCGGGAGTCTCCCCCGCTTGGTGGAGCTTCGAGCAGCGCCCTGCCGGCCGGAGCGTGGCCAGCATCGCCCGCGCCCTCAACGACAACGGCGTCGTCAGACCAGCCCGGCCACGAGCCACGCCAACACTCCGAGCACCAGAAGTCGGATCGCCCACGTGACATAGGCGAACTTGCGACTCGCCACCATGTGCGCCGCCCAGACGTGTCCCGCCAGCATCCTGGCGGTGGCATCTTCATCGGCTGTGGTTGCCAACCAAGCGTCGACGAATCCCTGGCTGTTGCGTCCGTAACGCTCGGCCACGTACGCGAAATGGTGCAGCGGCTCCGACGCAGCCGCCTGTCGTCGCGGCATCAGCGTGTGCAACGCGAGGAGCGCACTCGTCGCGGCCGCTACCGCGGAGAACACCGGGAGCACCGGCGACCAGGCCGGGCCCGTCACGGTCAGGGAGTCCTGGCCGGACCACAGGCTGCCGCCCAGAAGCCCGGCGGCTGCGAGGACCGCAGCCGCCTTCACGTCAGCGAAACGAATTGTCTCGTGTAGTTGCTGGAGGGCGTTCCATCCCGCTTCGCTCTGCAAACAGGAGGACCGGAGCGCCCCCGTCACGACTCGACTCGGTCACTCGGGTCCCCCAGCTGCATGGCGAGGTCCGTGCGGTCGAAGCTACGGAACACCCGACCGAGCTGGCCGATCAGGTGCCTGCGCTCGTCCGCACTGAGCCCGTCGACAAACTTTCCGATGAGCACACTGATCGGGTCCTCCTCGACCTGCGGGGACGCAGTCACACGCTCATCACCGCCAAGTTGAGCGGCGATCGTATCGAAGACAGGGTCCGTCAAGGACCGCAGATCGGCCGGGTGGTGGAGATGCCAGTACATCCGAGCTATGTCCGGCCTGCCGAAGATCTCGTCACGCAGCCACCGAAGCTGACGCAGTTCGTCCCCGCGACGCTGCTTCTCCAGAGTCGCGCGTCGTTCGGCCTCCTCCCAGGCGGTGGTCACGGCAAGCGCCTCGGCAGGCACGGTGATCCGGACACGCAGATGGGTGAGGACCAGACTGGTCTGCGGCACGGCAATCTCGGTGACGCCCCTGGCATTGATTAGATCAGCCAGGTGACTCGCAACCGTGACGCGCCTGGTGGCAGCCCACCGGGCGAGGTGATCCCAGGCAAAGGCACGAACCTTGGCCTCGGCCTCCGGCTCACGTCCCCGCCACTCAACGGTCACCTCCGCCTGGAAGTTCGCGCCGGGCAGCGCGCTAGCCAGCGTGGCCTCGAACCTGTGGGACGGGAACGGGAAAGGGGGGTGCTTCTCTTCGCCGGACGCCCACTCCCGGGAGAAACCCCGCAAGAGATCACGCATCTCATGCTCCTACGGTGAGTGGATCGACCTGGTGCAGGCTCTCGACGACGTGGTCACGCACGTCACGCCGATCCGGGTTGGCCACGTCGCGATCGACCGGCTGCCACGCGAACGTCAGCTTGGAGAGGCGCACGAGACGGCGGGTCCCGCCGTCCCCACGACGCACCACGTCCCCGAGGAACTCGACAATCCGGGTCCGACTAGCCTCGGACAAGAGCGCCGCGTCGAGCAGACTCTCGCCGAACTCCGTACGGGCCTCATCGCCCTCGGTCTGATCGAAGAGTCGGGCCACGGCCCCGACAAGCCCAATGCGCGACGACTCGTCATGCCAGGTCAGCAACACGGGATGAGACTCACTACGGGCGAGCGCCGCGAACACCGCCCACGCCGTTCTCGTACGACCACCAGGTTCACCCTCGGACCAGTTGCTAACCACCTCGACGATCCGACGGCGTAGCCGGGGTATCTCCCAGAGCCGACTCACCGCCGTCACGATGGCATCCCGGACCACCGGAGAATCGCGGTGGGCGATGTGGCTCAGACGGGTCAGCGACACCCGGGGATAGAGCCGGGCGAGTTCACCTGAACAGACCTCGGCGATGGTGCAGAGGGACTGGTCACTCGCACGTTCCAAGCGCGACCAGCGGTAGAGCAGGCTCCGCACGTCAGCCCCGACCTCGTCGCTCATGGCAGTGGCCGTCAGGGCCTGCACCACGTGGGGCCGCAGATTCGGCCGTCCGGTCCAGCGATTCAGCCACACCAGCGGGCGGGTGTCCCGGCTCCGCAGCACGATGGCCACCAGATTCCCGACAATCCGTTCCGCCAGCCGGGTCTGCCGATGGTCGTTCCGCCGTAACGGCAGGTCCATGGCCCACTCCCACAGCTTCTTGTGGAACCAGGCAGAACGGTCACCGTGCAGAAAGGTCAGCACCGCCACTCCGTAGTTCGCCCGCTCGAACCGGAGCCCACCGTCCACCACCTCGGCTTTGATCTCGGTCATCAGCGTCCGTAGTCCGATTTCCGTGAGCCCGTCGGAGCGGGCGGAGGGCAGGTCACCCAGGGTCTGGCCGAGCGAGTTGACGGCGTCCAGCACCTCTGCCGGTGGCTCTCCCTCGAGCAGAGCGGCTGCGACGAGGAACAGTCGATGCCGGACACTCCTGGCTACGCTGAACCAGTTGGCCAGGACGTCGTCCCAGTCGCCGTAGGCCCCGCACACCTCCTCGACGAGCTTCGACACGTCATGCCCGGGATGGTTGCGGCGGGCGGTCACGATGATCCCGGTAAGCCGCATAGCGTCCATCACCGTGGCTCGGGCCAGCAAGTCGTCGATGGCCGGATTCCCGATGATGGAGGAAGCGTCGACAGCGTGCACCGCGCACTCGCGACGTACCACCTCCGCAAGGTCTGGGGGCGGGACCTGAAAGATGGAGACGGTCCCGACGCCGCCGGCGGCGGCCCAGACGGCTGGGGTTGCCGCGACCACCAGACTCGCGTCCAGGGTCGCCAGGTGCGCCGCGTGGGCCTGCAACCGGCGGCCCAGGTCGGGGCTCACCCGTTCCCGCTGGTCCGGCAGACATAACAGGTATGTCACCCCCCGTTCCGCTGGAAGCTCCGCCGCAGCGAACGGGCGCCCCCGCTCCTCGTCGATCAGAACTTCCTCCAATCGCCGCCCCGCCTGGCTCGACTCGTACAGCAGCGCGACCGCAGCGGTCCGCAGCCCGGAGTTGGCCGGGCCCAGCACCACCACCCATGGCTGGTCGCCGAGGACGCGGGCTGCGGCGGCCCGGTCGAGAGTGAGATCCTGGTCCTGGCTGGCCAGTCGGTAGCTGCGTGGCGCGAGTGACTGCACGACCTGCTCGATGTAGGCCCGTAGTAGATGGTGCCGGCGAATGGCTTCGTTGATCAGCTTGTTCTCGACGAAGGTCTGGTGCACTCCGCCGTGCACGGTGCCGCCGGTGACCACCTGCCCGACGTTGATGCCGCTGACCGCCTCTGGGTAGAGGTCATCCTCGAGCCGGTCGTCCTCGGCGAAAGTCACGGTCTCTTCGGGGCTCACGATCGGCTCCCGAGGGGGTTACCGCCGAAGGACTGGTGCATTCCGCCGTGTACGGTCCCACCCCCGACCACCTGCCCGTAGTTGGTGCCCACCGGCTGCGAGGGCCGGTGGGCGAGCCCCGGCGGGGACTGAGACTCCGATGCGGGTTCCGCTTCGCCTGTCCGGCCCACCGGCCAGGCGCCCGACGGAGTGGGTAGGTGCAGCCACGCACGCTGCGCGAACGCCTTGCCCTCCACCCGGGCCTCCACGTCGACGAAGTGGTCCGGGTGCAGACCGGAGTAACCAGCACTGATCACGTCGTGGAAGACCCGATCCGAGACGATCATGGCAACCAGGGTGATGCGCGGTTTGGCTTCCGTGAGCGCGCTCTTGACCACTCCGGAGTCCAGTAGTCGGTGCGTCTCGTTACGTGCTGTCCCATTGCCCCCCTGCCCCACTGCCGCCGAGTCGGTCGGCAGGGGACCCACGTGCAGGCTCACCCGCAACCGCAGAGGCTCCTCCCCGGGGTGTTGGCGCCGGTGGTCGTCCAGACGATGCTGAAGCATTGCCGGAAAGGGATGGACGAGATACGGGAGTATCCGGGTGGGCAAACCCACGGCCAGGCCGTCCCCGGTTGGGCCGTAGAAGTCGGGACTCGACCACTCCGCGTCCAGCCCGGCATCCCGCATCGCGTCCCCTACGAGCCGGTGAATAGTGCGGGAGACGTTCTCGTGCGTACAGCCGGGCAGGTCTGTGAAGCCCTTCGCGTCGACCGCCAGCACCGCGCGGTACGGCGGTAGCGGGCGGGACTGCTCGAACGGGGGTGACTGCTCCATGTCGCGTTCCCTTCGCAGGCGGCCGAATGAAGGCAATCGTGTCCGGCCTGCTTGGGTAGCGCTGCCCACCACTGTGCACAGCAGAGGTGACGCGGTTCTCAGTCACTGCGTCATCTGGCCAGCCGATGCAGTGCATCGACGTCGAGGATCGATACCCGCATGCGATGGGTGTCCAGCACGCCCTCGGCGCGGAGAACCCCGAGCGCGAGGACGACGGCGTTCCGGGACGCGCCGATTAACTCTGCCAGATCCTGTTGCGGCAGTTCGAAGGCGCGTTGGCCACCAGCGGCGTCAGCCGTCACGTAGAGCCGGAGAAGCGCCCGGGCTAGGCGCTGCCGTACCGGAAGGACGGCGATCTCCGTCCGCTGGACGTCAGACTGTCGGAGGCGGTTGACGGTATACCGGGCGTAGGCGGCGGCGACGGAGGGCCGTTCGATGAACCGTTTGAAACTCGCCCCTGGGACCACCCGGACCACGATGGGGGTCAGCGTCGAAACCGTGCCGGAGCGGCGGCCACCGTCCATCACGGCCAGGTCGCCCACGACGTCGCCAGCCCCGCGAATCGTCAGGATCGCGCTCTTTCCCGCTGCTTCGCCCCGAACTACCTTGACCGCGCCGCTGAGGATCACGTAAGCGTGCTCCCCCTCGTCGCCCTGTCGGAATAGCGGGTAGTCGGTGGCCATGAGGCACCGGGATCCGAGCGAGCACATCGCGGCCCAGTCGGTCGTCGAAAGGAAGGAAGCGAGACCGCCACTGCTGGCGAACAGGTCGTCAACGTCCACGCACAGAAGGTAACGAGTAGATTCCCTCCGGCCTACCCTCAAGCCGGACCCGCCCAGAGACCGAGGCACCACGCTGATACGGCGCCGACGCGCAGGAGGTGCTGCGTGCTCACCCGGCCACAGCGTGCCGGAAGAGCCATCCCCAGCACCAGGGCCGCGTCAGTGGTCGCCGGCGGGCAGACCCGGGCGCAGATAGAGCGGGCATCGGCATCGCGCCTGGGCGGGGACGAGGCCGGTAGCAGGCACGGAGGTAGGGATCTTCACCGGCCGGCCCACGTACCGCGAACTAGGTAGTTCTTGCCGATGTGTAGCGGTTGCCGTCTTGGCACGATCGCTTCTGCCGGGTGTGGATCTAGCGGCTCACTCTCGTGCCCGGCGATCCGATGGTCAGTGACCGCAGAGAGGCTCACGATGGAGAACATTACGGACACCGACGAGGCCGGCATTGACGTGTCGGCCCCGGTGGTCAGCCGCCACAGCGTCACGGTGACCGCGTCGGCGGAAGCCGTGTGGCGGATCCTCACCGACATCGACGCATGGACGACCTGGCTGCCAGAAATCCCGTACGCACGCGTGGAAACACCCGGTCCGCTCGCCCCGGGCTCCGTGTTCCGCTGGTCGGCCGCGGGAATGGAGATCGAGTCGACGATCGTTGAGGTACGGCCGCGGGAACGCCTCGTGTGGCGGGGATACGGTGACGGACCGGACGGGGTCCTCGGTGTCCACGTCTGGGCGCTCAGTCCCGCCGGCGACGGCGTGCAGGTGTCGACCGAGGAGTCCTTCGCCGGCCCGCCTGTCGATGCCGACCCTGGGCCGTTCCAGGAGGGCCTCGACACGACCCTCGCCAGGTGGCTGGAACGACTCAAGGGCACCGCCGAGGCGGTGACCGCCCCGTGAAGAATCGTGTGTTTGCCGTCGCGACGGCAGTGGTCGTGGCCGGCCTCGTGGGCACCGCGGGTGCGCCGGCTCGGGCCGAGGTCAGGCGCGATGTCGGTGCCGACCACGCGACGGTGCGATGTGCGGGAAGGACTGTCGACACCGCGGCGAAGATTCGCTATCGGACGGAGACGACGATCGACGCTCCGCTACGGACCGTCTGGAAGTTGCAGACCGACGTGGAACGCTGGCCGTCGTGGCAGAAGCCCGTCTTGTCCAGCAAGCGGCTCGATCGTGGCCCACTGCGTCCCGGTTCGTCGTTCCGGTGGACGACACCGGTCCTCGAGACCGCGCTCAATCCCGCCACGACCCTCGTCGTCACGTCCACCGTCCGGCAGTTTCAACACCAGAGGTGTCTTCGGTGGGACGGCCCGGCGATCGGAGCGGGGCTGCGCATCGACGAGGGGGTGCACGTGTGGACGTTCACCGAGATCGACGGCCGGGTTCTCGTGCGTACCGAGGAGACGTGGCGCGGTGACCAGGTGGAGCAGGACGTCGATTTCTCCACCGTGGCTCTCGGGGCGGGCCTGGAGACGTGGCTGACGGAGCTGAAGACGCGTGCCGAACGGGAGTGTGATCGGGCCCGGCGCTGACGTGACCCTGGGGCCCCGCCGGTCTCGTACCGGCGGGGCCCCTTCGTCGCTCGATCGGCCCGGCTCCGTCAGCGGAGTAGTTCTCGTAGCTGCCGGCGTGAGGTGATGCCCAGTTTGCGGTAGAGGTTGCGCAGGTGGGCGTCGATCGTTCGCGGGCTGACGAACAGCAGCGCGGCGACCTCCTTGGTGCCCGCGCCGGACGCGACCTTGCGGGCGACGAGTAGTTCGCGGGCGGTCAGCCCCGCGAGCGGATCGGCGTCGTCGGCCAGGATCGGCTCCCCGATGGCATCCAGTTCGCGGGCGGCGCGGCCGGCGAACCCGCGCGCGCCGACGGTGGAGAGCAGTTCGTGCGCGGCGCGCAGCTCCACCCGCGCCTCGGCGCGACGGCCGACCCGTCGCAGCCACTGCCCGTAGAGCAGTCGGGCACGCGCGTAGTGGACTCGCATCCTGCTCCCGGCGAACCGGCTGATCGCGGCACGGTAGAGGTCCTGCGCGCCGAGCCCCGGATCGAGCAGCGCACTCGCCAGTAGCTGCGCACCGGTCGTCCACGCGTTCGGGTTGACCCGTGCGACATCCCCGATCCATGCAGCCGATTCCTTGGCTTCTTCGGGACGTCCGACGTACGCGGCGGCTTCGACCAGCTCGTGGTGGAAGACGGAGGCGGCGTACGCCCCGCGCCGGTGCTGGTCCCGTACGAGCAGCAACGCGTCGATCGCGGCCTCATGGTCGCCGCTGCCGTTGCACAGAACGCCGATCGCGTAGTGCAGCGCGGTGGGTTTCACCCCCACCCAGTCGCGCAGCTTCTCCCGGATCTCGCGGAACCGTTCGACGTCCCCGCTCCAGGCGGCAAGCATCAGGTCGGACCCGACGAGGTTTGACGTCCCGGCGGCCTCGTCGACCGCACGCGCCTCGATGATGCAGACCTGCGCGTCGGCGAAGCGGCCCACGATCGTCCGGGCGACCGCCTGGAAGCGCAGCGCATGGGGAAGGATCGCGTAGGCGCCCTGTGCCCGGGCGAGTTCCACCTGACGGTCGGCGATCTCCTCCATGGCATCGCTGTCACCGAGGTCGACGCTCAACACGCAGGCGCGTTCCATCCACCACGGATTCGCGTCGGGCGTGCGGGCGTGGTCCCGGAAGGCGTCGACCGTGCGGCGCATCACGGGCATCGCCTCGTCCACCGGGCGGAGGTTCTGCTCAACCAACGCCTGCAACAGGAGGTCGACCGGACGTGGCGGCTGACGCTGGGGTACCCGTTCCCGGATGTGCAGGGCGAGATGCCGTAACCTCCCCGGCTCGTCGACGCTGAACATGAGCGATGCGAACGCCTCCAGGTAGGTCTCGCGGACCTCATCGGGCCCCACGCCGTCGGCCGCGTCGATGAGCGCGATCGTCGCCGGGATACTGCGCGTCACGTGATAGTCGATCATCGCGCGCAGCAGTCGCGCGGCGCACCGGCCGGCTTGGTCCGGCTGGAGACGCTCGGCCTCGTCCACCAACTCCCGGGCGGCAGAGGGTTCCCCCGAACCCAACCGCGCCCTCGCCGCGGCCAACAACCGGCGGGCCTGCCGCGACCGGCCGGGTGTCAGTCGGGCCGCGCGCTCGAGGAACGCGGCCACGGCCGCGAGTCCGCCGCGGCGCTGTGCCCGCCCGGCCGAACGCTCCAACTCGGCTGCGGTCTCCTCATCCGGGCCGGTGATCGCGTTCGCCTGGTGCCAGGCGCGACGGTCGGGATCGACGTCGACGTCCGTACCGGCGGCGAGCGCCGCGTGTGCCTGCCGTCGCGCCCCGGCGCCGGTCGACAGGTACACCGCGGAACGCGCCAACGGATGCCGGAAGTGCACCCGGGGCCCGGTCACCAACATGCCGCTGTCCTCGGCCGCGGCCAGGTCCACGGCGTCCAGCCCCTGGATCGCCATCGCACGCCGCAGCAGAACGAGGTCACCTGTCGGCTCCGCAGCGGCCAGCGCCAGAACCGAGCGCGTGGGTGCCGGCAGCCGCAGGAACCGACTCACGAAGCGGTGTTCCACGGCGCGGTGCCCGGCGTCCCCGGGTAGCCCGAACGGTCCGGCGTCGCGGGCGAACTCCACCAGGGCGAGCGGGTTGCCGGCCGCTTCGGCGAGGATCCGTTGCACGATCGCCGCCTCGTGGCCGAATGGTGCCCGATAGCGCAGCAGGGTGAGGGATTCCGAATCGGTGAGCCCGGTGAGAGTGAGGGCGGGTAGGCGACCGAGCGCCGACACCGAGGCGGCGTCGCGGGCTGCGAACACCATGGCGACCCGCTCCGCCGCCACGCGTGCCGCGACGAAGGCCAGTACCTGCCGCGAGCCGGCGTCGATCCACTGCACGTCGTCGACCACGCAGAACACCGGCCTGCGCCGGCCTACGGCACTCAGCAGGCCGAGGACGGCCAGGCCGACAAGCATCGGGGTCGGCGTGGCCCCGGCCCGCAGCCCGAACACCGCGTCGAGCGCGCTCCGCTGCGGCACGGGGAGCCCAGCGCGGTGGTCGAGCACGGGCGCGCACAACTGGTGCAGGGCCGAGTAGGGCAGCTCGCTCTCGAACTCGACACCACCGGCCCGCAGCACCCGCCATCCGTCGAGCCGCGAAGCGGCCGCACCGATGAGCGTCGACTTACCGATCCCCGCGTCACCGAGAACGAGCATCGCCCCGCCGCGACCCCGCGCCGCGGCTGCCGTCACCGAGGCGATCTCGCCCAACTCCGCCTCGCGAGCGACGAACAATCCCGACCTGATATCTGTCATCAGCTTCTGTGTGTCGCCGGACGAATGGTGCCCTCCGTTTGTTCGGCCCCACCGATGGTATCCAGAGCAGCGCACCGACCGGGACGGGCGCCGGGTTCGGAGTCGGCGCTCCTACGAGGGCAACTCGAACAGTTCCAGCTGGATGCCGTCGGGGTCACGGAGATAGAGGATCTTCGTCCCGGCCAGCGTCCCCGCTTCGACGCCATCGCCGTCCTGAAGCACGACCGGATCGGCGTTGACGTGCACGCCCCGCCGCACCAGGTCGCGGTGGGCCGAGTCGAGGTCGTCGACCTCAAAACACAGGTGCATCACCCCGACGTCAGAGTTGCGCCCGGTGAAGGGCCTCGGCTGCGGGTTGTCGTACTGGATGAGTTCCAGCAGGACGTTGTCACCGGCCAACGCGAAGGATGCCCGCATCGACGCGTTCTCGACCTCGACAACCGCACCGATCGCCGGGTTCGTCGCCGAGATCGTCACGCCGTTCGGCGCGATGCCGAGGACGTCCTCGTACCAGCTCACCGACCGCGCCAAATCGCTGACTGGCACTCCGATGTGATGCATTCTGGTCACTTTGCTCATGATCCCCATCCTGAGGGGCCGAGCCAGCACTGTGGAAGGCACAGGTCTTCCGCGTACCGCTGGTACCACCCAGCTCCCCGGAGGACCGATGGCGGATCATGGGTTCATGAATGACCTCGGAGCCGCGCTGCGAGCCTGGCGGGATCGCACGGACCCGGCCGCGGTCGGTCTCCCGAACGCCGCTCGTCGCCGCGTCGTCGGGCTACGACGCGGCGAGCTGGCAGCACTGGCCGGCATCTCCCCCGAATACGTGGCACGCCTCGAACAGGGCCGGGCCGCCACCCCATCGGCGCAGGTGTGCACCTCCCTGGCCCGCGCGTTACGACTCTCCGACGACGAGGAGGCGCACCTGATGCGCCTTGCCGGTTTCGCCGCGGCTCCGGACCGCATACCCCACCTGATCCCCGGCAGCCTGCACCGCGTCATCGACCATCTCGACGACACCCCGGTGGCCGTCTACGACGCCGCGTGGCGGCTGCTGCACTGGAACCGGCTGTTCGCGGCCGCCTTCGGCGACCCCGCCGGCACCACCGCCGATGATCGCAACGCCTTGATCGTCCAGTTCGAAGCCCGAAACCCCCGAGTCCGCCAGACCGACACCGAGCGCGCCTACTTCGAGCAGTCGTTGGTGGCCGATCTGCGCGCCACCAGCGCCCGCTATCCGAACGATCCCGACGTGGCGGCACTGATCTCACGCATGGCCGGAAACGACAGGTTCTGCCGCCTCTGGGCCCTCGGCGCGGTGGCCCCTCACGAGAGCGCCCACAAGACCGCCGTACACCCGGACGTGGGGGCCATCCCGCTGGACGCCAACGTCCTGACCACCCAGAACACCGACCTGCGCCTCGTGGTCCTCACGCCTCGGCCCGACACTGCCGCTCGCGAGAAGCTGGATCGACTGGGTTGACGCTACCGCCCGGGAGACATCCACATCGACGAGGCGCACACCGGCCGACACGTCTACACCGGGCCGGACGCCGACGACGTTCCGTAGCTGATCTCCGAGCTGATCGAGTGGCTGGCCGACGGCGAACCGGAGACACCGGCCCATGCGGCCGGCCGCACCAGCAGGCATTCCAGACTCACGGCATCTGAACCTAAATGGGCCTGAACGGACAGTCGACCTGTCCCACTTATCGTGATTTTCCGCGAAGTTTTTTGTCCGAGGGGCACCATCCTGAAAGGCCCTCATAACATTGCTCGTGGGATCGGCGTCTCAGATGGCGGATCCGCAGCACCGTTCCGCCCGCTCACCTGCAACGCCCCACATCGTTCGACAGCACTTCGGCACGGTGGCGTTAGGCGACTCGAGACGCCGGCCGGTGCCAGCCATCCCGGAGCTCAGGACCTGCACGTGAGCCATAAAATCCACGTCCATGGTCCGCACCACACCTCCGCGTCCTCTGGACATCGCGGCACTCTTCCCTGAACTGCGGGAACATTCCAGCACCGCTACCCGCCTGCATCCCCGACCCGGCGCTCCGACCATTACGGACAGCTCGGTCGGCGGACCGCTGCTATGGCCGGCCGACGAGGCATGGCCGGTCTGCGACGACGCCGGGGCGCACGAGCCATGGAACCTGACGACCCCGGCCGCCCTGCACCGCAGGCGGGAGATTCTCGCGACCGCAGAAGCTCGGGAGCCGCTGCCGGGCGGAGACTTCTTGGCTGCGGAGGAGCGGGCCGAGCTCGATGCGGCCGACGCTCTGGACCTGGACGACCTGATCGAGGATCCCATCCCGTTGGTCCCGGTCGCGCAGTTGTACCGACGAGATATCCCGGACTACGCCGGACCGGACGGCACCGACCTACTCCAGGTGCTCTGGTGCCCGGTGGACCACTCGGACCGGCACTACAGCCCTCGCGTCTTCCTCTACTGGCGTGACAGTTCCGCCGTTGGCCCGCTGCTCGAAGCGCCTCCCGAACCGCCGGTGATCAGCGACACGTACCTGCCGCTTCCGTGCGTGGTACACCCCGAGCAGGTCCGCGAGTACCAATACGCCGCCCTGCTCCCCGACGACCTACGCGAGCGGCTCGACGAGTGGGATGACGACGAAGACCAGAGCCGTCCCCACTATCAGAGCGACTTGTCGCTCGCGCCCGGATGGAAGGTCGGTGGGTACGCGAACTGGTCACTGACCGATCCGTACGCGATGGACTGTGCTGCCTGCGGCACCACGATGACCTTGATTCTCACGGTCGGCTCAAGCGACTGGAACGGCATGCATTGCAGCTGGCGCCCGGCCGAAGAAGACCCGACCGCGTCCCCAGACACCGTCGGCGTGCAGATCGGGCGCGGCTACTCGCTGTACACCTTCCACTGCCCCGAATCAATCGATCACCCCCCGGCCACCGCTATGCAGTGACGCGGCCTCCCTCCATGGCGTGCCGACAAGCTGGCCGTCCACTACGAAGCACCATCCAACTCGCCGCCATCGACGAATGGCTGTGACGGACTACCACACAGGCCCTAGACCTGGGCACCGTTCCAGTGCAGGTCGCCGTCGGGCCACCGGTCGAACGGCTCGGTCACCGGCAGCGCGGTCCCTTCATGCCTCGGGAACTCGGCTGGGTCGCGCTTCCCCGCTGCACCCGCCGGCGGGTCGAGGACCCTCATCATCAGCTCTTGATCAGTTCGCGCGGTCGGTGACGCCCGTTCCGCCCGACTGGGCGTTACCGGCCGCACCCGGGTCGCCCTGAGCCGAGCGCCGCCGACACGGGCAAGCGTGATTCACCTCGCACAAGTTTGCCCCTGACGTCAACGTGAGGTTTTACCGTGGCGATATGCAAATCAACGGCTCAACAGCTCTCGTGACCGGAGCTAACCGCGGCCTCGGCAAGGCCTTCGCCGAGGCCCTCCTCACCCGGGGCGCCACCGTCTATGCGACCGCCCGTCGCCTGGAAAGCATCGACATCCCCGGTGCCATCGCGCTCCAACTGGACATCACGGATCCCGCGTCCATCGAGGTCGCCGCAGGCAAGGTGGGCGACCTCGACATCCTCATCAACAACGCCGGCACCTCCACTGAAGCCCCGCTGCTCGGCCCCTCCACGGAGAACATCCGCCGCGACCTCGACACCAACTTCTGGGGCACTCTCAACGTCACCCGCGCCTTCGCACCCAGGCTGGCCGGTGGCGCCATCCTCAACGTCATCTCGGCGCTGAGCTGGTACACCTTCAGCCCCGGCAGCAACGGCTACGCCGCCTCCAAGGCCGCGGAGTGGTCCCTGACGAACGGCATCCGACTCGAGTTGGCCGACCAGAAGACTCTGGTCACCGCCCTGGCGCTGGCGATCGCCGACACGGACATGATGGCTGGCATCGACATCCCCAAGCTCGCGCCCCACGAGGTGGTCGCCCAGGCCCTCGACGGACTGGAAGCAGGCAAGATCGAAGTCATCGCTGACAAGCCCACCGCCAACGTCAAGGCCTCCCTCTCCCGCGATCCCGCCGACTTCTACGCCGACATCACCGGCAACCTCTTCGCCTGACCTCACCGGTAATCCGCCTGCCGAAGTAAGCGGCTTGGTCAACGGGCGTACGCCCGGCGGGCGGACCCGGATTCTCATGAAGCCGGGTCTCCGCCTGACGGCCGCAGGGGTGCGGACGTCGAGCGAAGCGCTGAAGATCGTGATCGGCACCGCAAGCCGTTGATCCACGGCTTGGACTTCACGCCGCGGCGCTCGTTGGTAGATCCTCGCCAGTTGAAGCCCTCGAGGTCGGCAGCTCGCCCGCTTCCGCTGGCAGAACCGCGACGAATGATGGTCGGCACCCGACCGCCCAGGCGTCGGCCCCGCAGCAGATCCGGCTAGCTGCGAGGTGCGAGTTTCAGGACGTACGGCGGTTGGTTGCTTTGTGTGGGCATCTCAGGCTGAGCCACCTGGAGCATCAGGCAACGCAAACCAACGGCCCTCGACCACCTCGCGTAGCCGACCACGAAGATCGCGCAACTCTGCGGCGAATCGCCGAACAGCGACATGGGCGGACACGGCTCTACCGCCTCTGCCGGAGGCCAGCGCTGACGCCTTCGGTACCGCCGAAGAGGTCATCAACCAGCGAGAGGTGACCACTTCGGATGTCACTGGGAGGTCACGCCGCCCCGCTCGATCTCCAGCACCGCAGGTCAGAGCTTCTCGTCTCTGTCCGGCGCTGGTGAGCACCTCGGTGCTTACGGCGGTAGGGCAGCATAATCGTCATGCAAACGGTTGTCGCCCTCTGGCGTTACCCGCTCAAGAGCGCCCGGGGTGAGGTTCTCCAGGCGGCTCATGTCGAGTCGACCGGTCTGCGCGGCGATCGGACGTGGGCCTGTATCGACTGCCTGGACGTGACGGTCGGCAGTGCCAAACACCCCCGACGATGGGGTCGTCTGTTCGATGTCGGTACGACAATGCGGGATGACGGCCCGAAGACGATGTTGACGCTGCATGTCGACGGCACGTCGCTGCGAGCCGGAAGCGCTGCGGCAGATTCGGCACTCAGCAAGCACCTGGGCCGGCCGGTGCGGCTAAGCCGGGAGCTGCCGCCCAACGCGAGGCTGCACCGAACGTTGCCTGATGAGGCCGGCATGGTGCCGGATTGGATGGGCGGTGCCCGGCCCGGCCAGGAAGCGATCACGGCGATCGCGGGCGCGGAGCGGGTCGGCCGGTTCGTCGACTTCGGCGCCGTTCATATTGTGACCACTGGTGCGCTGTCTTTGCTGGGTGAGCGCATGGGAGGTATCAGTGTGGACGCAGAGCGGTTTCGCCCGAACCTGGTCATCGACGCACCGCGTGACCCCGAACCGGGGCAGGAACTACGCCTGGGCGATGTCGTGCTCCGGGTGGTCCTGCCCACTCCGAGGTGCGTCATTCCCGGGCTCTCCCAGGCCGAACTGCCGGCCGACCTCTCCGTGCTGAGCGCCCTGGCCCGGCACTACCGCATCCCTGTGGCCGGGCTAGGTTCTGTCTCGCGGATCATGAATCTCGCTCGTTAGACCCGTTGTGGCACGAGGCGATCTGACGAATCACGAGTGGGCTGTGCTGGCGCCGT